>JACQZJ010000162.1 GCA_016213895.1 Planctomycetota bacterium | reverse complement strand
TGCGGCGGCCGGCAGGCCGTCCGCGTCCCGCTGCCGCGGCTGAGCCGCGGGCGCTGCGCCGGTCGGATGCGGCCGCGGCGTCTGGTGCGACGGCGGTGGCCGTCCGCGTCCCGCTGCCGCGGCTGAGCCGCGGGCGCTGCGCCCGTCGGATCCAGCCGCGGCGTCTGGCGCGGCGCGAAGCGTCCGCGCCAGACCCGATTCGCCGCAAGTCCGGACTTCGCGGCTGTCGATAAGCACGCCAGGCCATTCCGCCCCACAGCTCTGTTACCCACGCCCGGCGTGAAGCTGCACAGCAAGCTCCTCTTCGTCCTTCTGGTGGCGACGACCCTGTCGGCCCTGCTGGCCCGCTGGATCGAGCGTTCGGTGGTCATGTCGGGCTTCAGGGAGCTGGAGCTGGACCGCGCGCAGATGAACGTGGAGCGCTGCGTCGAGGCCATCAAGCGGGAGATGCACCACCTCGACCTGCTGGTGGTGGACTGGGCGTGCTGGAACGACACCTACCAGTACGTCGAGGACCGGAACGAGGCGTACGAGCAGGCGAACCTCCCGTTCAACACGCTCTCGCAGAACTCGCTCTCCCTCCTGGTCTTCCTCGACGCCGCGGACCGCCCGGTCTGGGCGCGCTTCCTCAACCTGGAAGAGGAGAAGGACCTGCCCCTGCCCGCGCCCCTGCACGAGCCGATTCCCCGGGACAGCCCCCTGCTGCGGCACGACAGCGAGGACGAGGTAAGAGTGGGCATCCTGGTCACCGAACTCGGCCCCGTGCTCGCGGCCTCGCGGCCCATCCTCACCAGCGAGGGGGAGGGGCCGGTGCGCGGCACGCTGATCATGGGCCGGCGGCTGGACGGCGAGGCCATCGAGGCGCTCATCGAGCAGACGCGCGTCGATTTCGAGCTCCTGCCCCTGGCCGCGGGCCTGCCCGCGGACCTCCCCCTGCCGGATCCCGCCGCCTTGGCGGAGGGCGCCTCGGCCATCGTCGAAGCGGGCAGGAGCAGCCTGCACGGCTTCGCGCTGCTCCAGGACGCGTTCGGCGCGGACGCCCTGCTCCTGCATGCGCGCCTCTCCCGCGACATCACCGCGCGCGGCGACGACGCCTCGCGCTTCGCCTTCCTCGCCATGATGGCGGCCGGCTTCCTCGCGCTCCTCATCGCCCTGGGCTTCGTCTTCCTGGTCGTGACCCGGCCGCTGGCGCGGCTCACGCGCCACGTCGCCGCGATCAATGCCGGCGACGACCTCGGCGCCCGCCTGGCGCTGGCGCGCGCCGACGAGATCGGCGACCTGGCGCACGAGTTCGACGGCATGTGCGAGCGGCTCGCCGAGGACCGCCGGCGCCGCAACGAGGCCGCGGCCGCGCTCGCGCGCGCCAAGCGCGAGACCGATCGAGCCAACAGGAACCTGCGCCGCGCCGCGAACCAGGCCAGGCAGATGGCCGCGGAGGCCGCGGCCGCGAACGAGGCCAAGAGCCAGTTCCTGGCCAACACCTCGCACGAGATCCGCACGCCGCTGAACGGCGTCATCGGCATGACGGCGATCCTGCTCGAGACCAAGCTCGACCCCGAGCAGCGCGACTTCGCCGAGACCATCCAGAAGTCCGCGCACTCCCTGCTGGGCGTGCTGAACGACATCCTGGACTTCTCCAAGATCGAGGCGGGCAAGCTCGAGATCGAGCCGATCGACTTCGAGCTGCGCGACCTGATCGACGAGGTCGTGGAAGTGCACGCCTTCGGCGCCCGGGAGAAGGGGCTGGTGCTCAGCTCCACGGTCGATCCGGCCGTGCCCGTCGCGGTGCGCTCCGACCCGGGCCGGCTGCGGCAGATCCTCGGCAACCTGATCGCCAACGCGGTCAAGTTCACGGCCGCGGGGGAGGTGTCGGTGCGCGTGCGCGTGCAAGAGGAGACCGAGGACGCGACGCGGCTGCACTTCTCGGTGCGCGACACCGGCATCGGCATCCCGCCGGACCGCCTCGACCGGCTGTTCCAGTCGTTCTCGCAGGTCGACTCCTCGACGACGCGCAAGTACGGCGGCACGGGCCTCGGCCTGGCGATCAGCAAGGCCCTGGCCGAGGCGCTGGGAGGCGAGATCGGCGTGGAGAGCGCCGCGGGCAAGGGCTCGACTTTCTGGTTCACGATCCAGGCCGGCAGCGCCGCGCCGCTGGAAGGGTGCGGCGAGACCGGGGCCGCGGGCGCGGGGGAAGGCGACGCCGCCCTGCAGGACTCAGCGGGCGGGGCCGGCGAGCGCCGCGCGGAGTTCGCGCCGTGCGTCCTGATCGTCGAGGACGATCCGGTGAGCCGGGCGGCGGCCGGCAGGCTCCTCGCTTCGCGCGGGTTCCTCCTCGACTTCGCCGTGGACGGCGGCGAGGCCGTCGAGATGGCGCGCCGCGCCAGCTACGACGCCATCCTCATGGACTGCCACATGCCCGAGATGAACGGTCTGGACGCAGCGCAGGCCATTCGCGCGCAGGAGGCGCCCGGCCAGCACGTTCCCATCATCGCGCTCTCGGCCAGCGCCTCGGGCCTCGACCGCGAGCGCTGCCTGGCGGCCGGCATGGACGACTTCATCGCCAAGCCCTTCGCCATCGACGCGCTCGTGGACCTGCTGCGCCGCCAGATCCAGCCCGCCGCCGGTTGAAGCGCGGCGCGTCCTTCGATCAGGTAGCCGCCGGTTTCCGGGTCTTGCAGGCGCGCGCCTTCTTGCCCTCGTGCTTCTTGAGGAACTCGGCCATGCGGCCGCACCCCTCGATGATGTCGGCGCGGCTCGCGGCGTAGGAGAAGCGCACGTGCTGGCCCTCGCCCCGGATGCGCTGGCCGAAGTGGATGTCGGCGAGCACGGCGACGCCAAGCTCGTGCAGGAGCACCCTGCGCAGCTCCTCGGAGTCGGCCGCGCCCACGCGCTCGCAGGCCTCGGTCACGTTCGGCCAGACGTAGAACGCTCCGCCCGGCTTCCGGCACTTCACGCCGGGCATGTCGTTCAGGAGCTTGACGATCAGGTCGCGGCGCTCCAGGAACGACTGGCGCATGTGCTCCACGCACTGCTGCGAAGCGGTCAGCGCCGCGAGCGCCGCGTACTGGCTGGGAGCGGGCGGACAAGAAACGGTGTTCGTGTTCCAGCGCGTGAAGTGAGGCGCGAGCGTCCGGTTGGCCGCGTAGCCCAGCCTCCAGCCCGGCATCGCGTAGGTCTTGGAGGCGCAGTCGGCGATGATGGTGCGTTCCTGCATGCCCGGCTCGGCCTCGATCGTCGCCAGCGGGGCGTCGAAGACCAGCTTGGAGTACGGCTCGTCGCTGAACACCCAGACGTGGTCGTGCTTCCTCAGGATCGCCGCGATTTCCTTGATCGTCTTCTGCGGCAGCACCCCGCCGGTGGGGTTGTGCGGCGAGTTGAGAATCAGGAGCCTCGTCCGCGAGTTGATCTTCGCCGCCAGGTCATCGAGGTTGAAGGCGAAGTCGTCCTTCTCGTGCAGCTCGAGCGGCACCGGCACGGCGCCGGCGGCGTGGATCATGGACTCGTAAATCGGGAAGCCGGGATTCGGGTACAGGACCTCGTGGCCCTCCCCGTAGTCCGTCACCGAGTGGATGGTGTAGCCGATGAACGGCTTGGCGCCGCAGCTGACGACCACGTCGTCCGGCGCCACCTCGATGCCGCGCGACGCGGAGAACTCCCGCGCCACCGCGGCCCGCAGGTCGGGGATGCCGGCCGACGGCGTGTACCCGGTCTTGCCCAGGCAGATGGCCTCGATGGCCGCCACGCGGGCGTGGTCCGGCGGCAGGAAGTCGGGCTGGCCGATGCAGAACGACTTCACGTCGCGGCCCGACGCGATGAGCTTGTTCACCTCGGCCAGGACGACGAAAGCGTTCTCGGTGCCGAGTGCTGCGGTGCGCTTGGAAAGGGGTGGCACGGTGGGTCCTCCGCGATTCGCTCGACGAAGTGGACAGAGGGGATCCAGTCTAACCACCAGCGCGCGGAGAGCTTCCGGAATCGCGCGGGCCGAGGAGACTCGCTGCCTGCTCGTTCGGCCAGCCGCCGCCGCGAAGGCGACGCGAGCGGGGAGATTCGAGATGCCGCGGGCGGGCGGCTTCGCGGCACTCGCGCGCTCCGCCAACGCATTGTCCGGCAAAGGATTACGCGCGGCCGGCGGATCTTGTCACGTCCTTCCCGCGCTCTTCTTCGAACCTGCACACCGAGTGGGTGTCCTCTCGGCCGACGTTGGAGTAAACTCGGGCGTAGTTCGCGGAGCCTGAATTTCACCCGAAGACGTGACACGGAGGCCGCTCGGGAGTCCGAGCTGACCTCTCATTCCATGGATTCGCGGCCAGGATTGGACGGAGAACTCACCTCATGAAACGGATCTGGTTGATCTCTACAGCGCTCGCTGGCGCGCTCATCCTCTCGGGCGGAGCGAGCCTCGCTCAGGACAGCGTTTCGATCGTGGGTTGCTACCCGGGCGACGCGGTGTCGCCCTGGGACGACGCATCCACGCTGTTCGGCAGCGAGCAGAGCAACGCGTACGTCGTGGACATGACGCCGATCTTCTCCTCCTGGGGGTATGACTTCGGCCTCGCGCCCATCGCCAAGACAGGGAAGAGCAGCCTCGGGTTCTTCAACAGCCTGATGGGCGCCCAGGGCATCAGCCGCCACGTGCTCTCGGCGCGCAAGTTCGACGCCACGACGTACTACTTCTGGCAGGGCCAGGGCTACGGCATCAACAACGATCCGTCGCTCAACATGCCGGGCACGGCGCTCGACGCCGCGGACCTGCGCGGGGCCCAGTTCGCGGCTGCGTTCCGCGACTTCGGCTCGACCGACGGCGGAACGGACTACAACGGCTTGGTGACGGCGATCGTCAACGTCGATCCCTCCAACACCTCGCGCCTCTACGTGCACCGCATCCAGACGGCGCTCGGCAGCTGCGACGCCTACTCGGAGCTGGCCACGATCGGCGTGGGCGCGGTGGACGCGGAGGGAAACACGGCCTTCCGGGCGGACAACAACAACATCACCACCGGCGGCTGCGGGGACTCGGTCATCAGCGGCAACAACATCTACCTGGTGGACGCGTCCAACCGCAACTTCGCCATGCGCAACGTGCTCTCCGGCACGGGCAACCTGCTCGACCCGATCACGAAGTGGCTCGTGGCGCTGAGCGCCACGACCTACGCCTGTCCGACGCTCATGCCGGCCACCGTGAACGGCGGCCAGGCCCTGTACATGGGCGGCGACTTCTCCTCCCAGTTCGCGCGCGGAACGAGCGCCGCGACCATGATCATCGACTCGACGCACCTGCCGGCGGGCGTCACGCAGACGCGCGGCAACATGAGCTACACGGCGCGCAACTCGACGCTGCTGGGCTCCACGCAGGGAATGGGCGCGATCCTCGCCTACGGCACCACCGGCAACGCCGATACCTTCGTGCTGTTCGGCATGGGCGCGAACGGAGTCGTGTCGGGCAAGATGGCCCTCACCCTGCCGGCGACCGTGGTGGACAACGCCACCGGCTTCACCAACCTCGGCCCGGGGCCGAACGAGTTCGACCACTACCACAGCCAGGTGCCCTTCCAGGGCGGCAACGGCAACGTCGCGCTCAACGTGGACCCGCTCGGCAACATCCTGTTGGCCGCCGAGACCGACCATCCGACCGACACCGGCGCGACCCACGCCGGCAACTACATCGCCGTGGCCCGCGTCAACGCCTCGGGCGTGTCCTGGACCATGGCGGGCTACAACGACAACGCCACCGGCGGCAAGCCGATCCTGAACGGCCCGTCCGGGCTCGGCGGCATCCCCATCGGCCAGATGGTCCCCATGCCGATGCTCGGCGGCACCACGCTCGGCCCCTCGGTCTCGGCGCCGATGATCGACTCCGCCGGCAACGTGTGGTTCCTGTCGGCGATCGAGCTGTTCGGCACGAGCGACTTCACCATCGGCCTGCTGCGCGCCGTCTACGACCCGTTCACCTTCAAGTACGAGCTGGAGCTGATCCTCACCCTCGGCGATCAGTTCTACGCCGCGAACTCTCAGCTGAACTACGTGCTCACCGACCTGCGCATCGCCGACTCCAACTCGGTCGACTCGGCCACCTGCTGGTCAGGCAACGTCTCCGAGTCCGCGTTCCTGGGCTACAACCCGACCTACTTCGAGCCGGCTGATCCGCGCTCCCTCGGCGGCATCGTGCTGCAGGCCAGGATCCTGTACGACGCGGACAAGGACGGCGTGTTCGACGACGACTGCAACGACGCCACCCCCAGCATGGACGAGGAGTACCGCGTCCTGCTCTACATCGGCTCGACGGCGCCGAGCGGCTACGCGTCGTACGGCCAGGCCTGCACGGGCAGCGGCGGGTTCAAGCCGCTCCTGCACATGGACGGCTACCCGACGGCCGGCAGCACGGTCTCGCTGCACATCGAGCAGGGCGTGGGCGGCCAGCTGGCGATGCTGCTCTTCGGCCTCTTCCCGGGCGCCATCCCCTTCGGCGTCAACAACTGCTTCCTGAACGTCACCCCGGTCGTCGGCCCGCAGATCCTCCTGCCGCTGCTCGGCTCCGGCCCAGGGAACGGCGCGATCAGCCTGTCGGCCGCGCTGCCGCTCACTTCTCCGCCCGGGACCTTCACCATGCAGGCGTTCTGCGGCGATCCCGGCACGCCCGAGGGCATGACCTCGACCAAGGGCCTGCAGATGACGATCTTCCCGTAAGGCGGGGAGATCGACTCACCGCGCTTCTCGTCCGAAAGAGCGACGCCGCCGGCAGCCGCCGGCGGCGTCCCTCCCCGGAAGCCGTGGTCCACTGGTCCACGGCCCCGCCATCTGTCCGTTCTCAGAAGCCCGCGCGCGGCGCCGCGCTCACGGCGCGACCTCCTGGTGCAGCCTCGCCTTGAGGCGATGCAGCATGCGCATGTGCATCTGGCAGACGCGCGACTCCGAGATGCGCAGCCCCTTGCCGATGCGCTTCATCGTCTGCTCGTCGTGGTAGTAGCTCTGCACGATGGACCGCTCCCGCTTCGACAGGTAGCGCTGCACCAGGCCGATCAGCTCGCGCCGGAAGACCACGTCCGGCGGCTCGGGGAAGCCGTCGACGGGCTCGATCCGGTCGCGCCGCTCTTCGGCGCCGCGGCCTGGCGCGCCTTCCAGGTCGACCGGAATGCGCGAGGCGAAGGCCATGTCCAGCAGCGCCTCGTGGAACTCCTCCATCGAAAGGCCCAGCGCCTGCGCCACCTCGCGGTTGCCGGGCTCCCGGCCCAGGCTCTCGCGCAGCGACGCCACTGCCCGGCGCAGTTGCTCGGCGCGATCGCGCGCATCACGCGGGATCCAGTCCTGGCGCCGCAGCTCGTCGAGCATCGCGCCCGAGACCCTCTTGCGGCAGAACGTCTCGAACTTGACGCCGCGCCGCGGGTCGAAGTGCTCGATGGCGTTGACCAGGCCGAAGACCCCGGCGCTGCGCAGGTCGTCAGGATCGACGTGGCGCGGCAGCCTCAGGGAGACGTTCGCGGCCACGAGGTGCACCAGCGGGAGATAGGCCTCGATCAGCCTGTTGCGCGCCTCCGGCGTGCGGCTGCGCAGGAAACGCCGCCACAGGTCCTGCGTGCGATTGGCGATCAGACCGGGTGTCTCGGCCACGAGACCCTCCGCCGGCGGCGCAGAACGCCCCCTAGGCACGATCACCACCCGGCGCCTCGCCGGAGCCGCCTGCCGTCTCGAGCGCAAGGATCGACCGGATCTCCAGCAGGGTGTGCTTCGCGCGCAGCGCCTTGATGCGCTCGATCAGCTCGAAGACTTCTTCGCCGTAGAGGCGATGGCCGGAGGGCGTGCGCTCCTTGACCGGGACAAGGCCGAGCATCGTGTAGTTGTGGATCGTCTGCCGCGAGAGCCCGGTGTGCTGCATCACCTCGCCGATCCGAAAGCGCTTGCGGGGGATCGTCGCCAAGGCAGGTTCCGGGCTGAAGGCCCTGGGTCGCGGCCAGCCAGTCTTCCAGAGCAACAAGGGAACGGGCGACCCGATCCGCTCCCGACTGGACGTGCTCCCGGTTGCGGCACCCTTAGTGGTGGGTCGGATTAGACCACAACCAGTAGAGCTCACGACAACATCTTTTGTGTTTTATAAAGTGCATTCCCAGATGGCGCGGACGCTTCGCGCCGCGCCATCTGCCGCGGCGGGATCCGGCGGCGGCAGCGGCCGCGGCTCAGCCGCGGCGCGCGAGCACCTGCCGGCCGGCGGGCGCTCTCGATTCGCGCCAAGCCATCTGCCGCAGCTCAGCCGCGGCGCGCGAGCCCTGCCAGCCGGCGGGCGCTCTCGATTCGCGCCAAGCCATCGGCCGCAGCTCAGCCGCGGCGCGCGAGCCCTGCCGGCCACCGGGCGCTCTCGATTCGCGCCAAGCCATCTGCCGCAGCTCAGCCGCGGCGCGCGAGCACCTGCCGAGAAACCGGGCCCCACAGTCCCCCTTTGCCTGCCGGCCGAAGACCGCTCTCGCTTCGCGCTGCCCCCGCGCGTTGCTCAAGGGTGCCAGGGCGCGGACGCGGCGCCCTGGCGGCGCTGGTCCGCCACCGCGCGGAGCATCCCGGTTGAGGGATCGCGGCCGATCACGTGGCAGTCCCCGAGGTAGTCGCGCTCCTCGAGCGCGTGGCCCATGTCCACCAGGCGCTTCCTCACCTCGGCGGGCGCGGCCTTCTCGATTCTCAGCCGATCCGGGTACAGGCCGTGGTGGATCCGCACCAGGGCCACGGCCTCGGCCGGGCTCAGGCCGTGGTCGATCATTCCCGTCACCACGCGCAGGACGGTGGCGGGGATGGTGCGCCCGCCCGGGCTGCCCGCGACCAAGAGCACCTCGCCGTTCCGCTCCACGATCACCGGGCACATCGAGGAGAGCATGCGCTTCTCCGGCTCGATCACGTTCGGCCGCGTGCCGATCTGGCCGTCGCGGTCGCTCCGCCCGGGCCGCGGGTTGAAGTCCGCCATCTCGTTGTTGAGCAGGATCCCGGTCCCAGCGGCCACGACCTTGGCGCCCCACGACTCCTCGAGCGTGTAGGTGTTGGCGACCGCGCAGCCGTGACGATCGACGGCCGAGATGTGCGTGGTGTGCTCGCCCTCCGCGGGAAGAAGCGTGCCGCCGAGGTCGCCGGCCAGGCGATCCGATGAGGTGGCCGCGGCCGGATCGATGCTCGCGCCGAGCCGGCGGGCGTACTCCTTGTCGAGCAGCGCGCCGAGCGGGTTCGAGACGAAGTCGGGATCGCCGAGAGCGAGCGCCCGATCGAGGAACGAGCGTTTCAGGGCCTCGGCGAGGAGATGCAGCTCCGCGGGATCGCCGGCGGGCAGGGCCGGCAGGTCGAAGCCCTCGAGCTGGTTCAAGCACTGGATCAGGACCTGGCCGCCGCTCGTGGGCGGCGGTCCGGCGAGAATGCAGCAGCCGCGGTAGCTTCCCACCAGGGGCTCGCGCAGCACGGCCTCGTAGCGGCGGAAGTCCTCGAGCGACAGGACGCCGCCCTGGCCGCGCACGCCGGCCACGATCTTCCGCGCCAGTTCCCCCTCGTAGAACGCGTGCCGGCCCCCGCGCGCGATGAGGCGCAGCGACTGGGCGAGGTCCGGCTGGCAGAGCCAGTCCCCTGTGCGCAGAGGCAGCCCGTCCGGCGCGAGGAAGATGCGCCGTGTCTCCTCGCAGAGGGCCAGCTCGCGCGCGTGGCGCGCGATCGAGTCGGCCAGAGCCGCGCTGACCTCGAAGCCGTCCTCGGCCAGCTCCGCCGCGGGAAGGACCAGCTCCGCCCAGTCCAGCTCGCCGTGGAGCTGGTGCGCAAGCCACAGTCCAGCCACGGTCCCGGGCACGCCCGCGCACCGATACCCCAGCCGCACGGCGTTCTTGTCGACCTTGCCGTCCTGGCCGAGGAACATGCCGGCCTGCGCCACGCGCGGCGCCTTCTCGCGATAGTCGATGAAAAGCGCCCGGCCTCCTCGCGCGCGGATCAGCATGAAGCCGCCGCCTCCCAGGTTGCCGGCCTCGGGCCAGGTTACGGCCAAAGCGAAGGCGGTTGCGATCGCCGCGTCCACGGCGCTGCCTCCCTGCGCCAGCGCGCGCGCCCCGATCGCGGACGCCAGGGGCTCGACCGAGACCACCGCCCCGCCGGCCGCGTCCAGGTCGCGGCCGGTCTCAATGCCCGCGCTCCGGCAGCCTGCCAGGGCCAGAAGCGGGACAAGGGTTGATAAAGCCAATGCCTGTTTTGGTTTGAATCGCACGGTGAGCGCTTCTAACTTGCCGGGCAACAATGGGTCTTCACCGATCGCACCACTTTTCGGAGAGTCGAATGATGCGGAAAGGATCCAGCCTGCTGCTCGCGTCCGTCCTGTTCTGCGGCTGCGCCGCTGCGCCGGTCGAAACGACCGCGCAGCCTCCTGCCGGGGACGAAGCGGCCGAAACGACGATCACCACGAAGCTGCTCCACTGGCCGAGCAACCTGGCTCTCGACCTGTACGACGTCTTCAGCATGAACTTCGGCATGGGCAAGTGCGACTACAAGTTCGGCATGCACATGCAGTTCACGAAGGCGTTCCGCGTGGGCATGTTCGAGCTTGCGGACCTCGAGCTGTTCGGGCTCAAGCACGTCTTCGCCGAGGAAGGGAACTTCTACAAGTTCGATCAGGCCGCGGGCGATTACCGCCTCGCCATGCAGTTCGGCATGGGCGCCGGCGCCGCCTTCGCCCTCGATCTCTACGAGATGTACGACTGGATGGCCGGGGTCGTCACGCTCAACCTGTTCAATCCCTCGGCGGACCACTAGCCGCGTTCAGGGGCTCCCGCGCGCGCCGCGGGCGCGTCCCAGTCGGGCTGGACGTGCACGAAGAGCGTGTCCAGCCCGCGCAAGACGAAGAACACCAGCTCTTCCTCTCGGTTCTCGGCCGCCTGGTCCAGACGGTCGTGGAGTCCTCGTGCGCTCTGCACCGGCTCTCCGTTGACGCGGCTGACGATGTCGCCCGCGCGCAGGCCGCCTTGGCCGGCGAAACCCGTGGGCCGTGCCAGGATCACGAGCGCGCCCGCGCTGTCCTCTGGGAGGCAGAGGTCGGCGCGGTCCCAGTAGACCAGGTCGCGCGCGGCCAGGCCGAAGGCGGGGCTCTCCGCGGACTCCGCCTCGGCGGCCGGAAGCGGCCGCTCGGCCAGTCGAAGCCGCGCGTCCAACCGCTCGCCGCCCCGCAGGACCGATAGGACGATCTCGTCGCCCGCGTGGCAAGCGGCGATGCACCGCGCCAGCGCGTGCTCGTCGCTTCCGGCTGTGGCAACGGGCAGCGCTTCCCCGGCTACGGCGTGGACGAGGTCGGAGACCTCGAGACCGGCGCGCTCCGCGGGCGAGTCCGGCAGGATCCGGGTGATGAGAACGCCGCCCAGCCCGGGCACGCCGAGGGCCGCGGCCAGCTCCGGCAGAAGCGGCTGAGTCTCGACGCCGAGCCACGGCGCCCTGGCCTGCGCCGCGCGCGGCGCGCCCGCGGCCGCCGCGGCAATGCCCTCGCGAACATGGGACGCCGGCACGAGCACCACCTCGCGCCCGCCCGCGCTCGAACCGGCCACGTCTGCGAAGATCATTGCCTCGAGCGCGGGCGGCTCATCCTCGCCCGGCGGCGGCCCTCCCAAGTTCATCCAGCCGACCACGCCCACCACGCGGCCATCCATGGCCACGACCGGTCCACCGAGGTAGTCCGACACCGCGAAGGTCGTCAGGTAGCAGCGCGCAGGATCCGGCAAGGCGCCCGAGACCAGGAAGGCGTCGAGGTAGGGCACGCGCCCGAAGTTCGGGCCAGCGAGCCGGAGCGACGCCACGCACTCCCCCACGCGGAGCTGGTCCGCGGCGGCGAACTGGACGGGAACGCCGGGGAAGTCCGGATCCTCGACACGCACGAACGCCACTTGCGCCTCGCGGTCGCACGACAGATAGACGCCCGAGAAGCGGCGCCCGCCGGCGACGAACACGCTGACCGCCTCGACGCGCGAGTTCACGGCCAGGGCGCCCTCCTGGATGCTCGCCGGGACCATGACGAGCCCGCCTGCACCGACCACGAGGCCGGTGGCGCTCTTCTCCGTGTCGAGGGTCACACCCGTGGCGAGGTCATCGCGCACGACCGCTTCCACGTACACGACCGACGCGGACAGCTTCTCGTGGATGGCGTGGAGCGCGGCCGAGTCCCGCTCGAAGTCGCGGGAAAACGCGATGGGCGCGCAGAACGCGGCCGCCAGGAGGAAGGCGCTGCTCCGGGTCATGGCTCCACCTCGGTGGCGGGCTGGCTCGCGAGAAACGGCAGCGCGATCAGGAGTTCGCCGTGCCCGCGCTTCACCTTGAGGAGCGCGGCCTGGGCGCCGCCCTCTGCCGCGCGCTCCAGGGACTCCCGCACGCGCTCGGCCGCCTCGGCCGGCGCGCCGTCGATCTCGAGCAGCACGTCGCCGGCCAGGAGCTTCGGGCTGGCCAGGAACGCACTGCCGCCGGCGCGCACGCCGGTCACGAGCACGCCGCCGCGATCGTCCAGGCGGCGCTCCCGGCGCTCGCGGTCCGTCAGGCCGCGCAGCGTCAGCCCCCACTCCCCGAGTTCCTGGTCCTGTTCCGCGGGCGGCTGCCATTCCACCGTGGTCGCGAGGCAGGCCCGCACCTCCTCCCCGCGCCGCACCACGACCTCGATGCGCTTGCCCACGGGAACGCCAGCCATCAGGCGGGCCACCGCCGGCATGTCCTCGTCGAACAGGGCCGAGACCGGCTGGCCGTCGTAGGAGAGCATGATGTTCCCGGCCTCGATGCCCGCCTCGGCAGCCGGCGAGCCCGCGTCGACCGACGAGACGAGCACGCCGCCAGCCTCGCTGGCGAAGCGGCCGGACATCTCCTTGAGCGGCTGGCAGGTCAGGCCGATGCGGGAGCGGCTGACGCGCCCGCTGGCGAGCAGGCTTTCCACCACCTCCGCGACCACGCTCGCCGGAATGGAGAAGCCGAGGTTCTCCGCCCCGCGGTAGCCGCGGGCGTTGATGCCCACGATGCGGCCGGCGAGATCGACCAGCGGGCCGCCGCTGTTCCCGGGATTGATGGCCGCGTCGGTCTGGATCCACGTGTTGAACAGCCCGGTGGGAACGTGGCCGCTCACCACCATGGGCGGCAGGTAGCGGTCCCGGCACGAGACCACGCCCAGCGAGAGCGAGCGGGTCAGGCCGAGGGGCGAGCCCAGCGCCATGACGAAGTCGCCGGCCTCGAGATCGGTCTCCGAGCCGAAGCGGGCGAAGGGGATCTCCGCCAGGCGAAGCTCGGCCAGGCGCAGCCGCAAGAGCGCGACATCCGTGGCCGCGTCGGCGCCGACCAGCTCGGCCGTGACGCGCCGCCGGTCAGAGAGGGTGCACACCAGGCGCTTGGCCGTGCCGGCCACGTGGAAGTTGGTCACGACCAGCCCGTCGGCCGAGATGATCACGCCGCTGCCGGTCGCGGACGTCTCGATCTTCTGCCCCTCGCGCGACAGGTCGAACACCGGCCGGATGAAGACCAGCTTGGGGAAGACCTCGTCGCGCGCGCGGCGGATCGCCTGCTCGAGCGGCGAGGGCGAGACCGGGTCGGAGCCGCCTCGCGCCGGCGCGGCCAGGGCGCCCGCCAGGATCACGGCGACGGCGATCGCGCGCTTCTCCGGCATGCTGGTGTTCCTCCAGAGGACCAGGGAACGGACGCGGATGAGCCAACCTCGCTGGCCATGAGCCTTGCTCGCCGCGGCTGAGCCGCGGACGTTGCGGCGAGCTTGCTCGCCGCAGCGGACCCACGGTTGCTCGCCTTGAGCCTTGCTCGCCGCGGCAGATGGCGCGGCGCGGAGCGTCCGCGCCATCTCATATCGGCATGCGGGGCTCGGGCGCCACAGCCTTGCGCGGGGTTTCCGGCCGGCTTCGCACCGTGCCGCGGCGCGTGCCTCCGCGCGACCGCCTCGTACCGGCTCGTTTACGCGGTGATGCGCTGCGCCGGTTAGGATTGCCTGTACCTTCGGCCCGAGTGCTGGGTCGAAGCCGGGGGACCGGAACATGACGCGCATCCTCGCCGCCTTGCTCGCCTTCTTCTCCTTCCTCTCGCTCGCCGCCGCAGCCGATCATCCGACTTCCCAGGTCCGCGGCAGGGTCATGGACACCAAGGGAGCGCCCATCGCAGGCGTCGCCGTCACCCTCAGGTCCGTAGACGGACCGTGGGTCTCGGGGCCGGCGGCGGAGGGGCTCGCTGCGCCGGAGCGCAACGAGACGGTCACGAACGAGGACGGCTGGTTCTCGTTCGACGTCCCCTGCCCGACGTCGAGCTGGGTTTCGCTCAACTTGCGCCCGGGGGAGTTTCACGGCATCACCGGCCGCGACTTCGGCGTTGCCGGCGGCCGCAACAAGGACCCGCTCCGCCCGGGTTTGAATGACCTGGGCGACTTCGTGCTGCCGGACACCGGGGCCGTGTCCGGCCGCGTTCTCGACGACGAAGGGAACAGCGTTGCGAGCGCGTACGTGAGACTCCGGGACTCCTTCCCCGGAGGCTACGAGATCGGCACCGAGAGCGATGTCGACGGCACCTTCCTCCTCGGCCACGTCCCGGCCGGAACCTATTGGATCGACGCGGTACATGACGCCTACCTCATCAACGCCGTGGCCGGCGTCGTGGTCGAAGACGGCCGGATCACGCAGGACGTGAAGTTCCGCCTCAAGGACGCGCCGATCCTCGCCGGCATCGTGATCGACGAGGAGGGGAATCCCCTCGAAGACGTGCGCGTGTGGGGGTGGCCCGAACGTTCAGGACGCGGCGCAGGAGCCGACAGCGGCTCGGACGGCAGGTTCGTGATCACGCTGCCTCAGAACGACCCGTACCGGCTCGAGGCGACGCTTCTGGGCTACGAGGACTTCGACGAGGGCATCGATTCGGGCGGCCACCCTCCTGGGAGCACGGACGTGCGCATCGTGATGCGAGCGCTGCCCGTCACGACGTTCATGGTCGTGGACGCCGAGTCGGGCGAGCCGATCGAGGACTTCGGGCTGCAGCTCGACGACGCCGAGAAACCCGGCCACGAAGAGGCGATGAACAGCAACCACCCCGATCTGCAGATCTACCGCTTCCCCGGCGGCGCGGCCGAGTGGTGGGCGAGGCCGGGTCTGCACGACTACCTGGTGCAGGCGCCCGGTTACGCGCCGCAACGCGGGCCCGTCATCCACGAGGCGTCGGATCGGCCGCGGCAGGTGATCCGCCTGGTGAAGGGGTCGCGGGCGATCGGCGACGTTTCCGCGGCCGGCCTGCCACGGGGCGGGCTCACCGTGCACCTCGACCGCGTGCGGAGCTCTGGACTGGATGACTTCGTCGGCCGGCGCCGCACCACCGTGACCGGGGACGACGGACGCTTCGCGTTCAGCGACCTCGCCGCCGGGCGCTACGACCTGCTGGTCTCGGGAAGCGGCGTCGCTCCGCTGAGGTTGGAGGACGTCCGGATCCGGGTCACGGAGACCACGGACGTCGGCCTCATCGAAGTGCTGCCGGCGGGTTCCATCGACGGCGTGGTGCGCGTCGCGGACGGGCTCTCGGCCGCCGGGCTCGTGGTCTACCTGGACAACATGTTCGACGACGTGTTCTGCTCGACGGACCACGAGGGCGGGTTCCGCTTCACCGACCTCGCCGACGGCTGGCACCTGCTCATCGTGGAGGAGAAGGACGATGTGGCCGCAGGGGGAGAACCCTTCCCGGTAGAGGTGGTGTCCGGCGAGGTGACCCACGTCACGCTCGACGTGAGCGATCGGGTGCCGCGGGGCGTGAGCGCGCGTCCGTTGATCGTGCGCGTGGAGGTGAACGGACGTCCGGTCGCTGGGCTTCAGGTGCTGGCCGGAGGCAAGTGCGACGACGGCGAGTGGTACCGTGGCGACGAGACCGACGCCGCGGGAAGGGTGCAGGTCGAGATCCCCAGCGAGTCGCAGCTCTCTTGTGTTGACGTTCGCAGCGCAGCGGGGCTGCCCCTCGCCAGGCGCTTGCTCGGACCTGACCAGCAGGGTGAGGTGTTCATCAGCGTCGAGGCGGGCACGTTGATCGTCGAGCTGCCGGAGGGGAGCGTGGTCCCGGAGGGCGCTGTTGTCATAGTCAGCGTGGCGCCGCCGGACGCGGGCAGGGGAGGTCCCGGTTGCGGCTCGGTCAGCATGGCCCGGGGCGGCTCGCGCTACGAGCTTGGGTTCGTCGCCACGGGCCGCCTGGAAGTCAGCGTGGGTGGCGACGTGTCGCCCTGCAGCAAGACCGTCGACGTGAAGCCCGGCGAGGAGACGGTGTGCGTGATGACCATCGAGGACGTCGAGTGACGGTTCACCGGCCGAGGGCGCGAAGGGCCCCTTGGGCGGCGCGGCGGACGGTGGCATCGCAGTCCTGCAGCGCCTCGGTCACGGCGGCCACGATCTCCGGCGCGTCAAGGCCGTGCTCCGCCACCATCGCGAGCGCCCGAGCGCGGTCCTTCGCGATCCCTCCGGTGATGGCGCGGGCCAGAATCCCCCGTTCCGCCGCGGTGGGCCGCGTGATGTCCAGCACGGCCTCGAGGATGTCGAAGTCGATTCGCCGCGTGCAGTCGAAAGGACCCGGGAAGTCCGCCTGCATCAGCTCGCGGATCCGGCCGACCCGCTCGAGCGAGGCCTGGCCCTGGGCGGCAAGCGCGGGCACGTAGTCCGCGATGCCGCCGAAGTAGTGGTCGGCTTGGCAGAGGATCGCCTGCTGGCGGCGATTCAGGGGAAAGTGGGCGACCATGTTCGCGACGTAGTCCCGGTGATAGCTCATGTCGTCGAGCAGGAAGTCCACGGCCCAGTCCAGGAACTCGGGCGTGGCGATTCCCAGCTCCGCCACCCGAATCGGGCCGACCACGAACTCGTCCCAGGGACCGCACCAACCCGGCGGCTCGTCGTTCTGCGAGAGGAGCGCGAGCAGCTTGGCGATGTGTTCTTGCGCGTCCTCGCCTCGCTGCTGCTGCGTGCGGATCGCGAGGGCCAGCTTGTTGACCTGGACGATCGGGTCATCCGTGGGATGAACCTCTGGGACGAGGCAACACCCCATCATGTACACATCGTGCCAGCGTTCGGGAGGTAACTGGTCCAGTGCCGCCAGCGTGCGCTGTCCCACCTCTGACTCCGGGTCGTCGAGAAGGCCGGCTGCAGCGGTCGCCCACAGGAAGGGCCACTTCTCCTCGGTCCGCTCGAACACCGCCGTGAGCGCGGCGAGCGTCTCCTCGTCGTGGTGCTTGAGGCAGGGGACCCGCTCGATCCCATCGGCGGAGAAGTCGCTCCATCCCTCGAGAACCCGGAGGTAGCACTCCCTCACTGCGGGCTGCTCCGCGCCCAGGGCGCAGAGCACGCGAAGGACATCGTCGCCGTCTCGGTCGAGAAACGGCAGCAGCCCGGCGATCACTTCCTTGCGAACGGATTCGTCTCTGCGACCTGGCTCGAAGAAGAGCCAGGCGTCTTGCGGATCGAATGCCACCGCGTCCTGACGCGCGGCGCCGAGGAAGGCCGCCACTGCCCGAGCCATGAGCGCGGCGGCTTCTGGAGAAGCCTGGTCTTCTCGCCCGCTCAAGCTGAGTGCAAACCCTTCCCTCTCCCCAAGACACTCGGCGCCGCTGTGGATCCAGGCCCACCCCAGGGGCAGGTCCAGTAGATCCCAGGAATCTGCCTCCTCCAAGAACGCTGCGACGTACGGAGCATAGAGCCATCCCAGACCCAGCACGAGCGCCCATGCCAGGGCCATCTGTCCCGTTTCCCCCGGCCGAGCGGCAAGGTCGGCAAGCACCGGCGTATACAGCTCGGGAAGGGCAACCGAAGAAGTCCCGAGGCGGCGCAGCACGAACAACCGCAGCGGCTCTACCGTGCCCTGGTCACCGAGCATCTTCGCCAGCGCCTGGTCCGCGGCGCTTCCCGCGAACTCGATGCAGAAGATCAGGGCGTGGGCGAGGGCCCTTGTCTCAGGGCTCCCCGAGTCCTCCGCGTACTGCCACCACAAGCGCCACGATCCCCCGGTCTGCTCGAACAGCGCCCGGACCAGCAGAGGGACCACCTCCTCCACGTGCCGCTGGCGCCAGACGAGCGTGACAGCGGCTCTGACCCGTTGCTTCGGGTCTCCGTCCTCGCGGAGCAGAGCGAGAAGCGCATCGTCGTCGCCCTCCAGAAGCGGGAGGGGCGGCGTGAAGGCCTCGTCCGGCAGTGGGTAGAAGGCCCCCGGATGCGTTTGCCAGGGCGCCGGAGGCGGCTCGGGAGGAGCCTCGTACTCGACCTGCCAGTGGTTCAAGACGGCCTCGATGTTCCGCTTCGCCTCGCGCGAGGTGCGGGGGGAGCTGAGGCGGCCTTTCAACGCCTCGAGCACGGGTTCGGACCGATCGTCCCAGTAGAAGACGCAGAAGAGGGCGCCGCTGTCGTTCCCGTGGCTCCGCAGGAACACGTCCAACCACTCGGAAACCGGCCGGTTCCGGTACTCGAAGGCGGGCAGGAACAGGTTGGCGGCTCGATCCTCACCGGCCTGCAGGACAGGAGCCGACAAGACGCCGAGGACGATCAGCAGGGCGAGTGGCCTTCGGGTCATGACCGCCTCCGTGGTCAAGGGCTGCAAGCCCGCGCAGAGAGACCAGCAGTATGACCGATCTCGCGAGCGGACTCGTGTAAGCCGTGTGTAACGCCGCCGGCTGTGCTTCCCGTCCCCGCGTCCCCTCTCAGTCGCGCAGGTCGAACTCGACCTCGGCGCCGTCTTCCGTGACCAGGACCGACCGTCGCTCCTCCCGGTCTCCCACGCGCACGACGATGGTGTAGCGATCGGGCTCGACCCGATAGGTCCGGGGGACGTGCTGGGCCCTCGGGAACACGGGCGCCGGCGGCTCCTTCGGCGGGATCACGTTCCCCTCGTCGTCCAGCTCCACTTCCGAGCAGGAAAGAACGACGGCCACGACCTCGGTAGACACGAATGGGCTCAGATCAACGCCCGCGGGTGAGAGGATCGAAACCGAGGGGCCGCTGGCAGCGCGGCCGCGCGCACGTCGCGCGTCAGTACTTCAGCGACGAGCCCTTCTTGACCATCCGCACCGCCACCGAGCGCGCGTCGGCGCCGAGGCCGACGGCCGCGGTCAGGTCGTGCGGTCCGGCCGCGAAGTCGCCGAGGCTCAGGTTGGAGCCGTTGATGGTCAGGGTCTCCCTGGCATAGTCGAGCTTGACCGAGGTCAGGCTGCCCTTTGGCCCCTTGGCCTGCCAGACGCTCTTCCCCTTCTTCTTGAACGAGGCCGAGGGAACGGTGACCTGCAGGTTCTCGCCGAAGTTCAAGGACAGCTCGGGCGCGACGGCCGGCATGCCGCCGAGCGTGGCCAGGCCGAGCGTGAGCTTCAGCGAGTCCTTGCCCGCGCCCTTGAGCTTCGCCTTGGCGCTGTAGAGGAACAGGTTCGGCTCGATCAGCGTGCCCTTCACCTTGCCGAGCTTGAAGGCCCCCTTCTTCAGCAGCACCGTGCCGCTCCCGTCCGCGCCCGCGGTGAGGAAGCCGACCTCCGTGGCCACGTTCGGGTCGAGGCCCGCCACGGACGCGCCCTTCACCTTCAGCTTGAACTTCGCCTTGGAGCTGCCGCTCTTCGCCGGCGTGATGGTCAGGCAGAGTCCGCCGTCCTCGACCGAGAACTTGCCGTTCTGGTAGACCAGGCCCGGCATGGGGAACTGGACCGTCCCGACCGTGGCCAGGAACGGCCCCGTCATGTTCGGGTTGCCCGGGCCGATGTCGAGGAAGCCCGTGGCCATGACCAGGCTCTTCTCCGGCTTGCTCGCGCTCGGCTTGACCTTGACCTTCTTCGGCAGGACGTAGGCCTTCTCGGCCGGAACGAACATCTCGCTCGAGAGCGCCGGCAGCATGACGATCTGGCGCAGCACCGAGGCCGCGTCCGTGTACTGCACCGCGAACTCCGAGATGAAAGGCGACCCGAGGTTCTCGGTGGCCGTCGCGCCCGGGAGCAGAGCCGAGGTCTTGACCTTGAACGTCTTGCCGCCCATCTCCGAGCCGCCGTCGATGTCCAGCCAGTACTGGTCAGCGGGCGTGACCAGGCTCCAGTCCATCTCGCAGGGGACCACGGAGACCATCATGGCGTCGCCGGGCTCGAGGTCGTGGTTGAAGAGCAGCGGGTCGCCCCGCAGGCTGGTGGTCGTGCCGTCCTCGTTCTCGATGAAGACCTCGAGGTAGGCCGTCCCCGTTCCCAGGCCCGCGCCGCGCGAGCGCGCGCGGGCCCGCGGCCCGGCCGGTTCGAGGGTGATCGCGTCCCGCATCTCGACGTCATAGAGCACGGCCTCGTACAGCCAGGTGCCCGTCCCGCCCACGTCCGGCACGCCGTAGTGGTAGAGGCTCTTGGTCACGGTGTAGACCATGCCTTCCGGCCCGGGGACCACCGCCACCTGCCCGAGCGTTGCGGGATTCGCGTCCACGACCAGCGTGGTGAAGTCCTTGAGCTTCAGGCCGGTGTCGAGGTCCGCGAAGTACATGTGGCCGTACGTGTCGTTGCTGCCCCAGCCGCCGTTCCAGAACAGCGCGCCGTCCTGGTTCACGCCGGCGACGGTGGGTGAGTCGACCTGGCCGCCGGGCTCGGTCTCGACGGTGATCGTCCCGGAGCCCGGCGTCAGGACCAGGGCGGCGAGCACGGGCAAGGCGAGAGAAGCGAGCTGCGGCATGGGAAGGTCTCCGTCACGCACAATCCCCTGCACGAGCGCGGTCTGGCGCCGTGTGCTTCGCCGAAACCTCGCGAAATCACGCGGAAGCGAGAGACTCGCTGCCCTGGGGCGGCGCTACAGCAACGTGAAGAACGTCGGGCCGCTCAGCGTGTAGCCCACGAGCGACTGGGTGATGATGGGCAGGCCCACGAAGGCTGGGGCCGAGGACACGCCGATCAGAGAGGCCGCGGCCCCGGAGGGCGGCAGCGTCCCGACCGCCAGGATCAGCATGTAGTTCGGATCCATGTAGAGGATCCCGTAGCCCGTCGGGATGGCGGCGGGCACGATGCCGATGACCTGGAAGTACGTGGCGCCCGGCTGCCCCACGGTCACGATCGCCGAGATCTGCCCCTGCTGCACGGGCGCGCGCAGGTACGTGCCCGGCTGGATCACCTCGTCCGCGCCCACGTCGCTCTTGCCGCCGAAGCCGCGCGGCTCGCCGTCCACGTCGGTGAAGACGCTCAGGTTCAAGGCCACGTTGATCAGCGTGCTGGTCGTGCCCAGATGGAAGTCGTGATCAGGAACCGACACGAACAAGGGATCCACGTTGAGCGTCCCGGAGATGGTCCCGAACGTCCCGGACAACCCGCCTCCGACGTTCTGGAAGAAGTCGTTCTTGACCAGGCGGAGTTGCGGCGCGGTTCCCTCCAGGCCGACCCAGCCGTTCTGGTAGGCGATGTTGTTGGCGAACAGCCCCGTCACGGTGACGTTGATCTGGCTGATCGCGAAGCCGGCCCGCACCGAGCCCGCGGCCGTGTTGTGCGCCACGGTCACCGTGGGATAGTCGAAGACCAGGAACCCGTCCGCCGGGCCCACGTTGTACGCGATGTTGCTCGTCACGGTCGCGGTGCCGGTCGAGGCGGGCGTGGCGTAGAGGTCGTAGAGGATCAGAGCCCGGTTCAGGTTGGGACCGGCGAAGATGTTGTCGCGGATGAAGACGTCCCCCTCGTACCAGCCCACGACCGCCGCGTCCCACCAGTTCGCGGTCGGCCCGTTGCGGAACAGGAACCTGGACACCTCGCCGCTGCCGGCCAGCTCGACCATGCCGGTCTGGCCGGGCCAGGACACGCCCGTTCCGTCGACCACGGACATGTGCGCGCCGGCGCCGATCAGCGCCACGCCGTCGGGCACGTTCATCGGGAAGATCTCGCCGTTCAGCAGATCGTAGATGCCGGGGTTCACGTGCAGCGTGTCCCCGGACTGGGTGAACGCGAGCCCGGTGGTGATGGTCTTCCACGGCGCGGCCGCCGTGCCCAGACCGGTGTAGTCGTCGCCGAAGATCGCGTCGACGTAGAAGTCTGTCGCCAGGGCAGAGCACGACAGCAGGCAGGCGAGAAAGAGGGTCGCAACCGGACGCTTCATGGTTCTCCTCCCAGCAGAGTCGCCGTGGAGAGGCAGGCCGGAACCCATTCATTGTCCCGCGGATCGGGTCGAGCGTCAACCGGCGGCATGGCACATGCCGCAACCCACCTCACCGCAGCATCTTCCGGCGTACGCGACGCGCCGAGGCTGTGCTCCGCGAGGCATGCCCCGCGATGATGTATCTTCGGTCCTGAGCGCGCGCCGGGCTGGCGCGGCGCCCGGCAGTGGAAACGCATGGTGGAACACGACCGCGGCAAGAAGCCGCGCGAGGACGCGCGCTTCCTGGTGACCGACTTCGAGCCGGCGTACCTCCGCCTGCTCCGGCAGGGTGAGCTCGACCCGCGCGTCGCGGCGGCCCTGGCCGAGCTCCGGGAATGCCGCGCCTGCCCGCGCGACTGCGGCGTGGACCGCATGGCCGGCGAGCTCGGCGCCTGCCGCACCGGCAGGCACGCGGGCGTGTCCTCGGCCTTTCCGCATCACGGCGAGGAGCGCTGCCTGCGCGGCACGCAAGGCTCGGGCACGATCTTCTTCTCGGGCTGCAACCTGAGGTGCGTCTTCTGCCAGAACGCCGACATCTCGCAGGGCCGCGCCGCGCGCTCCTGCTCGGCCGGCGAGATCGCCGGCGCCATGCTGGAGCTTCAGTCCCTCGGCTGCCACAACATCAACTTCGTGACGCCCGAGCACGTTGTCCCCCAGACCATCGAGGCGATCGCGCTCGCGGCGCAAGCCGGCCTGCGCCTGCCCATCGTGTACAACACCAGCGCCTACGACGCGCCCGCGTCGCTTGCGCTCCTCGACGGCCTCATCGACATCTACATGCCCGACTTCAAGCTCTGGGAGGAGCAGAGCGCCGCGCGCTACCTGAAGGCCATGGACTACCCGGAGCGCGCCCGCCAGGCGCTCCGCGAGATGCACCGCCAGGTCGGGCCCCTCGTTCTCGACGCGGCCGGCCTGGCCAGGCGGGGCGTCCTGGTCCGGCACCTGGTGATGCCGGGAGGCCTCGCGGAAGCGGCCGCGATCTTCCGCTGGCTCGCCGAGGAGGTCTCGCCGGACACGTGGGTGAACGTGATGGGCCAGTACCAGCCCCAGCATCGAGTCGGCCGCGCCGGCCCCGGCGGCCGGCGCGCCTTCCCCGAGATCGATCGGCGCCCGGCGCGGGCGGAGGTGGCCGCGGCGTACGCAGCAGCCCGCGCAGCAGGCCTCTGGCGCTTCGACGAATAGCCGCCCCGAGGACGCGCGCTGCACATCGCGCGCGCCCGAGGTACGATTCCGCGGTCGATCTTCGTCCCTCGCCGCGACCAGGACAGGAACGGAATGGACAGCACTGTCTCGCCGCCCGCGGAGGCGCAGGCGCCGGCCGAGAGGCCGCGGCGCCTGTCCGCGCTGCTCGGGGCGGCGGCGATCGGCGCGGGCTGGGGCGTGCTCGAGACCTTGCTGCGCGTCCTCTACTACCGCTCCGGCCTGGTCGAAGGCGAGCTGGACGTGCCGGCCTTCAGCAGCCTCGACGCCGCGGCCGCGACCGCGCTCTCCGGCCTGGAGCACGCGCTCCTCGGGCTGGTGCTCGGCCTGCTCGCGCTCCTCGTGCTCGCGCCGCTCCTCGGCCTGCTCTTCCCGCGGCGCTCCACGGCCTGGCGGGTGGCCGCGGCGCCGCGCTTTGCCGTGCTGTTCGCCGCGCTCTTCCTCAGCCTCTTCTGGTGGAGCCGCTTCGCCTACCGCAGGCTCGGCCTGGACTTCATGAAGTTCGCCTACAGCGAGCCGTTCACTTCGCCGAAGCGGCTCCTGCTCGCGGCGCTCCTGTTCGTGGTCTCCGCCCTTGCCGCGTACTGGTTCGCGTTGCGCCTCAGGGGCGGCCGCCGCGCCCTGGCGCGCGTGCAGAACGGGTTCCTCGCCGCCGTCCTGGTCCTCGCCCTGCTCGCGCTCGGCCGCGAGGCGCTGATCGCACGCGATCTGCCGGCCAAGCAGGATGCGTGCGGCCGCTGCAACGTCGTGCTCATCGTGGTCGACGCCCTGCGCGCGTATAACGTGGGCTGCTACGGCTACGCGCGTCCGACCACGCCGCAGATCGACGCCCTGGCGCGCGAGGGCGTGCTCTTCGAGCGCGCCGTGGCCCAGGCGCCCTACACCTGGACGTCCTTCGGCTCCCTCTACACCGGCAAGTACCCGCGCCGCCACGGCCTGCTGAAGATGGACCCGACGCAGCGCTTCAACCCCCGGCGCAACGTGACGCTGCAGCGCATCCTCGACCAGGCGGGCTACCGCACCGGCGCCTTCATGACCGGCATGATCTCGAACGCCAGCGGCCTGCTCGACGGCTTCCAGACCTACTTCGAGGCCATGGTGGGCCGCGACCCGGTGCGGCGCGCGTCGCTCTGGACCTTCTTCCGCTCGGAGCTGGTCATCCACGCCCTGTGGAACAAGGTGCGCCAGGCGCTCGACCCCACGCTCGTGCCGAGCACGGCCGTCGACTGGATCGAAGAGAACGCGGACGCGCGCTTCCTGGCCGTGATCCACCTCTACTCGACGCACACGCCCTACGATCCGCCGCGCCGCTACGACGTCTTCTCCCCGGGATACGACGGCCCGATCGAGCGCTTCACCACCGAGATGGCGGCCCTGCTCGAGCAGGGCAAGGCGAGCCTCTCCGACAAGGACCGGCAGCGCGTCGTTGACCTGTACGACGCCGGCGTGCTCTTCGCGGACGACATGGTAGGCCGCGTGGTCGACGAGCTGGCCCGCCGGGGCGTGCTGGAAGAGACGGCGATCGTCGTCACCGCCGACCACGGCGAGGAGCTGGGCGAGCGCGGCCTCTACGAGCACGACTGGATGTACAACAGCAACCAACTCGTGCCCCTGGTGCTCCGGCTGCCCGAGCGCCGCGGCGCCTCGCGGCGCGTGTCCGTGCCGGTGGAGCTGATCGACGTCCTGCCGACGCTGCTCGATCTGGCCGGATTGCCTGTCCCGGAGGACATCGACGGCGAGTCGCTGGTGCCGTGGATCGACGGCCAGCGCCCCAAGGAGGACGACGCCGCGTATTGCGAGAACAACTTCTACGTGTCCGTCCAGACCCGGGACTGGAAGCTGGTCAAGAACCGCTTCGCCGATCCGCGCGATCCGCCGCGCCTCTACCACCTGGCGGCCGACCCGCTCGAGCGCCGCGACCAGTCCGAGCGCTACCCGGAAAAGCTGGCGGAACTGCTGGACCTGCTGCAGGCCCATGACGAGTCGATGCCCCTGCACAGCGAGACGACCGGGGAATGGCGCGCCGAGGACGAGGAGCGCCTGCGCCAGCTCGGCTACCTGGGACGCGCGCGCCCGGTGGAGGGGATCCACGAGCGGGAGCGCGCGACCGCGGCACCAGAAGAGGAAGACGAGAGCAAGTAGGCCCATGAAACCCCATCCTCGCGCAGGCAAGCCCGCCGGCCGCGACCAGCTGGTCAACGTGCCGCGGCTGATCGCCGCCTACTACACGATCAAGCCAAACCCGGAGGAGCGCGCGCAGCGCGTGGCCTTCGGCACTTCCGGACACCGCGGCTCGTCGTTCAAGGCGAGCTTCAACGAACCGCACATCCTGGCCACGACGCAGGCGATCTGCGACTTCCGCCGCGCGCGCGGCTGCGACGGGCCTCTCTTCCTCGGCATGGACACGCACGCCCTCTCCGAGCCCGCGTTCCGCACGGCGCTCGAGGTGCTGGCGGGAAACGGCGTGGACGTGCTGGTGGACCGGGACGAGGGCTACACGCCCACGCCCGCGATCTCGCACGCCATCCTCTGCCACAACCGGGGCCGGAAAGAGCACCTTGCGGACGGCATCGTCATCACTCCCTCGCACAATCCGCCCGAGGACGGCGGCTTCAAGTACAACCCGCCGCACGGCGGTCCGGCGGACACGGAGGTCACGGACTGGATCGAGAAGAAGGCCAACGAGCTGCTCGCGGCGGGCCTGAAGGGCGTACGGCGCGTGCCCTACGAGCATGCGCGCAGGGCGGACACGACCCGCGGCCACGACTTCACCGGCGCCTACACGCGCGACTTGGCGGCGGTCATCGACACGCCGGCGATCGCGGCCGCGGGCGTCAAGATCGGCGTCGATCCTATGGGCGGCTCGGGGATCGCCTACTGGGGCCCGATCGCGCAGGCGCACGGGCTGAACATCGAGGTGGTGAACGACGCCGTCGATCCCACCTTCTCCTTCATGCGCGTGGACCGGGACGGCAGGATCCGCATGGACTGCAGCTCGCCCTTCGCCATGGCCGGCCTGGTCGAGCTGAAGAACCGCTTCGACGTCGCCTGCGGCAACGACACGGACTACGACCGGCACGGCATCGTGACGCGCGGCGCGGGCCTGATGAACCCCAACCACTACCTGGCGGTGGCGATCTCCTACCTGTTCCAGAACCGGCCGGGCTGGAGCAACGCCCCGGCCGTGGGCAAGACGCTGGTCAGCTCCAGCATGATCGACCGCGTGACCGCGGGCCTCGGCCGGCGCCTGCTCGAGGTGCCGGTCGGCTTCAAGTGGTTCGTGGGCGGCCTGCTCGACGGCTCCTGCGGCTTCGGCGGCGAGGAGAGCGCGGGCGCGTCCTTCCTGCGCATGGACGGCACGGTCTGGACGACCGACAAGGACGGGATCATCCTCGACCTGCTCGCGGCCGAGATCACGGCGAAGACCGGCCGGGACCCGGCCGAGCACTACGCCGGCCTCGCCGCGAGGTTCGGCGAGCCGGTCTACGAGCGCGTCGACGCGCCGGCCACCCCTGAGCAGAAGGCCCGGCTCAAGAAGCTCTCTCCCCAGCAGGTGAGCGCGACCGAGCTGGCCGGCGAGAGAATCCTCGCGCGCTTGACGCGCGCGCCCGGCAACGACGCCGCCTTCGGCGGGCTCAAGGTCGTCACCGAGAACGGCTGGTTCGCCGCGCGTCCCTCCGGCACCGAGGACATCTACAAGATCTACGCTGAGAGCTTCCTCGGCCGGGAGCACCTTGCCCGGATCCAGGAGGAGGCGCAGGTCATCGTCAGCAAGGCGCTCGCGTAGGACGCCGCGCGGCCGCCGGGCGCGCTATCATGCGCCCTCGCACCCTGAAGAGCTTCGGAGGATCCGCATGCACCATCGCCTGCTCTGCTCGACCGCGTTCGCCCTGCTCCTGGCGGCGCTGCCGGGCTGCCTCTACGCCAGCTTCAAGACGCCCCTCGACTGTGACCTTGATGCCACCGAACTCGGCACCAAGACGGGCCGCTCGAGCTGGCACGGCATCCTCTGGGCGGTGGCCTTGGGCGACGGCGGCGTCCAGGCGGCCGCGGCGCACGGCGGCATCAGCGTGATCCGCCACGCGGACGAGGAGATCCTGAGCGTGCTGTTCGGCCTCTACTTCCGGCGCACGACCATCGTCTACGGGGACTGACGCGTGCGCGCGCGTTGGTTTGCGGTTCTCTGCCTGGCGCTCCTGCCCGCGGCCACGGGCTGCGTCTACCTGCACGTCACCGAGCCGCTCGACGTGAACTTCGACCGCACGCCGGCGGCCGCGCAGCAGGACGGCGGCAGCGTCAAGCGCATCTCGTACGCCCTGGCCGACGTGCAGTGGAGCAGCAACGCCATCGGCGACATCGCGCGCCGGAACGGCATCACGCGCGTCCACTATGCCGACGTCGAGACGCTGCGCATCCTGGGCGTGTGGACAGAGCGCTGGGTGCACGTCTACGGCGAGTGATCCGCGCCAGCCCGGGGCGATCCCGCGGGGCGAAGTTGATCGACCCGGCGCGCGCGGCTAAGGTAGGGGCGGCGGCGCGCCAAGGAGCCTGCGATGGCGAAAACGATCCTCCTCATCGATGACGATCAGAACGCGGTGAAGTTCCTCTCGGTCGTCCTGGAGGAGCACGGCTACGAGTGGGAGTGCGCCTACGACGGCAAGGAGGGCTACCGCAAGGTGCAGGAGGTGAGGCCCGACCTGGTCGTGCTCGACGTGATGATGCCGAAGAGATCCGGCTTCACCCTCTTCAAGCAGCTGCGCCGCGAAGAGGAGTTCAAGAGCCTGCCGGTGCTCATGCTCACCGGCGTGGCGGGAGTGCTCGATGAGTTCGATCGGGAGAGCGAAGAGGACACGACGCAACGGCCCTTCGACAGCCTGCGCGAGGCGCTGAGGAACACCGTGCGCCAGATGCGCGAGGAAGGGCTGATCAAGCCGGACATGTTCCTCGACAAGCCGATCGACCCGGACCTGTTCATCCGCAAGGTCAAGGAGCTGATCGGCGAGTGACGCCTCAGGGGTGCTTCTTGCGGATCGCGGCCGCGACCTCGGCCGCGGTCGCCTGAGCCGGCAACTCCTCGACCAGGCGCCAGCCGCGCCGGCGCGCCGCCTGCGCGGCGCCTGCGCCCAGGCACCACGCAGCCACGCCCGCGTCCCAGCGCGGCCCGTCGCGTTCCTCGTCGAGCGACTCGACCTCGTCGGCGCTTCGCAGCACGCAGCCGCTCAGCGGCAGGGCCGCGAGCACCGCGCGCGCCGCCGGCGTCACGGGCAGCGGCGCCTCCACCACGTCTGCGCCCGCGAGCTCCAGGGCCTCCCCCAGGGGGCCGGCGGGCGCGGGCACGAGCAGGCGCTCGCCGAAAAGCGGCCGGCGGCTGAACCACTCGAGCTGCTCGGCGTGGCGCACGGTCGGCCCGATGATGAAGAGCGCCGGCGGACGCACCCTGGCCTGCAGGGCGGCGCGCGGCAGGTCGGCGATCGCGGCCCGCACCACGCGCTGGCTCGAGGTGGTGCCGCGCTCCACGACCGCGGCCGGGGTCTTCGGGTCCAGACCTGAGCCGAGCAGCTCCCGCACCACGCCCTCGAGCTGCGTCACGCCCATGTAGCCGACGATCGTGCCGTGCGGATCGGCCGCCAGGAACTCCCAGCGCACCTGCGGGCC
>JACQZJ010000161.1 GCA_016213895.1 Planctomycetota bacterium | reverse complement strand
GCGCGCTCGATGGGCCGGCCGGCGCCGTCGGTCACCCTGCCGGAGATCGAGAT
Source organism: Planctomycetota bacterium (assembly GCA_016213895.1). Lineage (GTDB taxonomy): Bacteria > Planctomycetota > B15-G4 > B15-G4 > JADJEK01 > JACQZJ01. The sequence goes on along the minus strand of JACQZJ010000161.1, from coordinate 13,128 downwards.
GGGGCGGCGCAGGCCGATCTCGAGGCGCGCCTCGGGACGGGCCTCGCTCAGCTCGAAGGTGCGCGCAGCCGGCGCGAAGCCCGGCGCCGCCGCCTCCAGCCAGTAGCGCGTGCGCTCCAGGAGCGGGAGCGAGACGCTTCCTTCCGCGCCGGCCTGCAGGCGCTCGGCGCGCTGCTCGAGCAGGCCGTGTCTGCTCCAGCGCAGCTCGACGAAAACCGAGCCGGACAGGGGCCGGCCGCTCTCCGCGTCGCGCAGGGCGAGGTGCAGGCTGCCGTCTCTCGGCTCGACGTCCGCCTCGAGGAGGATGTCGGTGCGGCCGGCCGGCACGTTGGTCTCGATGACCGGCTCGACCGGATCGGACCACGAGGCGCCGCGCAGGACCACGGTGTAGTCTCCCTCGCTGACCGCCGGGAAGAGGAAGCGGCCTGCGTGATCGGTCAGGGTCTCGAGCGGATCGAGCCAGTCGGAGTGGTGGAGCGTGACGAGGCGGCCAGCGAGGGGCGTCTCGTCACTGCGGTCTCGCGCCTGGCCGCCGAGGGAGTGCCCCGGCAGGTAGAGCACCTCGATGCCGGGGCGTTCCTCCTGCTCGGCGAGATCGAGGACGAGGCAGCGCCGCGCCGGCGCGAGCGCGCCTGCGCGCGCCGCGGGCTCGAGGCGATGCGGGCCGGCGCCGAGGCCGGCGACGCGGAAAGAGCCGTCCTGCCCGGTCTCGGTCTCGCGCACCCGGGAGAAGCGGTCGTCGTTCAGCGGGTAGCAGCGCATGCGCGCGCCCGTGATCGGCCCGCCGGCGAGGTCGAGCGCGCGGCCGGCGAGCGCGGCGCCGCGCTCGAGCACGATCTCCACGGGCCGCTCGGCGAGCACGTCGGCGAGCGTGGTCGTGGCCGCCCCCTGGCGGAAGGCCTCGTGCTCCGCCCAGACGTGGATCGGCGTCTCGCGCGTGGCGCTCCACAGGTCCAGGCGGCCGGCCACGTCGTCGAGGAGGAAGGTCCCGTCCTCCCCGGATTCGACGCAGCAGAACCAGCGGTCCCGGGCGCGCACCTCGATGACCGCTCTCACGCCGCGGCGCTCCGGGTCGAGCACCCGGCCGGCGAGGGACGGCGCCCGCACCACGCGGATGACCTGCTGCACGAGGTCGCTTTGTCCCATGCGCACGCTCGCGTAGGGGAAGGGGGAGCGCCAGCCGTTCGCGCTCGCCGAGAGCAGCACGCCGCCGCCCGGCTGGAATGGCCCGGCGAGCAGGAAGGACCCGCCGGCGCCCGCCACGGTCTCGTGCAGCCCCGTGTCGCCGTCCGCCGCGAACTCGGCGTCGAGCTCGTAGGCGGTGACGAGCGCGCCCGGAACCGGGGCGCCGCTCTCCGCGTCCACCACGATTCCCTGGATGCCGGGACCGCGGGGCGCGGGCCGTGTCTCGGGGACGGGGCTCGGCTCCTCGGCCGCGGACGCCGCGGGCTCGGGCGCGCGCGCTTCCTCGCGCAGCGCCGGGTCCGGGATCGCGCCGCGTTCCTCGGATGGCGACGCGTCCTCGCGCGCAGGCGGCTCCGGCGCGGCGGCCGGCGGCTCATCCCGGAAGAGGGCGAAGCCGGCCGCAGCGGCGAGGAGCAGGGCCGCGCCCAGCAGGAAGAGCGCACGGCGGCCGTTCACGCCTCGCCCTCGTAGGTTTCCTTGAGCTTCGCCAGGCATCCGTCCCAGATCTCCTCCAGCTCGGCGCGCGTGTCCTTGGTGGCGAAGTCCACGACCACGACGGCGACCCCGCTTCTGCGCTCCTCCAGGCTGATGGAGAAGTAGTCGTCGCGCGAGTGCGCGCGGCTGTCCTCCCAGCGCAGCATCACGCTCCTGCCGCCGCTCACGCGCAGGACCTGCGCGCGCAGGCGGTGCGCGGTGCGGCCGGCGCCCCAGGTGAACTCCACCGCGCTCCCGGCCTGCATGTCGGCCGAGACGCGGTCGGCGAACCAGCGCGAGAGCTCGGCCGCGCGCGAGATGGCGGCGAAGAGCCGTTCCCTGGGGCAGCGGATCACGATCGACTTGTCGACTCTCAGGGCTCGCGCCACGCGTTCTTGCCTTTGCTCTGCGCGCTCCTTTGCCTGGCGCGGATGCTCAGCCCAGGGCCTTCCGCAGCTCCGCCGCCAGGGCCGCGAGCGAGTACGGCTTCTCCAGGGTTCCGTCGATGCGCTCCTCGAGCAGGAGCGGCGCCGCGCTGCCGCCGCTGTAGCCGGTGGACACCACGACCTTGACTCCCGGCTGGATCTCGCGCATGCGGCGCAGGGTGGAGATTCCGTCCAGGTCGGACATGACCAGGTCGAGGAGGACGAGGTCGATGCGCCCCTGCTCGCGGGCGATCACGTCGAGCGCCTCCAGGCCGCCGGCCGCGGTGAGAGTGCGAAAGCCGAGGCGCTTCGCCATGGCGGCCGTGACGTCGCGCACGGTCTTGTCGTCGTCGACGATGAGCAGCGCGGCAAGCCGCGGGCGGGCAGGGGCAGCGCCCGGAAGGACGTCCCGGCCGGGCGCCTCTCGCGCGCCGCCGGCGAGCGGCAGGAGAAGCGCGTGCGTCACGCTTCCGGACAGCACCCGTGTCTCGGCCGCGCCGCCGTGGTCGGCGGCGATGCGCCGGATGACCTCCGGCAGGGCCGCGGGTGGAGCGGCGGGGGCGCCGGCGACGTGGACCTCGAGGCGGGCGTACGCGCCGCGCGCCAGCGCGCGGCCGTCCGCCACGATGTCTGCCGCGAGATCCGTGTTGCTGGCCGCGAGCCGCGCCCGGCCGGCCTCGCCGAGCGCTCCGGCCGCCAAGAGCGCGAGGGCGACGACGACCTGCTCGAGCTGGATCGGGTCTCCGCGCACGCTGCCCAGATCCTCCGCGATCTCGACCGTGAAGCGCTCGGCGGGCGGCAGCTCGTGGCGGATCAGGAGAAGGGCGCGCTCGATGACGCGCGCCAGCGGCTCGACGCCGATGTCCGGTTCGCCGCGGCCGGCGAAGCGCAGCAGGCGGTGCGCGAGCGCGGCGGCCTCGCGCGCGGAGTCCTCGATGATCTCGAGGGCGCGGTCGAAGGGGGAGTCCGGTCCCAGCTCCTCCCTGAGCGCCGACGCCGTGCTGAGCGTGGCGGTGAGCTGGTTGTTCACGTCGTGCGCCACGCCGGCGGCCGCGGCGCCGAGCCAGTAGAATCGGTCGATCAGGCGCGCCTCGACCACGGCGCGCGAGTCCGTGCCCTGCGGCGCGATGAGGACGAGCGCGGCCCGAGCGCCGCCTCCGAGCGGCGTGGCCTCCACGTCCACGCGCGCGCCGCTCTCGGCGTCCGGCCGCCACACGGTGACGCCGCGAAGAAGCAGGCGGCCGGCGGCGCGGCTTGCCTGCTCCAGGAGGCGGCAGAGCGAGGGATCGAGCGTGTCTTCGAGGTCGGCGAGACGGCGGCCGGCCAGGGCTTCGCCTGCGCTGCCGGGCCGGGCAAAGGCCAGCAAGAAGGCCGGATTGGCCTCGAGCACGAGGCCATCCTCGGCCACGACCACGGCGGCCGAGGACAAGGCGGCGAGCAACTGCCGATCGTCGATCCGCGCATCTGCCATGACCCGCTCCCAGGGACGGGGCAGCTCCCGCCGCGCCGGCTGCCCAGAAGGGCGCCGAGAACAGTGTAGCGCCCGCGGCCCTCGGGGAGTACGCCCGGGCTCTCGCAGGCTGGCGTGTTTCCTACCTGTCCCGCGACCTGGCGAGGACGCTGTGGCTCCGGCCGTAGCAGAAGTAGATGGCCATGCCGATCGCGAGCCAGATCAGGAGCCGCAGCCAGGTGTCGAGCGGCAGGCCGAACATGAGGTAGAGGCAGAAGCCGATGCCGAGGATGGGCGTGGCCGGCACGAACGGCGTCTTGAAGGGCCGCTGCAGCTCCGGGCTGCGGTAGCGCAGGACCAGCACGCCGGCGCAGACGACCACGAATGCGGAGAGCGTGCCGATCGAGACCAGCTCGCCCAGGAGCCCGATGGGCGCCACGCCGGCGACCAGGGCGACGACGACGCCGGTGAGGATCGTGGTGACGTGCGGCGTGCGAAAGCGCGGGTGCAGCTTTGAGAAGGCCGGCGGCAGCAGACCGTCTTTCGACATGGAGAAGAAGATGCGCGGCTGGCCGAGGAGGAGCACCAGGATCACCGACGTGAGGCCGGCGATCGCCCCCAGCTTCACCAGCTTGGCGAGCCAGCCGATGCCCATGGCGTCGATGGCCACGGCGATCGGATCCGGCACCGCGAGGCGCGTGTAGGAGACCACGCCGGTGAGCACCAGCGACACCAGGATGTAGAGCACGGTGCAGACGGCGAGCGAGCCGAGGATGCCGATGGGCATGTCACGCTGCGGGTTCTTGGCCTCCTGGGCCGCGGTCGAGACCGCGTCGAAGCCGATGTAGGCGAAGAAGATGACGCCCGCGCCGCGCGCGATCCCGGACCAGCCGAACGTGCCGTACTCGCCGCTGTTCTGCGGAATGAAGGGGTGCCAGTTGGCCGCCTGGATGAAGCCCCAGCCCACCGCGATCACCACGATGATGATGGCCACCTTGAGCACGACGATCGCGGCATTGACGCTCGCCGACTCCCTGATGCCGATCACCAGGAGCGCGGTGATGAGGGCGATGATGGCCATGGCCGGCACGTTGAGAAGGGCCGTGGCGTGGCTGAAGCTCGCCGCCTGCAGGCCGGCGTTCGCCAGGTCCACTCCGATCTGCGAGAGCTCGTGCCAGCCGGCGGGCATGGCGAGATTCGCCTGCGCGATGGCCTCGGGCGGCAGGAAGACGTATTCGGTGCCGGGCGAGGCGAGCAGCTCGGGCGGGACGTGGATGCCGAAGCTGCGCAGGAAGCTGGCGAAGTAGCCCGACCAGCCGACCGCCACGGTGGCGGCGCCCATGGCGTACTCGAGCACCAAGTCCCAGCCGATGAACCACGCGAACAGCTCACCGAGCGTGGCGTACGAGTAGGTGTAGGCGCTGCCGGCGATGGGGATCATCGAGGCGAACTCGGCGTAGCACAGGCCGGCGAAGGCGCAGGCCAGCCCGGCGAGGACGAAGGAGAGGACGATGGCCGGGCCGGCGTACTTGGCCGCCGCCTGCCCGGTGAGCACGAAGATGCCGGCGCCGATGATGCCGCCCACGCCGATGGCGGTGAGGTTCACCGGGCCGAGCGCGCGCTTGAGACCGTGCTCGCCTTGCGCCTCCTGCTGCAGGTCGCTGATCGCCTTCTTGCGGAACAGGCTGTTCACGTGGACCTCCTCGCGCGGCGTTCTACAGCGGCATGCGCGGGTGGTCAACGCGGCGCCGCCGGGTCCTGCGCGGGCGTCTGCTCGTGCGGCGCGGCCGGCTTCTTCCCGCGGGGACGTCACTCGCCCCTTGCGCGCGGGCTTCCTGTCGACTACAGGAAGGGGCCATCGAACTGATCATTCAAGGAGCCCTGTAATGAAGAACACCGTTTTCGCGCTCTTCGCGCTGCTGATCGGAGCGCTGCTTCTCACCTCATGCTGCGGCATGCACGCCACGAAGGACCAGGCCGCGTGCCAGGGGTGCACCTGCTCGGCCGCGGGCGGGGAAGGCTGCGCCTGCTCGGCCGCGGGCGGCGCAGTCCAGAGCGCGGGCTGCGAGAAGTGCGGCCTGGGCAAGGACGGCAAGACCGGCTGGTGCGACGCCTGCCAGCGCGGCTACGCGAACGGCAAGGAGTACCAGTGCCAGGCGTGCTTCCTGGCGGCAACCGGCGCCGGCCCCGCCTGCACCAAGTGCCAGACGAAGTAGCGGCGTAACGGTTCGCGAGCCTCAGGCTCGCTCCCTCCGGTATCCAGCGGACTCGCAGGCGGTCTCGAAACCGCCTCCGGGTCCGTTCGTGCTGGCGGCGTCGCCCAGCGGGGCCCCGCTCCTTGGCCGAGGCGCGCAGGCGCCGGTTCAGGAGCCGAAGCTGCCGAACTGATTGCCGGCGTAGAAGTTCGACCCGGCCGGATTCGGGTCCCTGCAGTCGAGGTTGGGGTTCTTCGAGGACTTGTTTCCGATCAGCGCGTTCCCCGTGCCCACGACTGCGAAACCGTCCAGGCCGGACTTCTTGACCTGGTTCTCGTGGAAGAGGCAGCCCGAGGTCCCGGCCCAGACGAAGATCCCGCTGTTGATCGTGTTCTTGATCTTGTTGCCGCGGAATTGGACCTCGTCCCCGTTCGCGCTGATGCCGTAGAAGCCCTCGGTGCCGTTCACGACGTTGTCCATCACCATGTGATGCGTCGCCCCGGTCTCGATGTAGATCGCGGATGAGCCCGAGTCCGCGATGCGGTTCTCGAGCAGCGAGCACGCCGTGCTGGGGGCGAAGCAGACGATGCCGTAGCTGCCGGGAGCAGCGATGCGGTTCTGCTGGATCAGGGAGTTCGGCGTCGATTCGTTGTTGATGCCGTGCCCGGCGGCAAGATCGATGCGGTTGTCCAGGACGGTGATGAGATCGGCCGCGAGCAGGTGGATGCCGTCGCCGCCGACCTCCGAGACGCTGCAGTCGGCGATGAGGCAAAGGTCGGAGTCGACCACGATGCCGTCGCCGGGCGAGTCCTCGACGCGGCACCCTTCGATCGTGATCCTCTCGCCCCCGCTGAGGCGGATGCCGGCGGTGGAGGCGCTCGCCGCCCGGCAGCCCGTGGCCGCGCAGTCGAAGCTGCTGGAGAAGAAGATCCCGCTGGTTGCGTCCCGCACGCGCAGGTTCTTCAGCTTGATGCCGGTGCTGAGCGACACGCGGATCGCGGGGCTGCCTCCCCCGCCGTCGATGATGACCTTGTCCTTGCCCCGCGCCCGCAGGGTGAGGTCGGTCAGGCTGTCGACGACGACGTTCTCGAAGTAGGTCCCGGCCGAGACCTCGATGACGTCGCCCGCGCTGGAGGCGCCGACCGCCGCCTGGATCGTGGCATGGTCCGCGGGCACCCTGAGCTTGGCTCCCTGCGCCAGGCCGGCGAGCAGGAGAAGGGCGAGAGCGGTGAAGGGGAGCGGCTTCATGCTGATTCCTCCGGCGGCATCGCGCCCGCGGGGCGGCAGAGCGGGCTGCCAACGAGCCTAGCGGCATCTCACGCCCCAGGCCCGCCCGGAATCTCCCTGCGCCGCCCGGAACGCGGCGGCTGAAGCGGGAAACCGCGTAACGCGCGCGGCGCGTCGCCCATTCCTTCTCCCGGAGTTCGAAACACGGCCGCGCGGACGGCGAACCCGCCGCACCCGGACCAGGCGGCCCGAGACGAAGAAACCCACATGAGCCCGCGACCGCGCGTCCTGTCCGTCGTCCTGCTCCTTTCCGGAGGCGTGGCCCTTCTCTCGCTCCAGACCGCGCTCGGGCCCAGACCGGCCGGCGAGCGGACGGCCGCGGCCGATGCCAGCCCGCAACCGGAGGGAAGCGTGGACCGGCCGGTCGAGGCGCTCCTCGAGCCCGAGGTGCGGACCCCGGTGGAACCGGTCGTGCACGGCTCGGTCGAGCGCGCCCTTCTCCTCGACGAGCGAATCCACGATCAGGACGCCTGTTGTCCGCTCGACCGGGAGCTCGTGCGCCTCATGCGGGAGCGGCTGCCCCTCCTGGACCTGATCGAGGCTTCTTCGTCCCCTGACGCGCGGGTGGCACTCGCCGCGTGCGAGGTCCTCAAGGGGGATCCATCCGCCGGTGCGCGGCTGAAGGACATCCTGGCCGCCGCCGGCCAGCGCGACGCGCAGGACGTCTGCGTGGCCATCGAGGGGATCCGGCACTTCCCGGACCAGAACTTCGAGGAGGAGCTGCGGCGCCTCGCCGTCCAGGGTCAGGAGCCGCCGGTCAGGCGGCTGGCCGTCGAAGCCCTGCAGGGCAGCGCGCGCGAGGTCCTGCTCGCGGCGTTCGACGATCCCGACTGGTCGGTGCGACACGCCGCCCTGTCCACGGCCCCGGCCGCTGGCGCCCTCGACGCGGAGCTGGCGGCGAAAGTGCGCAATCTGTTGGCCGACGCGAACCCCATCGTGCGAGCGGGGGCGCGCCGGCTGTTGAGGTCACCCTGAAGGCAGTCACGGAGAAGCAAGGAGCACAGCAATGAACGTCTCGATGAAGCACTCATTGGTCGCGGCAGGGGCCCTCGCGTTCCTGCTCGCAACAGCCGTTGGCGCCGCGGCGCAGGGCGTCCCGGGAGCGCCGCCGGACACGCACGGCGGCGAGGCGACGCTCGTCTTCCAGCCGGGCGACGACAGTCCCTATTCCGCGGACTACGACTGGCGGCTGATCGAGAAGTACCCGCTGATGACCGGAACGCTGTGGACCGACAACGTCCACGTGGGGCGGGACCTGTCGGACGCCACCGAGCACCGCCTCGTGGTCAACGCCCCGGACATCGTCGGCAACGAGCCCGGGCAGGTGCCCGTCGGCGCGATGATCAAGAAGGCGACGATCCAGCTGCTCGCGAACCAGGCGCAGAACGTGCCCGTCGCCGTGCGGGCGCTTCTCGAGCAGAACCTGGGCGAGGCGGGGAGGACGCTCGGCAAGGCCGAGTGCACCGCGCCCGGCTGGCAGTTCCGCACCTATGACACCTCCTGGAGCCAGCCCGGAGCGGGCTGGCCGTTGAGCTCTGCCGCGACGCCGCTGGACACCCGGACCGTGACCCAGAACTACACCTGGGTCGAGTTCGACATCACCGGGGCAATGCAGAGCTGGGCCCTCGATCCGGCCTCGAACCACGGGCTGCTGTTCGCGGCCGCGGACCTGTCCGTGCCCGGGCAGTCCTTCAAAGGCGGCTGCGCCGAGGACCAGCACCGCCCGATCGTGACCGTGACGTTCCTGGACGTGGCGGATCTCGTGGGCCCGGCGCTCGAGATCACCACTCCCGTCTCATCCCACTGCCTGTCCGCCTTCGTGGAGGGAACGTGCGGCCCGGACGCGGTGAACGTCGAGATGACCGTGAATGGCGAGCCGTACACGGTCGAGCGCGCGAGCAACACGCGCTGGCACTGCGAGGTTCCGCTGCAGGCCGAGGGACCCACGGTGGTACGCGTGGTCGCGCGGGATGCCCTGGGGAACGAGACGACTGCTGGGCAACACCTGCGCTGGGCGCCGGTCGACCCCTTCGCCTCGGATTCGCTCCTGCTGGCGGTGGGGGACATGATCCGCATGAAGGTCAACGCCCCCGGCCCGCTGGTCAAGTGGGTCGAGTACGACGCGGGCGACGGCGGGTCCACCAACTTCCAGCTCCCGGGCGCGCCATCCTTCCCCATCTGGTACACCGAGCCGGGCTCTTACCAGGCCAGGGCGACCCTGTACGACGCACAACTCGTTCCGCTGTGCCAGGACGAAGTGACCATCACGGTCGTCGGCGTGGCGAGCAACGCGCCGATCGTGGCGCAGGCGGGGTATCTTCGCGAGGTCGCGTTCGACGTGCTGCCGCAGTCAGCCACCTCAAAAGTGTTCCTCAGCGCCGGCGATCCTTCCCGGCTGTTCCTGGGTGCGCAGACGGCGGTCAACGGCTCGATCGCGGCCACGCTGGCGCACCTCGGCAACGACGCCCAGGACGCGGCGCTGGAGCTGCGTCTCGGCGGCCCCGAGGGGAGGATCATCGCCGCCAGGGCGGTCCATCCCTTCTACATCGAGCACCAGCCGCTCGCCGCGGATGGCTCGAGCCAGTTCGACTTCACGGTGCGCGTGGTTCCGCACACGGTTCTCGAGATCGCTCCCCAGCTCCAGTTTGAGGTGCGCCTACTCAGCAACGGCGCGGCCTTCCCGGCCGCGCTCGACCCTGACGGCGACGAGCGGATCATGGTCGGAACGGACAAGTTCGACCATGGCTGGCTGACGCTGCCCGCCTCGCAGGACTGGAGCCTGAGCTCGCAGTTCATCCGCGACATCACGGGCTACGATTTCCCCGGCAGCGGCGCCGTCTTCGTGGCCCCGCCTGGCGCGGGCACGCCGGTCACCGTCCCCATGAAGAAGAGCGGCGCCAACCAGCCGAACTGGACGGTTGGGATCGAGGGGCCGGACAGCCTCCTGCTTTCCACCGAGAAGGTCACGTACACGGCAGTGCCGAGTGGCCTCGATCCGCCTGATAGCATCAAGTGCCTTTGGTATTGCGACCCGCCAGTCCCCAGCAAGAACAAGAACGAGTCCACGTACGAACCGGTGTTCAAGTGGGCCAGGCAGTATAACCTGTCGGTCAGGGCCACAAGCCAGTCCCACGGCGTGCAATGGGGCTACATGACAGTCCAGGTCTATACCAAGGTCGTGGTCAAACACACCGGGAATGCGCCGATGCTGGACCCGGCGACGCCGGAGAAGATATCCCTCGATTACCCAGTCCGCGGGACGGCCCTCCCATTCACGTGGTTGCAGCCCAACGATGTGTTCACCCTCACGCCCAAATTCGAGGCCGAGTACGACGATGTCCTCAAGCAGGCGATCAAAGTCGAGGAGAAGCTGACTAACGAGGTTCAGGGGCCGATGGTGCCGCGTTCCCTCAAACTCAGCTACAAGTATCCGTTCAAGGGCTTGCAGGAAGGGGAGCACAAGATCGCGCTCTATGCGCAGAAGAGGTTCGATGTGCGCACAGGGTCGTTCGAGCTCTATCAAGACAACGGAGTGCTGAAAGTGGGGACCTACAAAGTGTACACGGCCGCGGGCCCGTACCCTGGTCCCCTGTGGACCAAAGACGATCTGAACTACGCCGTCAACGTGCAGGTGGTGCCCGCTCCCGGAGGTGGGCCCTGATCCACGGTAGCAAGCAAGGAGCCGGCGCCACGCCGCGGCGTGGCCCGGCTCCTTCTTCGTTGCAGGGCAGCACGCGCGGTCGCGCGGGGGGATGCTCTGGCCGCCCGCCGCGCTGAGGGCCTACGGCCGCCAGCCGAGGGCGAGGAGCAGCGCGAAGAAGCCCAGGATGTAGCCGGCGGTCACGTGCCAGCCGCCGCGCAGCCAGGCCCAGACGTTGCGGCACTCCGGGAAGGTGTTGCAGATGGCCACGCCCGCGGAGGAGCCGAACCAGATCATCGAGCCGCCGAAGCCGACCGTGTACGCGAGCATGCCCCAGTCGTAGCCGCCCTGCTCGAGGCAGAGCTTGGTGAGAGGGATGTTGTCGAACACCGCCGAGAGGAATCCCAGGCTGAGGGTCGTGATCCACGACGCCGGAGGCAGCTCGTCCACGGGCATGAGGGAGGCGCAGGTGACCAGGCTGAGCAGGAACACCGTGCCCATGAGGGCGCCGCGCAGCACGCGCAGGGGCGGCCTGCGGATCAGCGCACCGGCGAGGATGCCCGCCCAGACGCCCGCGCCGGGCATGTCGAGCAGCACGTTGCCGGCGATGGCGCCGACGAGGATGAGCACGACGGCGGCGATCCTGCCCCAGTCGACGCGCGCGTCCCCAAGCGGATCCTTCTGGATGGGCTGCCACCTGTCCTGCTGGCGGGACGCGAACCAGGCGAACAGCAGGAACGCCACGGCCGCGGCTACGTAAGCGTGCAGCACTTCCAGTGGGCTCACGCCCTCGATCCACATCATCGTCGTCGTGGTGTCGCCCACGACCGAGCCGGACCCGCCGGCGTTGCTCGCCGCGACGATGCCCGCGATGTAGCCGATGTGCACCTTCTTCTGGAACACGACCAGGGCGATGGTGCCACCGATCAGGGCCGCGGCGATGTTGTCGAGGAAGGAAGACAGCACGAAGACGAACACCAGGAGCACGAACGGCCCGCGCCAGTCGTCAGGGAGCCACTTCGGCAGGACGTTCGGGACTCCGGACTCCTCGAAGGTCTTGGACAGGACGGCGAAGCCGAGGAGCAGGCCGAGCAGGTTGAGCAAGACCGGCCACTCGCCTTGGCGCAGGTGCTTGTCCCCGAGCTGCTCGAGGAGCGGGCGCGCGCCGAGGAAGTGCTCCGCGAGGTGGAAGCTGGGATCCCAGAGCAGCTTGCACGTGATGATCACGGCAAGCCCGCAGAGCGCGACCCAGAAGACCTTGTTGTGGAAGACGGCCACGCCGAGGAGCGTGAGGCCGAAGAGGATGAACTCGAGGCGGATGCCGCCGAGGGCGATCATCTGCGCGTCCAGCAGGGCCAGGCTCAAGGTGCTCTCCAGGGAATGAGGTCGAGATCAGGACAAGCAGCGCGCGCCAGCGGCGAGGCGGTCTGTGCGCGGGGATGTGCGAGAATGCAGGGCGCAAGGCCCTCGCATGACGGCGTGAAGTCGTTCTCACGGCGACCGCACGCGACACGGGAGGGCCCGACGGAGTCGTCGAGTCGCGACGTTCGACGCTCGCGCGGGAGCCTACCGAGACCGCCTGGCGCGGATCAAGCGGCGACTCAGAGGAGGGCGCGCAAACCGCCCGCGCGTTCGCCCCGGGAATCCGCACGCCGGCCGCGGCCAGGTCCCGCTACGCTGGAGCGGCGATGGACGACGAGGCTCATGTCCTGGGCGGCGAGGCGGCGAGGGCTCGGGCGTGGCTCGAGGAGCAGGGCTACGCTCTGGCCTTCCGCCGCGCCGAGATCGTCGAGTGCCTGCTCGCGCGCGAAGCCGAGCGCTGGCTCGGCCTCGGGCTCGACGAACAGGGCGCGCTGGAAGACGCGCTGGCTCGGCTCTTTCCTTCCGAGGCGGCGCGCCGCGCGCTGCGCGCCGTGCTCGCGGGCCGCGGCCAGGCGCCCGCTGCGCCGCCCGTGGAGACGCTGGCGCGCGTGGAGGAGGCCGGACCCCAAGAGACCGCGACGCCGCCCGCGGCAGAGCCCGAGGCCGAGCCGGCCCTGGCCGCCGGCGAGCCCGTCGCGCAGGAGGAGACCGCGCCCGAACCGGCTCTCGCCGAGGACGAGGCGCTCTCCCTGGTGGAGGATCTCCTTGGCGCAGCGCAGCAGGCCCTCTCCGAGGTGGCCTTGTGGACGCCGCGGCGCCAGCGCCTCGTCCTTCTCGCCTGGATCAGCCGCGGCCGCGCCCTCCAGGAAGCGTGCCGCGACTCGCAATCGGTCCACCGTCTGGTGGCGCAGCTTGCGAGCTGGATCGGCACGTGCGCCAGGCGCTTCTGGCCGGGGACTTTGCGCAGAAGGCCCCGGCGCCCGTCGTCCAGCGCGAGCGGGACAAGCTGGCCGAGATGCAGACCGAGCAGGCGAAGCTGAAAGAACAATCGGCAACGCTGTAGGGCAGGTTGGCAACCTGCTCCACCAACTTCCCGGAAGCGCGTGCTTC
>JACQZJ010000151.1 GCA_016213895.1 Planctomycetota bacterium | reverse complement strand
GGGTCACGCGCCAACGAAGACGACGTTGGCGGTGGAGGGCCCATGACGGCGGACCGTGTCCCCACGGCGACCGTTTGCGGTCGCGCGTTCAGCGAAAGCGACGTGGAGATCGTGCGGCGCATCATCTGCGCCGATGCCCAGACAACGCGTGCCGCCATCGCGCGCCGTACGTGCGAGGCGCTGGCCTGGCGCACGGCCACGGGGGAGCTGAAGGCGATGAGTTGCCGAGTCGCACTGTTGCGGCTGCAGGAGCGCGGGCTTGTGCAGCTTCCGCCGCCGCGCGGGGGGAACGGCAACCGGCAGAGGTACCAGCCGCAGGCAGAGATCGTGCCGCCAGAGCACGATGTCGCGGGTCGCGTTCAAGACCTGTGCGGTCTCGATGTTCGTGCCGTGGAGACGCGACAGGATTCGCGCCGCTGGAACGAGGCAATCGCGCGCTTCCATTACCTTGGCTACCGTCCCCTTCCCGGCGCGCAGCAACGCTACGTGGTGGAGTACGACGCCGGACTCCTGGGCGTGGTCGGCTTCGCTGCGGCGGCGTGGAAGGTGGCGGCGCGGGATCAGTGGATCGGCTGGACGCCGGAGCAGAGGAAGCGGCGGCTGCACCTCGTGCTCAACAACGCGCGCTTCTTGCTGTTGCCCTGGGTGCGGGTGCCGCACCTGGCCTCCTGGGTGCTGTCGCGCTGCGCGCGGCGCATCGCCGCGGACTTCGCCCGGCGCTACGGCTACCGTCCGCTGCTGCTCGAGACCTTCGTCGAGCGCGACCGCTTCCTCGGCACCTGCTACCGCGCCGCCAACTGGGTCGACGTCGGCGAGACCAAGGGACGCGGCAAGCTCGACCGTTTCCGCAGGCACGTGCTCCCGGTGAAGCGCGTCTTGCTCTACCCTCTGCAGCGCGGCGCGCGTGCGGAGCTGTGCTCGTGACGGCCGGCGGCGCGGTGGCGAGCGACGCTTCGTCTGCTCCTGCGGCGGCGTGGGCCAGAGAGGAGTTGGGCGGAGCAGGGCTCGCCGATGCGCGGCTGGACGCGCGGGCCGAACGCATCCTGGCGTCCTTCATGCTGGCGCCGCAGGCGTCGATCCCACGCGCCAGCGGCGCTTGGTCGCAAGCCAAGGCCACGTACCGTTTTCTGGACAACGACAGAGTGGACCCACAAGTTCTCTACGCGCGCCACGGTCAGAGCGTGCGCGCACGCGCCGCGGAACACAAGGTGCTCCTGGCGGTCAGCGACACCACCGAACTGGACTACACCGACCATCCGCAGACCGCGGGACTCGGTCCGCTGAGCGACGTGCTGCATCACGGCATGTTCTTCCATCCCACCCTGGTGGTGACGCCCGAGCGCGTTCCCCTGGGCGTGATCGATGCCCACACCTGGGTGCGGGACGTGGACCAGCTCGGCAAGAAGAAGGCCGCGAAGCGCGAGGTGAACGAAAAGGAAAGCGAGAAGTGGCTGATCTCGCTGGAGGCGGCCGAGAGCTTCGCCCAGGACCTGGGCGAAGCCACCACGGTGATCGCCGTCTTCGACCGCGAAGGGGACACCTACGACGTGCTGGCCACGGCGCGACTCCCAGGCCGCAGGAGCCAGATCCTGGTCCGCAGCCAGGTGGATCGGCGTATCGATAGTCCGGAAAGGAGGACACGAGCCCACCTCGAGGCGCAGCCGGTTGCCTGCAGTGTCGGGATTCGCGTGCCGCGCAAGGAGGGGCAGAAGGCGCGCACGGCCGAACTGGCGCTGCGCTTCGCCAAGGTGACCATGCTGCCGCCCAAGGACCGGCCGGCGTCGCAGGGTTGGCTGCCCGTGGAGATCACGGCGGTCCTGGCTCGGGAAGAAGATCCGCCCAAGGACCAGGAAGCGATCGAGTGGCTCCTGTTCACGACTGTGGACGTGAACACGGCGGAGGACGCCTTCCAGGTCGTTCGCTGGTACACCTGCCGCTGGCTCATCGAGATTCTCTTCAAGGTGCTGAAGAGCGGCTGCCAGGCCGAGGAGCGCCAGCTCGAGACGGCCGAGCGGCTGCGGCGCTGCCTGGTGTTCGACGTGATCGTTGCCTATCGCATCCTCTACCTGACGACGGCCGGTCGCGACACGCCCGACTTGCCGTGCACCGTCCTGTTCGAGGAAGCGGAGTGGAAGGCGCTCTACGTGTTCGTGAACCGCTCACGGGCTGCGATCCCAAAGGAAGTGCCGACGCTGCGCGAGGTGACGCGCATCCTCGGGCGCTTGGGAGGCCACCTCGGGCGCAAGAGCGACGGCGAGCCGGGCGTCGTGACCATGTGGCGCGGACTGCAGCGACTTCCCGACATCACCGAGATGTGGACGATCTGGGAGGAGACGAGCGCGGCTGACGGTCCGTAGACCCGCTGCGCGCGTCTCGCCCTGTCTCCCGGCGAACCCCGACCTCTCGCGCCACGTCACCGAAGCACTGCACCCGACACCCGCAATCCCGTCGACCGCGTCGCAGAAGCACCCCTCTCCCGCCAGCCCATGCCCAAAGACCAGGCGCGCCCGTAGCTCCGCTCAGCCTCGCGCTGCTTCCCAGGCTCCTATCCGGCGCGCACGCGCCAGCAGGTCAGCAGTTGTGGGTAACGCGTAGGGTCGCACCGGGGGCAACGGGGCTTGGCGTTTCCGTGCCGCCGCACGTCGATGAGAACCCGATCGCCGTCGCGGTCCAAGCGAGCACCGAGGACGATCACGCCTTGCAGACGGAGCAGGAATCGGAAGAATGCTCGCAGCGCGCGCACGGGTTGCCCTCCGCAGTATTCGACACACCGCGAATGGTGCTGACCCGTGCGCCGCTTTCAACCCTTTTCCCGGCACCCTGTTACAGCTTCACGCCCACGCCGGATTCGCCGTATGCGATCCAACGCCTCGCTCGGCACGATCGGGACTACTCCAACCCTCTCCGTCCAAGTGTCCCCGGCGATCCAGCCCCGTGGGATGTGGTCAGGAGCTCCATATTTCGAGATCATGTGAGGACTTGAGCCTCATGCGGCGATAGCACAATGAAAACCCGCGAAAGGCCAGTACGGATCCAGCACCGGGTCGATGACCAGGCTCGCGCCCGGCTCCCGCGCGGGAACCCGGAATCCGAACAGGTCCTCGGACAGGAGCGCGAAGAAGCACTCGACTGGCCGCTGGGTCCCATCCGACAGGATCTCGAAAGCGAACGGCGGATGCTGGCGGAGCACGCCGAGCGCGGTCTGGATCTCCAGGCCGCCGGATTCGTCGACCTTCAGGCTCTCGGCGCCCTGCACGCGCACCCGGACGCACGTCGATCCCTTGGTACAAGCCAGTATACCGCACGCTGGCGTAGGTGGGCACGCGCGAGGCCCAGCGCGACGGATCGCGGCCGATGAAGTAGTTGACGTAGGGCTCGAGCAGGCCCTCGCCGTCGACCTGGACCGTGTCCAGCGCGCCCTCGAAGGCGAATTGTACCGGCACCCGATCCACGCGCACGCCGGGGCTCCCGCCCGCGTGTCCCTGCGACGTGTCCGACCGATCCGCGCTAGACCTGAGCAGGTGGAGCAGGAAGCCGTGGTCCAGGAATCCAGCCGACAGCCCGCTGGCGGTGGTCGTGAAGCGCACGCGCTCGTCGAACTGGCCGTCGTTCCGGATGAACCCCAGGGCAAGCGACGGCTGGGCCGCGGCCGGGCTCGCGCCGGGTCCCTGAAGGCTGGTGTGGTCGTCGGCCGCGATCCCATACCGACCGGCCAGCATCACGAAGCACAAAGCACCGAGCGAAGCGAAGGCGGAGGCTTTCATCCCACGATCTCCCAAGACGGATCCCTTGTTCGCCGGGGAGCGAGGCCAGGCCTCTGAGCCAGGGGTCTCCTTCCCCGGATCCACAATTCAGTCCGCCCAAGGATGGCCTATGGGGGGGGTATTCGTCAAAAGAAGAACGGCCGAAATCGGCGAGATTCCGGCAGAACCGCCGCACTCACCCTCGCCGCACGAAGTCGTCGTGGAAGGCGACCCAGGCCGGAAGCGCCTCCTCGAGCAGCTCCTTGGGCGGCAGGAAGGCGATGCGCAGGCGCTGCATGCCTTCCTTCTGGCCGAAGCCCGACCCGTTGACCGTTCAGAGGCCCGTCTTCTCGAGGACCGCGATGTTGTAGTCGAAGTCGTTCACGCCGGGCGGCAAGAGCGAGCTGACCGCGGCCGGCAGGCACGTGCCGCAGATCGCGTCTTGGCCGGGCCGCATCGCGCCCGGCCGCACCAGCGGCGCGCTCGTCGACTTGAGCGACTTCCTGCCGACGCTGCTCGAGCTCGCGGCCGCGCGGCGCCCCGGCCCCTACTTCCGCGTGAAGGAGTACGAGCCGCCGGTGATCGCCTGGGTCGGTCCGCTGGGGGGCACTTTCGAGCCCGAGTAGGTCCCCTGAATCTTGACCTTGCCGCCCTGCACCTTGACCGAGGCCACGCCGAAGGCGAGCCAGTAGAGGTCGCCGGTCGAGACCACCTTCAGCTTGTTGAGCCCGGTCCCGAAGTCGATCTGCGCCTGGGCTTGGGAGTAGGCGCCGACCAGCGGGAAGAAGGTGGGGAGGTTGATGGCGAAGGCGCCGCCTCCAACCTGCGGAGCGATCAGGTCGCCGAGAGGAGGCATGACCTCGGCGCCGCCGTCGGCCTGATGGGACATCGCGGCCGTGTAGGTGCCGGAGAGGTCGGCGGGGGGCGGCGGGACCACCGCGTGGTAGCCGCGCAGGCCGAACACGGCGACCTCGGCGTGCGCGGCGCCCATGGGCTGCAGGTCCGGCACGGTGAACAGGGGAGCGCTGATCTCGCCGCCCTCTTCCGCCGGGAAGCGGACGATCTCGAGCCGCTGTCCGGTCAAGGGGTGCAGGCGGCGCAGGGCCAGCTCGTCCTGGCCGTCGCCCTCGACGTCGATGCGGCCGATGCCGACGTTCTGGCCGCCGTCTCCGGGCGTGATGTCCAGGTCCGAGCGGATCGGGTCGCCGGTCTCGCCCAAGAGCCCCTCGGGCGGCCGGAACACGAGCAGGCGGTCTACGCCGCCCGGGGCCGCGCGGATCACGACGATCTCGTCCCGGCCGTCGCCGTCCACGTCGGCGCCGCACGCGGCGCGGTTGGCGTCGCTCGACGCGTCGCCGAAGCTCGCATCGGAGGCGACCGCCTCCTTCATCGGCTTGTCGACCTTCTTGGGAAAGCCCAGCACCTCGAGGGACTGCGGGCCGCCCGACCACTCGCGGATCGCGAAGGGCCGGTCCTTGTCGTTTCCCGCCACGTCGGCGGCGCCCATGAGCACGATGCGCCCTTCGCCGAGCGGCGAGCCGAGGGTCAGCTTGCTCGAGGAGGCCAGCGGCTTGCCGGTGTTGCCGTCGAGCGTGAGCGGCGGGCGGTAGACGCGCAGCCGCAGGTCCAGGACGTCCTTGACCTGCTGCACCCGCACCGTGACCAGCTCGTCGGTGCCGTCGCCGTCCCAGTCCGCCGGGAAGACCATGATCGTGGGCTTCTTGCCCGCCGCCTTCTCGAACTTGAGGTCGCTCGCGACCGGCTCTCCCAGGGTGTTGGCGTGCGTCAGGGCCGGCTCGTAGGCGCGCACCTGCTGGGGCCATCCGTTCTGGCCGAGGTCGGCGCGCACCTCGACCACCGGGTCGCCGCCGGCAGGAGCGAGCGCCAAGAAGAGCGCGAGCGGGAGGAGCATGCCGCCCATGCTACGCGTGGCGCCGGGGGCGCGCCAGGCCCGCGGGGCGGTTCGCTTCTGTCGCGCCCGCGCGCCGCCTCCTAGGATTGGGGAACCGGCCGTCACTTGCTCGAGGTTCCACATGCGCGCATGCATCCACGAGGAGATCGCCCGCATCCTGCGCGAGGGCGGGAGCGCGGCTCTCGCCACCGTGATCGGCACCAAGGGTTCGACCCCGGGCAAGGCCGCCATGAAGATGCTGGTGCGCGCGGACGGCACCTCCCTCGGCACGGTGGGCGGAGGCGGCCTCGAGGCGCACGTCATCGGCCGCTGCCTCGACGCGTTGCGGAGCGAGCGTCCCCAGCGCCTCGAGATCGACCTCAACGACGTCGAGAGCGCGGAGGCCGGGTCGCTGTGCGGCGGCCGGATCGAACTCTTCATCGAGCCCATTACCATGCCGAACGTCATCGTCTTCGGCGCGGGCCACGTGGCCCGTGCCGTGTGCGCCGTGGCCGTGCCCGCCGGCTTCCGCTGCGTGGTCGTGGACGACCGTCCCGAGCTTCTCACCGAGGAGAGGTTCCCCCTGGCCGCGCGCCGCCTGGTCGCGCCCTGGCGCGAGGCGCTGGCGCAGCTCGACCCGGCCGGCGCCTTCGTGCTGGTGATGACGCAGAGCCACCAGGAGGACCTGGCGGTGCTGCGCGAGCTGGCGGCGCTGGGGGCGGCGCCGCGCCATGTCGGGATGATCGGCAGCCGCGCCAAGGCTCTGCGCATGCGCGAGATGCTCGCCGCCGCCGGGGTTGCCGAGGAGTTCCTCGCCCGGATCAAGACGCCCGTCGGCCTGGACATCGGCGCCCTCGACGCCGGGGAAATCGCCGTCGCGGTGGTGGCCGAGCTGATCAGCCTGCGCCGCCAGACGCCGCGCGCGCCGTCTTGACCGCCCGCGCGGCTGGCACTAGATTCGGGCGTTTTCCACGCCGAGGGCCGGGCGCAGGCGGCGAACCCCGATGGCGGGACGCCGTTTGCAGGCTGGGGAGGCCGCACCTCCCGGCAGGCATGAGGACTTGATCACGATGCTGAAACCGAGAAGCGCGCTCGTTCCGGGAATCCTGCTCGCGGTCGCGGCCGCGGCCGCGGCGGACACCATCACGTTCGTCGACGGGCGCAAGCCCGAGGGCAAGGTCGAGGTGGTCGACGAGACCGTGGAGAAGGTCGAGTACAGGCGCACCGGCCTGCGCCAGAACCAGTCCTATCCGGCCGACAAGGTGGCGGAGGTGACCTACACGGAGCCTCCCGAGGACTACACGATCGCCATGGAGAACATGGAGAACATGGCGTTCGAGGATGCCGCCAAGCTGTTCCGGACCGCCGCCGAGAACAGCGGGGGCCGCAGGGGCCTCGAGGCCAAGTGCCTCTTCCTGGCGGGCGAGGCGCTGCGCCGCGCCGGGCAGATCGAGGAAGCCCTCACCGCGTACTCCGATCTGGTCGACCGCCAGCCGGACTCGCGCTACGCGCCGCACGCCAGGCTGCAGCGCGGCATCACCCTGGCGCGCGCGGGCGACGCCAACCGCGCCCAGCAGGTGCTGGACAAGCTGAAGAGCGAGGCGACCGCCAAGGGCTACGGCCAGCGCTGGGTCTTCGAGGCGGAGCTGCAGCTCCTGATCCTGGGCGAGGCCGCCAATCCCACGGCCGCGCGCGAGGCGTACGAGCGCCTGGTCACCCAGACCGAGGCGTCCTTTCCGACCGTCGCCAACCAGGCCAAGCTGCGCATCGGCCGCGTGCTGATCGCGTCCAAGGAGTACGACAAGGCACGGCAGTACTTCCAGACCATCCTCGAGAACCGCTCGGCATCGGGCCGGGAGATCGTGGCCGGCGCGTTCAACGGCCTCGGCGCCGCGCTGCGCAACAAGCCGGGCGCGACGGAGCAGGACCTCAAGCAGAGCCTCTACAACCACCTGCGGGTGTGCGTGTCGTATTCCGACGTCATCGAGGAGCAGCCGGAGGCCCTCTACTCGGCGGCCAAGTGCTTCCAAAAGATCCCGGGTCCGGATTCGGCGGACCGCGCGGCCCTGCTCCTGCGGCGCTGCGTCGTCGATCACCCTGACTCGCCGTGGGCGAAGCTGGCGCAGAAGGGGTAGCCACGCACGGCGACTACGGACTCCTCAACCGGATCGGCTACCGGCTGCTGCGCCTCTTCGTCGGCGTGACCGTGCGCCCGTACTTCCGCATCCGCCTCGAGGGCACGCAGCACCTGCCGCCGGGCCCGTGCATCGTCGCGCCCAACCACGCTTCCTACCTCGATCCGATCGTGCTGCAGACGGCGCTGCCGCGCCGGCTCGTCTTCCTGATGACCTTGACGTGGTACGACGTGCCCCTGCTGCGCCCCTTCTTCCGCTTCATGCACTGCATTCCGATCGACGAGGAGGCGCGAAACCGCAAGGCGCTCCTGGCGGCGCTGCAGGCCCTGGAGCGGGGAGCGTCCGTGGGCATCTTCCCGGAGGGCGAGGTCACGACCACGGGCGCGCTGGGCCGCTTCACTCCCGGAGTGGCGGCGCTCGCCCTGCGCGCGAACGTGCCGGTCGTTCCCGCCGGGATCACGGGCACGTTCCAGGCGCTGCCCAAGGGCAGGCGCTTTCCGCGGCCGGTGCGCGTCACCGTGCGGCTGGGCCCGCCGCTTGCGCCCGGCGGGGACGAGGCCGGGCGCGCGAAGCGCGACGCGCTGCGCCAGGTGACGGCCGAGCTGCAGCAGGCCGTTCGCGCCCTGGTGAGCTGAAGCCCCGCGGCGCGCCGCGGCGGCGCGCGGCGAACGGGCGTCCCGCCGCGCACGGCCGCGCCGCCGCACGCGCCGTCTGCGCGCGTGCCGCCTTTCCGCCGTCTCCTCGCGCAATGCGCGGCGAAAGCAGTGACTTCGCCGGAAGCCGGCGTTTCTCCCCTGCGGGTGCGGCGGCCGCTCGGTAACCAGGCGTCGCGCGGCACGTCCTTGGCGCTCGCCGGGACGGTGCGCATCCCCGGGGGATGGGCCTCCGGCCGGGAGAACAGTCATGGCGGAACGTAGTGACGCGGAACTGGTGCTGGAAGCGCGCCTGGGCGACGCCGAGGCGTTCGGGCAGCTGGTGGCGCGGCACTGGCGGGCGCTGGTGCGGCGCACGGAGCGGGTCGTCGGCGACCACCATCTCGCCCAGGACGTGGTGCAGGAGGCTTTCGTGCGCGCCCACAGGAACCTGCGCACGCTCGAGCACAACACGCACTTCTTCCTGTGGGTGATGCGCATCGCGCGCAACATCGCGGTCGACTGCGTGCGCGCCGAGCGCCAGCACCCCCTGCTCGAGCTGGCCGAGCCCGACCAGATCGTCGCGTGCGACGTGGTGAGCGAGCCCGCGCCCGCGGACAGCGGCGCAAGGGAGCGCGCGCAGGAGGCGGCGCGCGTCTGGTCGGCGGTCAAGTCCATGCCGGAGCGCGAGCGCCGCCTCATGGTGCTGCGCTACGCGCGCGGCCTGAGCCAACGGCAGATCGCGGAGGAATGTGGTCTGAGCCTGGGGCACGTGAAGGTGGCGCTGCACCGCGGCCGGACGCGCCTCGCCGGCCTGGTCGCGACCTTCGGGGGCGCGCCGCGGCAAAGCGCCGCGCGAACGGCCTGAGGCAGGCATTCGCAGGTGCAAGTGGGCGCGCCGCTCGTGTATCACATAGGGGCCATGCCCGCCCTCGGCGCCCTGCTGCTCGCCCTGCTGGCCGCGCTCCTCGGCGACTCCGAGGAGCGGGAGCCCGGCGTGCTGGCCGCGGGCAAGGTCTTCGAGTGGCGCGCCGAGGACGGCCTCGGCTTCGAGTACTACGTTCCCGCGGAGTACGACGGGAAGAAGGGTGCCAACCTGCTGTTCATCCTGCACGGCTCCAACCTGGACCGGCGCTGGGGCTTCGCTCAGCACGAGGCCGGCCGCTTCCGCCGGGGCGACATCATCGTCTGTCCGGACGGCACCACGCCGGGCGGCGCGGGGGCCTGCAACTTCCGCCAGGCGGACAAGGACCTGAGGCGCTTCAACGCGCTGCAGCAGTACTGGCGCCAGCGCTTCAACGTCAAGGCGACCTACCTCTACGGCCACGGCCAGGGCGCGCACTTCGCGCTGCTCTACGCCGGAACCTATCCCGACCAGGTGCAGGGCGTGCTGGCGCATGCCGGCGGCGTCTGGGCCGGCACCAAGGCGGAGCAGGCGGGCAGCCGCCAGGCGATCGCGCTCATGCACGGCACGGCCGACCCGGTCGCGCCCTTCGCGCAGAGCGCCGCCGCGCGCAAGTTCTATCGCGAGGCGGGCTACGCGCACGTGCGCCTGCGCGCCCTGCGCGACGGCTTGCACGCGCCCGACGCGTGCGCGGCCGAGGAGGAGCTCGCGTGGTGCGAGGGGATGACGTCCGAGGACGCGGAGCGCGTGCAGGCGGCCTTCGAGCTGCTCGAGGGCGGCGGCCAGGGACGCGACCACGTCGCCCTGTACGAGGTGGCCCTGCGCTTGCCCACGCAGATGTTCGTGCCGCCGGAGGTCAAGGAGCGCGCGCGCCGCGCCGCGCGCGAGGTCGAGGAGCTGGCGGCGCGCCACGCAGCGCTGATCGAGGAGTCCCGGCCGCGGGCGGGCGCGCCCAAGCTGGAGGGGAAGCCCTGGATCGGCCACTTCCACCTCTTCCTGCAGCAGTTCGACGGCGCCCCCGCCTGCGAGACGTTCCGCGCCTCCTGGGAGAAGACCGTGAAGGCGCACCGCGAGAGCGCGGCCGAGGCGGCGCGCGAGTACCGCGAGCACCGCGAGAGCGACCCGGCGCGCGCCTTCGTCGCCGGCGTCGACATGGTCGCCAAGGGCTTCCTCGCCGGGGAGCACTGCAACAAGGAGCTGCTCGACACGCTGGTTGCCTGGCGCCAGGACGCCGCCGCGCTCGGGATCTCGAAGACGATGCTCAGGTACTACGACAAGACCGTGCCGCTCTTCCAGGAGGCCATGCGCGCCGGAGCCGAGGCCTTCGACCAGGTGCGCTGACACATCGCAGGCGACCGCCCGCAACCCAATCTCAAGACCGGCGCCATGCCCAGGTTCTCATCGCGTCACGCCGACGGAGTCACACGTGTCGCGAGTTCAAACAACCCGCCTGAAAGTCGTGAACGCCAGATGAGCCTCTCCTGCGGAGAGGCTCAGCGCCGCGCCGCGGCGATGAGCACCATGCGCGGGGAGTCGGCGGCGTCGTAGGCCGCG
The DNA here is from genome assembly GCA_016213895.1 of Planctomycetota bacterium. Lineage (GTDB taxonomy): Bacteria > Planctomycetota > B15-G4 > B15-G4 > JADJEK01 > JACQZJ01. The sequence continues at coordinate 6,732 of JACQZJ010000151.1, read as the reverse complement.
CCGGCGTAGTCGCCCTGCGCCGCCAGGAGCGCGAAGCCCGCCGCCTCGAGCCAGCGCGCGATCTCGTCGAGCGCGAAGACGCGCACGCTCTCCGCGCGCTCGCTCGCCGCGCCGCCGGGCGGGGTCAGGCGCACGCGCTTCTCCATGCGCCGGGCGCGCGCGTCGAACCAGCGGCGCTCCTCGATCAGGGCGCCGTCGCCGCGCGTCCGCGCGGAGCGCGGCACCAGCGTGCGCAGGACGTGCGCGGCGTTCATCAGGTCGAGCACGTAGCGCGCGCCTGGCCGCGCCACGCGCGCCACCTCGGCCAGCACCAGGCGGTTCTCCTGGTCGTCCTGGAAGTAGCCGAAGGAGGTGAAGAGCTGGAGCACGGCGTCGAAGGAGGCAGGCGCGAACGGCAGGCGGCGCATGTCGGCGCGGCACAGCCGCAGCGCGGCCGCGCCCTGGGCCGCGGCGCGGAGCAGGGCGGCGGAGAGGTCGGCGCCGAAAGGCACGAGCCCGCGCGCGAGGAGCGGCGCGAAGTGGCGCCCGGCGCCGCAGCACAGGTCGAGGACGCGCTCTCCCGCCCGCAGGGGCAAGGCGCCGGCCAGGGCCGCGATCTGGCGCTCCGCCTCGGCGGCGTCGCGGTGCGCGTAGCGCTCCAGGTACCCGTCGTCGAAGGCGGACAGGTACCAGGGGCGCATGTCAGCGCGCCAGCAGCTCGAGGGCCGCGCGCACCCGTTTGCTGCAGGTCTCGCGGCCGAGCACGGCCATGGATTCGATGAGCGGCGGCGTCGCCGTCTTGCCGGTGAGCGCGATGCGCAGGCACATGAAGAGGTCGCCGGCGCTCCAGCCGCGCGCGCGCGCCAGGTCGCGCAGCGCCGCCTCCAGGCTCTGCGGTTCGATCGCCGGCGCGCCTTCGATGAGGGCGAGCGCGACCGCCAGGGCGGTCGCGCGGTCGGCGTCGGACAGGCCGCGCGCCGCCTGGAAGAGCGCGCGCTCGAGCGGCAGCTCCGCGGCGTAGAAGAACCCGGCGGTCTCGTCGAAGCGGGCGAGCGTCTTCAGGCGCTCTCGGATGAGCGGCACGATGCGCGCGAGCCGCTCTGCGTCCAGGTCGCGGCGCAGGAAGGCCTGGAGGCGCGCGGCCAGCGCGGCGGGCGCCAGGGCGCGGATGTACTCGCCGTTCAACCACTCCAGCTTGTCCAGGTCGAAGACCGGGCTGGTGGTGTTGATCGCCTCGGGCTCGAACTCGGCCAGGAAGCGCTCGAGGCCGAAGACCTCGCTGCCGTCCTTGGGATTCCATCCCATGAGCGAGAGGAAGTTGCAGAGCGCCTCCGGCAGGAAGCCGCCGTCCCGGTACCAGTCGAGCGATGTCGGGTTCTTGCGCTTGGAGATCTTGGAGCGGTCCTTGTTGCGCAGCAGCGGCAGGTGGCAAAAGACCGGCATCTCCCAGCCGAACGCCTGGTAGAGCAGCACGTGCTTCGGCGTGGACGGGATCCACTCCTCGGCGCGCAGCACGTGCGTGATGCCCATGAGGTGGTCGTCGACCACGTTGGCCAGGTGGTAGGTCGGATGACCGTCGCTCTTCAGCAGGATCTGGTCGTCGATCTCCGCGTGGGCGATCACCACGGGCTTGCGCAACAAGTCCGGGACGGTGGTCGAGCCGCCCTCCGGGACGCGCAGGCGCACCACGCACGGCTCGCCCTGGGCGGCGCGCTGCTCGGCCTCGCCCCCGGCGAGGGAGCGGCACAGGCCGTCGTAGCCGAAGTTCTGCTTCTCGCGCTTCTGGCGCTCGCGCAGCTCCGCGAGCCTGGCCGCGGTGCAGAAGCAGCGGTAGGCGGCGCCCTTCCGCAGCAGCTCGGCCGCGTGGCGCGCGTAGATCGCGCTACGCTCCGACTGGCGGTACGGCGCGTGCGGGCCGCCGACGTCCGGTCCCTCGTCCCACTCCAGGCCGAGCCAGCGCAGCGCCTGGTAGATCGCCTCCTCCGAGGCGCGCGTCGAGCGCGCCCGGTCCGTGTCCTCGATGCGCAGCACGAAGCTGCCGCCGTGCCTGCGGGCGAAGGCGTAGTTGAAGAGCGCGACGTAGGCGGTTCCGACGTGCGGGTCGCCGGTCGGACTGGGGGCGATCCGCACCCGCGGCGGCATGCGTCCTGCGGTCATGGTCCCTCTCTATGCAGTTCGTCCCAGCCGGCGTCGCCGGCCTCGATCTCCGCGAGATCCTTCGAGTCGCGCAGCTTGTCCAGCGGAGCGCGCACGCGCGGGTCCCGGGTGGCGCCGGCGAGGCGCGCGAGCGCGAGGCGCTCCGGGCCGCGCGCCGCCTGCAGGCGGCGCAGCAGGTCCGGGACGACGGAGCGGCCCGCCGCGTGCGCGACGCGCCGCGCCACGGCGCAAAGCCCGCGGTCGCCGATGTGCTCCGCGAGGCTCGGGACCAGCGGGCCCATCTCGGCGAGCCAGTCGGCAACGGCCGCGGCCAGCGCGCGCTCCGGCGGCGCGGAGGAGCCCGCGCCTTTCAGCGCCGCGTCGCAGGAGCGCAGCACCTCGGCCACCTCCCCGCCTGCCGCCAGCGCGGCGAGCCTGTTCACCTTGAGAAGTGCGTCGCCGGCCTGGACCGGGTCCGCGAGCAGCAGCTCGAAGATGCCGGTCGCGGGGTTCGGGGCGCCGAAGCGGGCCTCGGCGTCGTCGAGCAGCGCCTCATCGGCGGGGTCGCCGAGGCGGGCGAGCGCCAGCAGGGCGGCGGCGCGCACGCGCTCCGCGGCGCCGGCCATGAGCACCTCCTCGATCGCGGTGCGCGCCTCCGCGCCGCCGCAGGCGGCGAGGGCGCGCAGGGCCTCGATGCGCTCGTCGTCGCGCGTGCACTGCTCGAGCGCCTGGCGCGAATGCAGGGCGATCTCGGCTTCCGCGAGCACGCCGGCCGGGACGCTGCCCGCGGCCGCGGCCGCGGCCGCGAGCAGCAGGCGCTCGACCGGGTCGACCGTCTTCTCGCGCGCCTCGAGCAGGCGCGCCGGGTCGAAGGCGAGCGGCAGGTCGACGAGCAGCGGCGCGAGGGGCGCGAGGCGGCGCGCATCGGCCGTGCTCACCAGGCGGTTCAGCGAGTCTTCGTCCAGGGCGCGCATGATGCGCAGCGCGAGCACCGCCGGGCTGTTGAAGGGGTCGCCGACCGCCTCGCGCGCGATGGCGTCGAACAGCTGGTCGCCCAGCCGGTCGCGCCACTTGGGCAGGCGCCGCTCCCACTCCTCGGCGGCGATCACCGGGGACTCGCGGCGCCAGTCGAGCTGCTCGACCTCGATGATCGCGCAGTGGAACAGGCCCGCGGGCGCTTCCTCGCCGCTGGGCAAGGGGCGCGTGGGGTGGACCAGCAGGCGCAGGCCGAAGGCGGCCATGACGGTCTGGTCGCGCTCGTCCTCCCAGGTGAGCGTGTAGTCGATGAGCTGGAACCCGGACGGGCGGAAGGTGCGCACCGTGCGGCCGGCGTAGGTGCGCAGCGGCGTGATGGAGACCATGTCGACGCCGCCGAACTTCTCCTCGAAGGCCACGTGGAAGTCCTCGTGGTCGATCTCGCGCGCGGCGGGAGCGCCGCCGCGCGACGTCGGCATCTCGTGCGGGAAAAGCATGCGCAGCGGCACGAGCGCGAAGTCCGAGCTGGCGACCAGGCGGTAGCGCTGCTCCCGCGGCACCGCCGAGCCGGGCAGGAACTCCGCGCCGCCCTGCGCGTCGCCCTCCTTGTTGCGGCAGAAGGAGATCTCCTCCGGGAGAGCGAGGGCGCGTCCCGCTCCGTCGCGCAGGGCGAAGTCCGTCGCCACCAGGTACTTCTCCCCCTCGGGCTTCCAGCACTTCAGCTTCCCCGCGAACTCCTCGTCGCGGCCCTTCCCCAGCTCGAAGGTGCTCCAGGGCACGCGGATGCGCACGCCGAAGGCCACGCCGTCCTTGGGCTGCTTGTGGGGCGGTTCGAGGCGCTCGGCGCCGGCCACCGGCGGGAACGGCCAGAGCAACGCCAGGCAGGCGGGGATGAGGAGGCGCCGCGCGTTCACTGGGAGGTCCTTTCGGCCAGGGCTTCCGCGGCCACGGCCAGCTCGTAGTCCGCCGGCAGGAGCCACCTGCCCTGGTGCGCCTTGGAGGGGCCGTCGTAGCGCCGGTAGCCGAATGCCTCGCGCGCGGTGGCGTTGTTCGCGTCGAGGAGGAGCACCTCGCGCAGGAGTTCGGCCTGCAGCGGTCGCAGGCCCTGCGCGGCGCACGTCTCGGCCAGGTCGAGACGGCCCTGGAGGTCGCCGGGCAGGAGCCGCGCGCGCCGCGCGCGCAGCTCCTCCTCCGGCGAGAGCGCGGCGGCGCCTGCCGCGCCGCCGGCCTCGGCCTGGGCGCCGCGCGGCGTCCGGCCGGCTCCTTCATCATCGCCCCGCAGGAGGAAGTAGCCGCCCGCGGCCGCGGCCAGCACGACGGCGGCGCCGGCCGCGAGGAGGAGGCGGGGCGGACCGCCTGCCGGAGCGGTCGTCTCGCGGCGCCGGCGCCTGGGGCGCTCCGCGGGCGCGGCCGGCTGGCTCTCCTCGGCGAGCGGCGCGGCCCGGGGCTCGCTCGCGCGCACCTCGAGCGACGCGTCCAGCTCCTCGAGCGCCTCCTGCGCTTGGGGCACGGTCACGGTGCCCCTGCCGCACTTGGGGCAGGAGAGCGTGCTCCCGGGCGTCTTGCCGCTCACGTCGAAAAGGGCGCCGCACTGGCTGCAGGATGCGTGCGTCACGCGATCTTCCTTCCAGAATGATCGGAAACCGGAGAGGGCGCCAGTATAGCGGGCGGCGCACGCCGCCGATCGTCCTCGACTCGCTCGCGTTTCCAGGCAGCGCGCCCTTCCTGGCCAAGCGCCGGGGAGATGTCCGGGCTACAATGTGCGCCTGGGCGCCGCGCGGTTATCCCGCCGCGCCCGCTTGAGCGCATGCCGGCGCATCCACCGGGTATTCCGGCGGAGCGTGGAGGATCGTATGCACAGGAATGCGGCGCTGCTGATCGATCTCGAGAACTTCTTCATCGGCCGGGAGGACAACTACAACCGCAGCCACACCGGCGAACCCTACGAGTTCCCGGTGGACCTCGAGTCGCTGTGCGCCTTCGCCAGCGACATGGCCGGCGACGCGCGCCTGGTGGTGCGCCGCGCCTACGCCAACTTCAACGACCGGCGTCCCGGAGAAGGCGAACGGCGCTGGGACTACTACCTGCAGCCGCTGCCGCGCTTCCTCATGGAAGAGGGGATCGAGCCGGTCCAGGTCTTCCGCTTTCCCGGCGGCAGCAGCAAGAACGCCGCGGACATGCGCCTCGCCATGGACGCCACCGCGCTCCTCGCCGGCCGCTCGCAGATCGACCGCTTCATCCTGGTGACGGGCGACTCCGACTTCATTCCCCTGGTGCTGGAGCTGAAGCGCAACGGCGCGGAGGTCATCGTCATCGGCGTGGCCGGGTGCACCAAGCCGATCTTCGGGCGCTACTGCGACCGCTTCGAGTACTTCGAGGATCTGCTCGCCGCGCGCGAGCTGCACATCGAGGACGCCACCGAGCTGAAGCCGGTGCGCGAGGCGCTGCGCTTCATGCTCGATCGCCGCAGCCCGATCAAGTTCGCCGCGGTCAAGCCGCTCCTCTCCGACGAGCTGCGCTGTCCCTTCGATCCGAGCCGTTTCGACTGCGAGAGCACCGGCGAGTTCCTGCGCAAGTACGCCGGGGAGCTGGGCGTGCAGGTGAGGCGCGGCGAGCACGACTGGGAGATCAGCGTAGGCGGCGCCGCCGTGCTCGAGGCTGCCGCGGGCGGCGAGCGCCTGGCCGTCGAGGCGCCCACCGAGGCGGTCTACCGCGACCTGCTGCGCCAGGGGATCCCGCGCTGCTACGTGGTGCCCTTCGCTGACTTCGATGCGGTCGCGACCGCCGTGTTCCGCGCCGCGCGCACCGAGGAAGGGAGCCCCTGCCTGGTTGTGCACCACGACCTGCTGGAGGACGCGACCGACGCCTGCGCGGACGCGGGCGTCACCGACGCCGGGCGCAAGGTGCGCGACGCCACCTTCCAGTTCTTCAAGTCCGGCTGCTTCGTGTGCGCGGACGAGGAGGCCGAGCCGGGACAGACCGACTTCCACTGGTCGCGCGCGGCCAAGCTCGACCCGGCGCTCGCGGACGTGCGCGCCATGCGCGAGCGCGCCTGGGGCTACCTGATTCGGCTGCTCGAGCGGCGCCTGGAGCAGCGCGGCCAGAACGAGCGCATCCAGCTGCCGGCGCTCGCCGACCTGCTCGCCGGACCGGACCCGAGCCAGGAGAACCTGGAGATCATCCGCGGCCTCGTGGAGCAGGCCGGCCAGCACGCGCTGCAGCGGCCGGCGGCGGGCGTCGCGGCGGAACGGGCCGCCCCGCGCGCGCCGCCCGCGGACGGCGGGGAGCAGGCGGGCTGAAGCGGTGCGGCTCGGTTTTCACGGACAGAGCGCGGATGCGGAGGAGGAGCGTCGCGGCCGTTTCCTCGGCCTCCGGGAGCGGCAGCGGCTTCCGGCGCACGCCGCGCGCGACGAACGAGAAGGGGCTCGCTTCTGACAGAGGCGATGTGGACGCCGGGCCTGGGTGAGGAACGGCAGGTGCCGGTGGAACGACGCCGCAGCCGCCCCCTGCGCCGAGGAAACGCCGCTCCGCTTCTATGGGGAGGCCGGCCCTGTCAAGAGGAAAGTCTGGGGATGCGTAGACCTCCTTCTTGGGGCGCTGGTCTGTTTCGGGGAACCGCCGCGTGAGGAAGCCGTGAGCCGT
>JACQZJ010000156.1 GCA_016213895.1 Planctomycetota bacterium | reverse complement strand
GCTCGACCTCCACGGCCAGGCGGTAGCGCCCGGCCTCCTGGCGCGTGGCGTCCCACGCGGCACGGACCCGGCCGCCGCGTTCTTCCCTGGCAGCGTCGAGCGCGGCGCAGGCCGCCGCGCCCGCACCGGCCCGAATGAGCACACGCCGCGCCCCGGGCGGAACATCGATCTCGAACGGGACCACCAGCCGGCCCGCGCGCCGGCCGGACGCGTCCGGCCGGAACACCTCGCCGTCCTGCGGGCGGAGCAGCGTGACGCCGTCTTCTGGCGCGGCCGTGCGCCATTCCCGGGACGCGGGCGCGATGCGGCCGGCGGCGAAAACCAGCGCCAGCGCCAGGCCGGGAACCGCGGCGCAGGCGAGCAGCCGCGCGAGCGCCAGCGCGTAGCGCCGCCCCTCGCCGCGGCCGATCTCGTCGATCGCACAGGCAGCCAGCACGGCCGTGGCCACGCCGGCGAGCGGCAGCATGCGCGTCCCGGCCGCCAGGTCGAAGAGCGGCGCCTGGCGCAGGAGCGCGCAGAGCGGCTCGAGGCGCGCCAGGAGCGCCCAGGCAAGAAGGGCGAGGAGCCCGCAGGGCAGCACGATGCGCCGCCGCCGGCTGGCGAGAAGGCAGAGCAGCGCCGCGAAGAGAGCGAAGGCGCCGGCGTAGCCGCCGTTCATGTCGGTAAAGGTCTCGGGCCCGCGGTAGCCGCCCTGGAGCAGCGGGCTGCCGTAGAGGTCCGGCTCGAGCGCGAGCAGGAAGTGGGGCCGCAGGCCCATCTTCAGGAGGAGCGCCAGCGCGGGCAGGAGCAGCAGGCCGGCCACGAGCCCGGCGCGCCAGGGCCGCGGACCGCCGAGGCCCCGCCGGAGCCGCAGTCCGGCCGCCAGGAGGAGGACCAGGGCCGGCACGGCCAGGAGAGCGCCCCGCAGGGAGAGGGCCGGCGTGGCGGCGAAGGCTGGCGGCGTGGCGATCAGGCGCTCGTGGCGCCCCTCCGAGCGCAGCAGGTACTCGACGAAGGGGAAAAGCTGGTAGGCGGAGAGGCAGAGCGCCAGCAGGGCGACGAGCGCGAAGCGGCCGAGGGCCGCGCCAAAGGAGCAGGGACACGAGCCGCGCCAGGCGGCAGCGCAGAACCACGCGGTCACCGCGAGCGCGAGCGCGAGCGACGTCTCGGCGTGGCCGCCCAGGAACTGCAGAGCCAGCGCCAGCGCGAGCAGCAGGCCCCTCGCCGGCGCGGGCCGCTCGGCGAAGAGCTGGGTCAGGTAGAGGCAGAGCGGGATCAGGCAGGCGACGTTCGACAGCGAGTAGAACAGCCACACCACCTGGTAGCCGAACAGCATGAGCCCGGCGCCGCCGCACAGGGCCGCGGTGCGGGACAGCCCGATGCGCCGCAGGAAGAGCCAGCCGAAGAAGCCGGCGAGCCACAGCCTGAAAAGCGCGCCGAGGAGCATCCCGCGGCCGACCGTGAGGATCTCGGGCGGCAGGAAGGAGAGCCACGTCGTGGGGAAGAAGAAGGCGGACGACAGGTTGCCGATGAAGGGGACGCCGCCGCCGGAATGCGGCGACCAGAGCGGGATCTCGCCCCCGCGCACCGCCTCCGACATGAACTTGAGCCACGGATAGAAGACCAGCGCCTGGTCCGACAGGTACGGGTTGTGGGGCGTGAAGTCCGGCGGCCGCGCCTGGGCGAAAGGCACGTTCTCGGCCTGGGCGTAGAGGGGATCGACGCACACCGGCGCCAGGCCCCCTGGCAGCCCGCGAGCGAGGAAGGCAAGCGCAAGCAGCAGGAAGAGCAGGGCCGCGAGCCAACGCTCGCGCGCCGTGGTCCCCAGCGCCCCGCCCGGCGCCGCCGCGCCGGCCCGCGGCGCCTCGGGGAAAGGAGCGCCCCCGCCCCAAAGCTCAAACCACCAGCGTCGAAGGGACGATATCATCGTCATCTTTTGGATCGCGCCCGCGCCTGCCCGCCCATGATCAGCGCCGTCGTCCCCGTCTTCAACGAAGAACCGGTCCTGCGCGCCTCCCTGCAGCAGATCGCCTCCTTCCTGCAGGCACGCGGCGCCGGCGGCTTCGAGATCGTCGCCGTGGACGACGGCAGCGCCGATCGCAGCCTCGCCATCCTGCACGAGCTGCGCGGCGCCCTGCCGCTCAAGGTGCTGGAGAACACGGTGAATCTCGGCAAGGGAGCCGCGGTGCGCCGCGGCATGCTCGAAGCCGCGGGGGAGGTCGTCTTCTTCAGCGACGCCGACCTCTCCACGCCGCTCTCCGAGTTCGACCGCTTCCGTGCGCTGCTCGAGCAAGGCGCCGGCGTGGTGATCGGCACGCGCAAGCACGCGCAGGCGGACATCCGCACGCCGCAGGGCCGGCTGCGCACGGCCATGGGGCTCGGCTACACGAAGGTGGTCAACCGCCTGCTGGGGGTCGCCTTCTCGGATTACACCTGCGGCTTCAAGCTCTTCACGCGCGCGGCCGCCCAGGCCATCTTCTCGCTCAGCCTGGTCGACGGCTGGTCCTTCGACGCCGAGATCCTCTTCCTCGCCCACCGCCTCGGGTTCGCGGTGGCGGAGACCCCGGTGACCTGGGAGGACCGCCCGAACTCGAAGGTGCGCGTGGTGCGCGACACGGCGCGCTCCTTCGCCGAGCTCCTGGCGATCCGGCTCAACGCCGCGCGCGGGAAATACGGTGCGCCGCGGCGCGGATGAAGAGATGACCTTCCAGCACACGATCCTCGGCGCCGGCCTCGCCGGCCTCTCCGCGGGCCTGAACCTGGCGCGCGGCGGGCGGAGCGTCAGCCTCCTGGAGAAGGAGCCGTACGTCGGCGGCCTGGCCGCTTCCTTCGGGAAGGACGGCTTCACCTTCGACCTCGGCCCGCATCGCTTCCACACGCGCAACCAGAAGGTCCAGGCTCAGGTGGAGGAGCTGCTCGGCGCGAACCTGCACTGGCGCCGGCGCCTGTCCCGCATCTTCATGCTCGGCAAGCGCTTCAACTACCCGCTGAGCGCCACCAACGTGGTGCGCAGCCTGCCGCCCCACCTGCTGGCGCGCGCCTTCTTCGACTACTTCGCCATCCGCCTGCGGAACCGCATCCACCCCATCCCGGACGACTGCTTCCAGAACTGGGTGCTCAAGCGCTTCGGCCGCACGCTCTACCGCCTGTTCTTCGGCACCTACACCGAGAAGGCGTGGGGCATCCCCTGCACCCAGATCTCGGCCGACTGGGCCTCGCAGCGCATCACGCTGCTCAACCTGATGGACGCGGTGAAGAAGACCCTGTTCCGGCCGAAGCACGCCCCGCGCACGCTGGTCTCGCGCTTCCTCTACCCGGCGCGGGGCGGCATCGGCGCCCTGGCCGAGAGCTACGCCTCGGGCATCCTCGCGTCTGGCGGGAACCGCATCCTCACCGGCGCGGCCGTGCGGCGCATCCGCTGGCGGGGGGAGCGCGTCCTGGCGGTCGACTTCGCGCACCAGGGAACGGAGCAGAGCGAGGCGATCGAGAGCCTGATCAGCACCATCCCGCTGACCACGGCCATCGACCTGCTCGATCCGGCGCCGCCCGAGGAGGTGCTGCACTCGCGGCGCTCGCTGCGCTACAAGGCGATCGTCTTCGTCATGCTCGCCCTCGAGCGCGAGAAGGTGACGGACGACCACTGGATCTACCTGCCGGAGCAGCACCTCCGGGTGCACCGCGTGTCCGAGTTCAAGAACTTCTCCGAGCACTCCTGTCCGCCCGGGAAGACCATGCTCGCCGCGGAGATCACCTGCAACTTCGGCGACTCCATCTGGAACATGGAGCAGGACGAGCTGGTGGCGCTGGCCGTGGCCGACCTGGAGAAGGTCGGCCTGATCGAGCCCGCGCAGGTGCGGGGCGCCCACATCCACCGCGAGCGCTACTCCTACCCGCTCTACGACCTCACCTACCGCGAGCACGTGCAGCGCTGCCTGGGCTGGCTCAAGGGCCTGAAGAACCTCCACTCCACCGGCCGCCAGGGCCTCTTCCAGTACGGCAACATGGACCACTCCATCGCCATGGGCATGGTCCTGGCCGAGCGCCTGCTGCGCGGCGCGGGAGCGGACCACTCGGCGCTGCTCGCCGAGGAGGAGCACGTCGACGGATGAGGCACTCGTCGGACGTGGTGAGCGCGCTGCCGCGACGCGAGGTCCCCTGCTACCTCTGCGGCCGCGACGATCCCGCGGTCATGTTCCACCAGGAGCCGTACCGCGTGGTGCGCTGCCGCGGCTGCGGCCTGGTCTACACCCTGCCGCGCCTCTCCCCTGAGCAGCTCGCGGCCATGTACCAGACCGCCTACTGGACCTCGGCGCAGGCCAAGGACTTCGGCTACACCGACTACCTCAGGGACCGCGACCTCTACCTGCGCACCTACCGCATGCGCCGCGCGCTGATCACGCGCCGCAAGCCTCGGCCGGGCCGCGTGCTCGAAGTGGGCTCGGCGGCCGGCTTCTTCCTCGCGGTCATGCGGGAGATCGGCTGGGAGTGCCACGGCGTGGAGCTGTCCTGCTCCATGGCCGAGAAGTCGCGCGAGCTGTTCGGGCTCGAGCACGTCCACGCCGGGACGCTCGCCGACGCCTCTTTCCCGCCGCTGAGCTTCGACGTGGTGGCCTTCTGG
>JACQZJ010000081.1:3108-11081 GCA_016213895.1 Planctomycetota bacterium | reverse complement strand
GGCGGCGCAAGGGATCCGTCTCGACTCCACCTTCGCCGCGAACAAGGGCCGCGGCTACCTGTTCGGCACGGCCCGCCCCTACCGCATCCTGGACGAGAATGGCCTGCCGCTGCCGCTGCGCGAGCTGCCCTTCGTCAACCAGGAGGACTGGGGCGGGGCCGACCAGGCTTTCTTCACGCGCCTGCTCGAGAGGAACGCCGAGCGGCACCGGGGCGCGATCGTGTCCCTGTTCCATCCGCACCTCGTGGTGCAGACGGAAGCCGGCGCCGCCCTCTTCGAGCACTCCGCCAGGACGGCGCTCGCCACCGGGCATCAGCCCATGAACTTCCGCGATCTGCTCGCCTTCTGGGACGCCCGGGATCGAGCGGTGATTCGCTCCGCTGCCGCCGGCGCCGACCTTTCGGTCGAAATCGCCGTCGAACGCGCGGACTTCGTCCTCGGCTTCCCGGTCGCGGCGGACGGGGAGATCCCGGTCGAGGCGTTCCTCGACGGCCAGAGCGCGCCCCTCGGCCAGGCGCGCGTCGGCGGCCTGGACTACGCGCTCGTCTCCCTGCCCGCCGGAGAGCATCGCCTGACGCTGCGCTGGGGCGCGCGCTGAGCGGGCGCGCCTCTCGTCAGGGTCCTGGCTCGTTCCGTCCCGAAGAAGTCCTGACCCAGGCGCCGCGCATGGGCTAATCTGCTGGGAAGCGCGTCGTCGCAGAGAAACCACCTCCAGCCGGCCAAGAGGCTCCGGACCATGAGTGCATCAGACCCTGCCGCAGTCTCCCTCCCTCTCGGACTCGACCTCGAGAAGGAGATCCTGCGCCTCAAGGAGGAGCGGCGCGCCGTCATCCTCGCCCACTACTACCAGGACTCGGAGATCCAGGACATCGCCGACTTCCTGGGCGACTCCCTGGCCCTCGCCCAGGCCGCGCAGCAGACCGCCGCCGAGGTCATCGCCTTCTGCGGCGTGCACTTCATGGCGGAGACGGCCAAGATCCTGAACCCGCGGCGCATCGTCGTCCTGCCCGACCTCGAAGCGGGCTGCTCGCTCGCCGACGCCTGCAAGGCGAGCGAGCTCGAGGCCTGGAAGAAGGCGCACCCGGATCACGCCGTGGTCGCCTACATCAACTGCACCGCGGCGGTGAAGGCGCTCGCCGACTGCATCTGCACCTCGAGCAACGCGGTGCGCGTGGTGCAGTCGTTCCCCCCCAGCCAGCCGTTGCTCTTCGTCCCGGACCGCCATCTCGGCGCCTGGGTGAGCAAGAAGACCGGCCGCGAAATGAAGCTCTGGCAGGGCACGTGCATCGTGCACGAGACCTTCAGCGAACGGAAGATCCTCGACCTCAAGGCGCGCCATCCCGCCGCCGAGTTCATCGCCCACCCCGAGTGCGACGCCGCCGTCCTGCGCCACGCCGACTTCGTCGGCTCCACGACCGCGCTCTTGAAGCGCGTGCAGACGTCTCCGGCGCGCGCTTTCATCGTCGGCACCGAGACCGGCATCCTGCATCAGATGAGCAAGGCCGCCCCGGGCAAGGAGCTCATTCCCGCGCCCTACGAGGAGAGGGAGCAGGGCTGCCGCTGCAACGAGTGCCCGCACATGAAGAAGAACAGCATGGAGAAGCTCTACCTCTGCCTGCGCGACCTGAGGCCGAGGCTGGAGATGGACGAGGAGCTGCGCCGCCGCGCGCAGGCGCCCCTCGACCGCATGCTGGCGCTCTCAGCCACCTGAGGGCGCGCTGCTTCCCGCCTCCGCCCCGCCCGCGTGCTCCGACCCCTCCCGCCAGGAAGACTGGCGCGACATGCGCGCCAGGCGCCGGTTGCGCACGTCCGCCGCCGCCTTCCTGAGGTCGACGCCCTCGTCCTTCTCGTCCACGATCTCGGCGCCCAGGATCGCCTCAAGCAGGTCCTCGATGGTCACCACGCCGCTCACGCCGCCGAACTCGTCCACCGCCAGGGTGAGCTGCTCCGTGCGCTCCAGGAAGAGGTCGAGCGCCTTGGCAAGCGAGGCGCTCACCGGCACGTAGCGCACGCTGCGCGCGTGCCGCGCCAGCGGCTCGGCGCGCCCCGCGCCCTGCAGCGCGGCGACCAGGACCTCCCGCGCCAGCACGTAGCCGATGACCTCGTCCTTGCTCTCCCCGCACAGGGGAATGCGCGAGAAGGCGCGCGCCTCCGGGTCGTCGAGAAGGTCGCCGAGGGTCGCCGTGGGCGGCAGCGTCTTCACCACGGTGCGCGGCGTCATCACGTCCTCGATGAGGATGTTCTCGCACTGCAGGATGTTGTACAGGACGCGCAGCTCGCTCTCTCCCAGGGAGCCGGACGTGTCCGCCAGCGAGACCAACGCGCGCAGGTCGTCGCGCGAGACAGAGCGCTTGGTGCCGCGCGCGATCGCGCCCGTCAGCCCTCTGGTGACGACCAGCACTGGCTTGAGCAGCAGGGTCATCAGGTGGATGGTGCGCCCGGCGAAACCCACCAAGTGGCCCGCGTGCACCGTGCCGATCGTCTTCGGCACGATCTCGGTGCAGGAGAGCACGATGAACGCGAGCACGCCGGAGAAAAGGCCGACCGAGCCGCCGAACACGGTGGCCGCCTGCGCGCCCGCGAGCGCGGCGCCGAGCGTGTTGGCGATCGTGTTCAGCGTGAGGATGGCGCTGATCGAGTCGTCGATGCGGTGCTCCTTGAGGTCGAGGAGCAGCGCCGCGCCCGCGTCCCCCGCCTCCTTGCGCGCCATGAGCGAGTAGACGCGCACGGACAGCAGCGTCGCCTCGAGCATGGAACAGAGAAACGACACCGAGAGCAGCGCGACGACGTAGAAGACGAGCAGCGCCATGGATCCCTCCGCGGAACCGCCAGTGGCAGCCCCTGGGAGGCTCGGCGCGGCCCGTCATCCTGCCGCGGCGGCCCGCCCGGATCATAAGGGCGGCGCGGCGCGCCCGCGCTCAGTACCTGCTCAGGTAATGCTCGACCTCCCAGGGATGGACGCACGCGATGTACTCTCCCCACTCCTCCCGCTTCGCGTGCACGTACTGCTCGAAGATGTGCTCGCCAAGGACCTCGCGCATGAGCCGGCTCTTCTCGAGCAGATCCACGGCCTCCCCGAGGTCGGCCGGCAGGCTGCGGATCCTGAGGCGGCCGCGCTCGCGCGCGCTCATGCGATAGACGTTTCCCGAGATCGGCGGCGGCGGCTCGGTCCTGTTCTGCACGCCGTCCAGGCCGGCCGCGAGCATCACGGCCGTGGCCAGGTAGGGGTTGCAGGAGGGATCCGGCATGCGCAGCTCGCAGCGCGTGCCGACGCCGCGCCGCGCCGGCACGCGAATGAGCGGCGAGCGGTTGCGCATCGACCACGCCAGGTGAGTCGGCGCCTCGTAGCCGGGCACCAGGCGCTTGTACGAGTTCACCAGCGGATTGGTCACCGCGCAGAAGGAGCGCGCGTGCTCCAGGAGCCCGCCCACGTACCAGCGCATGACGTCGGAAACGCCGCCGTGCTCGCCCCGCTCGTCGTAGAACGCGTTCGCTCCCGCGCGGAAGAGCGACTGATGCACGTGCATGCCCGAGCCGTTCTGGCCAAAGATCGGCTTGGGCATGAACGTGGCGTGCAGCCCCATCTCGCGCGCGACCCGGCGCACGACGTAGCGGAAGGTCGCCAGGTTGTCGGCGACGGCGAGGGCATCCCCATACTTGAAGTCGATCTCGTGCTGGCCGGGCGCGACCTCATGATGGGCCGCCTCGATCTCGAAGCCGAGGTTCTCCAGGGCGAAGACGATCTCCCTGCGGCACTCCTCGCCCAGGTCGACGGGGGCCAGGTCGAAATAGCCCGCGGCGTCGTGGGTCACCGTGGTCGCGTGCCCCTCGGCAGCGCGCTGGAACAGGAAGAACTCCGCCTCCGGCCCGACCATCAACTCGAAGCCGAGGGCAGCGGCCGCCTCGCACTGGCGGATGAGCGTGAGGCGCGGGCATCCGGCGAAGGGGGTCTCGTCCGGGTTGTGGATGTTGCAGATCAGCCGCCCGACCCTGCCGTGGTCCTTGCCGCGCAGGCCCTCGGAATGGAACGGATCGACGCGGAACGTGGCGAGATCGGGCTTCAGGACCATGTCCGACTCCTCGATCCGCGTGAATCCCTCCACGGACGAACCGTCGAACAGGATCTCGCCGTCCAGGGCCTTCTGGAACTGGCTGAAGGGCACCTCCACGTTCTTGTTCACGCCGCTGATGTCCGTGAACTGCAGCCTCAGGAAGCGCACCCCCTGCTCCTTGACGTGCTCGAGCAGGTCCTTGGCGTCCCTGGGTGCCGAATGTGGCGTGCGAGGTTCGACGACTCGGGTCATGTTGTCTCCTTGGTCTGCCTCCAGCGGATTAAGTGCGCCCGCGCCGGCCCGCTGTCCGCCTGCGCCGTGAGGTCATGCGGATCATCGCCGTGCCTGCGGCCATGACAAGAACAAACCGCGGATTTCGCAGATTCCTGTCACCGGATCTCGACTAACTGCTGGTTCCAACGCCGAAATGACAGAAGAACAACGCGCGGAACGCGCATCGTCGGGCACGATTCAGCAGCTCACGCCCGCTGCCGCGCCTGGCTCCCGCCCGCGGTGCGATCCGTCCTCCTCGAAGCCGCCCAGCTCCCGGATTGCGCGCTCGTAGCCAGCCAGGTCCAGCATCGCCAGACTCGCCACGGCCCGCACCGCCACGATCTGCTCGCTCCAGAGGAGGGGCCTCTCCGCCACCGCCAGGAGGGTTTCCCGGGCGCAGGCGTACGCGTCCATTCCGGCGGGCAGCCTCTCGCAGAGAAGATCGAGATGCTGCCGGTGGCCCGCTCCTGCGCGGGCCACCTCCTCGACGAACGCCCGGCGCAGGAGCTCCCCGCCGGCCTCCAGATCGCGCCGGCCGCGGATCAGGGCCGGCCAGCAGCGCTCCACCTGCTCGCGCAGGCGGCGGAGCCCTCTTCCCCGCCAGCGGCGCCCGCCGCTCCTCGCGCTCGCCGCGACGCGGTCAAGCAGGGTCCTGAGCTCCTCCCACGCGGCGATCAGCGACAGGGCCTGGCCGTGATCGCAGACGAAGGCGGTCGCGGCCGCGCGCGCCGCCTCCCCGCACCAGTCCGCGCCGCCCTCCAGCACGCGCTGCAAGCGTTGAACCTGCCGCTGGCGCAGCGCCCGCAGCTCGCTGAACTCTTCCCGCTCCAGCTCGGAGGCTCCGAGGGCGTCCAGGTCCGCGGCCAGGACCTGCGCGGTTGCGTCCGCGGCCGCCAGGCCGGGCAGCGCCAGCCCGAGGTACTCCAGGTCGAACTCAGCGCGCAAGCGCACGGCCTCGAGCGCCACCGGGCGGCGCATGCGGTGGACCTTGCGCCGCGCCACGTCGAACCCGGCATCCGCGATGTTGACCTCGAGGCCGCTCGCCTCCGGGTGGATCACGTCGCGGATGACCGCGACGAAGCGCCGAGCCGAGAGCGCCAGCAGCTTGCCGGCGAACCACAGGCCCGCGAGCGGCGCGAAGTACATGCGGCCGGACGCCAGGTAGCGGCAGTAGACCTCGTACGGGTTGAACGTGCGCTTCTCCAGCGGCACGCACTGCATCGGATAGCAGCCGAAGATCGTGCGGATGAGGTGGCGCCGATCCTCGAGCATCAGGTTGTGCACGGCCGCGCCGAAGCGGCGGCGCACGTCCTCGTCCCGCTCGCGGTCGGCGGCCAGGAAGTGCAGGCTGGTGAACTCCGTGGTGCGGTAGAGGAGCGCGCCCCGCGCGGCCGGCGCCGCCGGCGGTCGCCGGGGAGGCGGCGCGCCGCCGCGCTCCCTGCGCAGGCGCGAGAGAAGCAGCCGCTCCTCCAGCCAGCCCAGGAACGCTCTCCGATCCGCCTCGGCCGCCGCCGCCAGCTCCCGCTCAGGCAGGCAGTGCTGGTTGTACTCGACGACCAGCCGGGCGGTGAGCTGGGAGACGGTATGGGTGATGAAGCTGTGCCACATGGCGGGCCCGGCCGGCCCTCCCCGGCCGCGGCCGATGTCGAGCCGCTCCAGCCGCTTCATCCTCTTCCTGCTGTAGCGCAGACGGTTGCGCCGCACGTTCTCGAGGGTCAGGTTGCCGAGCAGGAGGTTCGCGATCTGCGTGTCGCCGCGGTGGAAGAGCGCTCCCTCGAGGAACGTGCGGTGCAGGAGAAGGAGCGTGCCGCAGTGCTGCCAGACGGCATCGTCCTCGCCGTCGTGTTCTTCGCCCGCGGGTGCCTGCGCCAGGCCCCGCGCGCAGAAC
Organism: Planctomycetota bacterium; assembly: GCA_016213895.1. GTDB lineage: Bacteria > Planctomycetota > B15-G4 > B15-G4 > JADJEK01 > JACQZJ01. The sequence goes on along the minus strand of JACQZJ010000081.1, from coordinate 4,868 downwards.
CGCTCCACCAGCCGCCGCTCGCGCGCGGCGTCGGCGCCGAACAGCAGCCGCCTTTCGGGCACCAGCACGCGGCCCGCCAGATGCTCCAGGTGTGCGCGCGCCTCCCGCTCCTTGATCGTGCGCGTCAATCCGAGGAACTGCGCCTCGGCCACGCGCTCGAAGAAGTCGGCCGCCTGCCCGGCGATGCGCCGGAACCACACGCCCAGGAAGAGCGGCAGCAGGCAGAGCGCGCCGAGGACGAGCGCGGGCAGCGAGAGGAACCGCAGCAGCGCGCTCGCGATCGCCTCGAGGAACTCGAGCCCGGTCATCTTGAGCAGGAGCAGCGCCCAGCCGAGGAACGCTCCGAACAGCACCAGGCGCAGCGCCGGCCGCACCGCGGACCGGATGAGCTGCAGGCCGATGCGGTCGAGGAGCAGGGCGCCGGTGATGCTGCCGTACAGGTCCGCGAACCAGGTGACCGCCCGCTGCGCGAATGCCAGCAAGTCGCCCAGGACCCGGCCGAGGCGCGCCGTGGTCCACAGCGGGTCCGCCTCTCCCGGCGGGCCGAGCACGTAGCGCGCGAGCGGCAGGCGGCGCACGAACGGCAGGCGGAAGAGGCGCAGGGAGGCGCTCACCTGGCGGGCGGCCTCCGGCCCCAGCGTCTCGGCGACGCGGTCGGCGTTCAGGCCGCGCAGGGTGCGGATGACGTCTTCCACGGCGAGCTGCCGCGCGCGCGCCGCGCCGTCGCGCGGGCACGGCGCCCCTGAAGCCGGGGCGGCCGTCCGCGGGCCGCGCGCCGGCCCGACTTCGAGCTCGGCCGCGACCAGGGCGAGGCGCCAGCGCGCGGCCGCGAGGCGCTGCTCGGGCAGGAGCCCGGCCAGGCGCTCGCGCGCGGCGCGCTCGGCCCAGGAGTCGAGGCCGCGCGCCCGCTGCAGCAGCGTCCGCTCGCCGTGCTCTGGTTCGAACCCGCTGAAGAACACGATGTCGGCGTTCAAGAGCCAGGCGTTCCGCTCCACCACGCGGTCGGCGGCGCGGGCGGCGAAGAGCAGGAGGCGCAGCAGCCGGATCAGAGGACGCAGGATCCTCAGCACGCGGAACACCCGGGCGAGGCGGAGCAGGCGGATCGAGCGCACGCCCGCGGCGTGCTCCAGGCCGGCCAGCAGGCCGAAGGGAAGCGACGGCAGGAGCTCGGTGAGGAAGCGCCTCCTGAGGAAAGACAAGCGCCGCGGGCTGAGGACGAGCCGCGCCAGGAAGTCCGCGAGCAGGACGGCGCAGATGGCCGTGTCCGCCCAGGTCGTCCCGCCGAGCGTTCCCGGCGGCGCCGGCGCGGAGTAGTGGTCCACGGCGATCAAGCCCAGCACGGCCACGATCAGCCAGAAGATGAACGCCTCCCAGGCGCGCACGCCGCGCGCTCCGAGGAGGCGCTCGAGGCGCAGCCCGAGCAGCTGGTCGTCCGCGAGGTCGCGCACGCGCCGCGCCATGCGCGTGAGCCTGAGGAGCGCGGGCCGGGCGTCCGGCCGCGGCTCTTCATCCAGCGCCCGGTCCGGGCGCGGCGCCGCGCTCCACGCGCGCCGCAGGCGCCAGGCGGTAACCGCGAGCCGCAGGAGCACCCCGATCGACTCCCGGCCCACCTCCTCGAAGGCCCCCAGGCGGGCCTCGTCCAGCTCGGCGGCCAGGGCCTCCGCGGCCGCGGCGACAAGCGCGACCTGCGCCGAGCTCTTGGCCCGGCCGGCGAAGCGCAGGAACCCGGCGAAGAGGCGGGCGGACTCGGCCTCGAGGCG
>JACQZJ010000081.1:0-3085 GCA_016213895.1 Planctomycetota bacterium | reverse complement strand
CGCCGCTCCTGGCGCAGCAGCGCCTCGATCTGCCGCTGCAGGAGAAAGGCCGCGCGCGCGTTTCCCTCATCCACGTCCGCGCAGGCCAGGGCCGCGGCGAGGCAGCGTTCCGCCTGCGCTCGCACGACTCGCCGGCGCAGCTCCTCGAGCCGGCAGAGGACCGCTGTCTCCGCGGCCTCCGCATCCTGCGCCGCGCCCGACTCGCGCCCGGGACGAAGGGCCAGGGCGCCCTCGACCTCCCGCAGCTCGCCGAGCAGGACCGCCGCCTGGTCCGGAGCCGCCGCGCCCTCCAGCTCCGCGGCCGCGAGCCGCAGGAGCCGCGCCTGCGCCCGCGCCAGGGCGTGGCCCGCGGCCGCCCATTCCGCGGCTTCAGGCGCCGGCGCGAAAGCCGCGCGCACGGCCTCCTCCGCCCAGTGAAGCGCCCCGGTCAGGCCGTTGCGCGCCGCTGCCGCGCCTCGCGCTCCCTCCTGGTCGGTCAGGCAGCGCGCGGCCTGCGCGGCGCGCGCGTGCGCTGCCGCGACTTCTTCCGCCCCGCCGCCGCGACCTCGAAATCCTCCGGCCCCGGGAGCCGGCTCACGAGCCCCACCCGCAGGGCGTCGCCTTCCAGCGACAGCTCCGCCTCCGCCAGCGGGACCACCGTGAAATCGATCCACGATCCCTCGAACTCCCGCCACAGCCGCGTCCCCGGCCGGACGTCCCGCGGGACCTCCAGGGCGTGGTCTTCCTTCCCCTTCACCACGACCCTCTCGCCCGGAACGACCTCCGTCCGGCCGCACCGGAGGTCCGGGCCCGCCGGCGCCTCTCCCGGATACAGCATGTAGCTGAACGCGCCCTTCACCGGCGCCACGCAGGTCAGCCCGCGCGAAATCCGGATCTCCGCCGGGCCGATCTCGGCGCCCTCCCTGTCGAGCGCCGACGCGCGGCCCGCCCGTACGGCGAACCCGCACTCCGCGCCCCGGACGGGGATGACTTCATGGCGGCCCTCCGGGAGCCTCCGGCAGATCCCAATCCCGTCGCCCGCGGCCTTCGCATGCCGCGCGAACCTGCCCCGCCCGTCCACGAAGAGGTAGGCCGGCGTGTCCGCGTAGCCGCCCCGGTCGCCGTTCACCACCTGGATCGCGCCGTCCTCGGTCCAGCCCGCGAATCCGTCCGGCGGCAGGTCGATCTTCCGCCCGTACGCCTCCACGGACATCCGCTCCGTCCGGTGTCCGTTCGCCGCGGTCACACAGCCGTTCCGGTAGCGCGTCACGACCTGCGACCGCTCGAAAATCCCCGAGGCCACCGCGGCGCTGGTGTCATGCAGTCTCCCGGCGGCGTCCGCGTACCGGATCTCCCCGGCGCTCGAAAGCGCGTAGCTCGAATGGAGTTGCTGAAGCAGGTAGTAGCTCCGGAGGGCGTTCTCGATCCCGCCCTCGTAGGCCAGGAAGCCCGTGTGGCCGAAGGCCACGGTCGCCGCCAGGAACCGGTCGAGCGGCTGTTCCCGGGCGCCCTCGCCGTAGAACATCTCCAGGCTGCCCATCCCGAAGTTGCAGGAGAGGTCGTGGAGCTTCCGGAGGTCGAAGTCCACCAGCCACGGCCGCGAGGCGGGCCGGTACCGCTGGTCCTGCGCGTAGTTCCCGTCCGTGAGGCCGCAGTAGGGGAAGTGCATGTTCCCTTCCGAGTACACCGGCCCCTTCCACGCGGCTTTCTGGTGGAGCATGATCTCGCCGAAGGAGTAGAAGGTCGCCGCGAACGTCCCGGCGCCCGGGACGCGCGCGTCGTAGTCCACGCGCTCCCAGGGGGCCACCGCGGTGTGGACGTCGCAGTAGGCGGTGCTGAAGCGGAACTTCTCCTGGATCTTCGGGGCCAGCATGGCGCAGAACTCCACGGCGCGGGCGGGCTTGGGGGCGTAGCACCGGAACCACGCGCCCGCGAGCCGGTTCTCGGGCGTGCGGCTCACGAGGTCCGCGCTCCAGTATTCGTTGACCGGCGCGAAGTCGGTGAAGTTGTTGTAGGGGCCGTAGACGAACCCGAGCCTGTCCTGCATGAGGCGCGCGTAGTCGAACTGGCCCGGGTCGCCGCCCTTCTTCGGGGCCGCGCGCGTGCGGAAGGTGAAGCTCTCGCCGCCGTCGCGCCACATCGTCTCGTGGTCCGTGACTACGACCTCGGTCATCCCGTAGCGGCGGCACTCGGTCCAGTGCCGGGCGTCCTGCTCCCGGTTCCCGGCGCCGTGGGCGCGCCCCACGCGCGTCCCGGTCACGCGCTTCCAGGGCGACACGGTTCGGCAGGACCTCCTCGAAGCGCGGCGAGAGGACGAGGAAGAGGCGCTCGAAGCAGTCGTTCCGCTTCCCGTCCGTCTTCGGGACGTAGCGGACGCCGCCGTTGCAGGCCGCGCCGTCCTTGTCCACCCGGTTGACCGCCCAGGGGAGCGAGGCGTTCGAGAGGCACCAGTCGGTGTGGCCGGCCAGGAAGAGCGGGGACTCCACGGGACCGGCCGCCACGACGGCCGGGCGGGTGCTTCCGTAGAGGTAATACGGGAGCGTGACGAGCCGCGGGTTCTCCAGCCCCTCCGCGCGGCCCCAGCGGACCTCGCCCACGTGCCCGCCGGGCGCCAGGATGTCGACGACGAGCGACTTCTTCCAGAGCCGGTAGACGTAGGTGACCTCGCCCCCGGCGGACTTCCAGCGCGACCGGACCTCGTCTCCTTCGCGCCGCGTGCCCAGGGCCTCGATCGCCGCCGGGAAGCCGCCTCCCCCGACGCACGGGCGGATGATCCCGCCGCGCCCTTCCCACCGCACGCTCAGGTCCCCGAGCGTCCCGGTCTTCGGCTCCAGGCGCCAGGTCAGCCGGCCGTCCTGTCCCTCGTAGGTGAAGACGAAGGCGTCGCCCTCCGCATCGAGGCGCGTGGCGAATTTGCCGGTGAGGTTGTCGGGGAGGATCGTCTCCGGACGCGTCGGGAACGGGAGTTTCCCGGGGCCGGTGTTCGTTCCCAAGCCCTGCCCCGGGAACATGGGGATGCCGCGCTCCGGGCGCGGCTGGAACGCAAGAGGCTTGAACTCCTCCGTGAAGACGGCCAGGTTGTCGAAGCAGAGGACACGGTCGGCCT
>JACQZJ010000152.1 GCA_016213895.1 Planctomycetota bacterium | reverse complement strand
GGCCGCGGCCGCGGCATCGAGCGCGCTGTCCATGTCCGCCATCGGCGCCTCCGGGACCGGGAATAGGCCAGGCGCGGATTGTAGCGGCCGAGGCAGCACGCACGAGGAACCCCTTGCGCGCGCGGCGGCGAATGCCTGCAATAGGCTCCGACATGCGGCGCGCGCAAACTCTCGAGAGACGCCCGCGGCGAACCCGCCCGCACCAGAGCGGGCTCGCCCTGCTGCTCGCCGTTTTCAGTCTGGTCCTGCCTTTCCATCTGGTGCACCCCTTGTTCGGCCACGGCGCGCCCGCTCCCCGGCACGAGTGCGGCACGGATCACGGCTCGTCGCACGGCCCTTACTGGTGCGGCCATTCCTCGAGCGCGCAGCACGACGATGAGTGCGCGCTGTGCGCCTCGGCCGGGGCGCCGCAAGCCCGCGCCGTGCGCGCCGCCGCCTGCGCGCGCCTTCCACGCGCGCGCCGCGCGCCGCCTGCCCTCCTCCCGCTCCCCCGCCTTCCCGCTCCGCGCGGCCCGGCGGCCGCGCGCGCCCCTCCTCGATCCGCCTGAACCCGGCTGCGCCAGGAAGGCCGGCCCATGCCCGGAGCGCGCGTGCGTCCCGGGCCGCGCCGGCGTGGCCTCCATCGAGGAGAAGCATTGTGCCCTTCACCCATACCCTTGCATTGAGCCTCCTCTCGGCTCTCGCGCTCGTCCAGGAAGAGCCGGCCCGGGAACCGTCGCCGGCCGAGCTCAGGCAGCTCATCGAGAAGCAGAAGAACGAGCTGGAAGAGCTGGTGCGCGCCTGCGGGGCGCGCATCCAGGAACTCGAGTCCCGGCTGCGCACGTTCCAGGAGGCGCAGGAGTCGGCGCGCGCGGAGGATGAGCTGGACGAGCTGCTCAGGCTGGCCGAGGCAGCCGGCCCGGCGCCGGTCGCGAGGCCGAGCAGCACGCAGTCCATCCTCAACCCGAACATCTCGGTCATCCCGGACTTCCGCGCCCGCTTCCGCGAGATCGAGGGAGACGACCTGAGCGGCGTGTTCGGCGAGCTCTTCCAGGACGAGGATCCCTTCGCCCTGCACGGCGCCGAGATCGAGCTGCGCGGCGCGGTCAGCCCCGAGGCCGACGCCGTGGCCATCCTCGGCGTGCACGGCGAACACGCCGAGTTCGAAGAGGCCTACATCCTGTTTCACACCCTGCCCTGGGAGCTGCAGGCCAAGGTCGGCAAGTTCCTCCTGAACTTCGGCCGGGCCAATCAGCTCCACGGCCACGATCTGCCGCAGTCCGATCGCCCGCTGGTGCACCAGCTTCTCTTCGGCGAGGAGGGCACCAGCTCCCCGGGCATCTCGCTGTCGCGCGTGCTGTTCACGACTCCCGCCGGCGGCTTCCTGCCCACCTGGTCGGAGCTGACCCTCGAGGCGGTGAACAGCGCGGGCGTGGAAGCGCCGCTGTTCGGCGAGGGCCCGATCAACGAGGTCGCGGGCAACGCGCACTGGAAGAACTTCTGGCAGATCTCGCCCTACACCGACATCGAGGGCGGGCTCTCCTTCTTCGCCACGGGCAACAACGTCTCCGGCCCGAACGAGTCGGCCGCGATCGTCGGCGCCGACCTGACCTGGCGCTGGCGCGATCCGGAACCGGGCAGCGCCAACTCCTGGCTGGTCCAGGGAGAGGTGATCGGCAGCGAAGTCGAGATCGAGAACTCCTCGACGGTCAGCGCCGGCGGCGGCTACCTGACCGTGCAGAAGCAGCTCGATCCGCAGTGGTACGCCGGCATCCGCTTCGACTCGGCCGAGTCGCCGACGGTCGAGGACGCCCGCGTCTTCGGCGTGGCTCCCTACGTGTCCTATTACCTCAATGAGTTCATCCGCCTGCGCCTGCAGTACACCTACATGGAGGGAACTGCCGGCGACCTCTCCGCCGAGTCGCACGGCCTGTCCGCCCAGCTCGTCTGGGTGCTGGGCGCGCATCCGCCCCATCCCTACTGGGTGAACCGATGAACGCTCCTCGTCTGGCACTGGCGCTTGCCGCCTTCTTCCCGCCGCAGGAAGAGGCTCCGGCGCGCAAGCTCGCGGTCGTGGCCTCGCACCCGGCGCTCATGAGCATCGCCGCCCAGGTCGGAGGGGAGCGCGTGACCGTCACCAGCATCATCGAGCCTTCCTTCGACGTACACGACGCCCAGGCCACGCCCTCCGTGTTCGCGCAGCTCCGGGACGCCGACGTCTTCGTCCATACCGGGCTCGACCTGGAACTCTGGGCGGACGACGCCGTCAAGGGATCGCGCAATCCCAGGATCCGCGCCGGCCAGCCGGGCAACATCGACGCCTCCGAGGGCGTCAAGCTGCTGGACGTGCCCGAGAACCCGAGCCGCGCCGCCGGGGACGTGCACATCTACGGCAATCCCCACTACTGGCTGGATCCGCTCAACGCGCTGACCATCGCCCAGAACGTCGCGGCGGGCCTCGCCGCACTCGATCCGGGCTCGGCGCGGGTCTACCTCGACAATCGCAAGGCGTTCGAGGAGGACGTCAAGCAGCGCCTCGCCGGCTGGCTGAAGAGGACCATTCCGCGCAAGAACACGCCGCTCGTCGTGTACCACGATTCGTTCCCCTACTTCACGCGCCGCTTCGGCTTCCGCGTGGTGGCGACCGTCGAGCCCAAGCCGCGCGTCACGCCCACGCAGGCGCATCTCCTCGAGGTCATCCAGGCGATCCACGCCAGCGAGGTCAAGGTGGTCCTGCGCGAGCCGTTCCACGACGAGGACGCCACGAACTTCCTGGCGGACAAGACCGGAGCGAAGGTCGTGACCGTCTCGACCATGCCCGGCGTGCGCTCCGCCGAGGAGACGTATCAGGACCGGATCGAGCACAGCCGCGGCGCCATCCTCGGAGCCCTGCCCTGAACGCGAACGCGACGCGCGCGCCGCTGCTCTCCTTCGAGAACGTCACGCTCGGCTATGGGCAGAAGACGGTGCTCGTCGAGGTGACGTTCGCGGTCGAGAGGGGAGCGTTCCTCGGCATCGTCGGCCCGAACGGCTCGGGCAAGACCACGCTGCTGCGCGCCGCGCTCGGGATCCTGGCGCCGCGCGCGGGCCGAGTGCTGAGCCCGGGGCAGCGGGCACGGCCGCGGATCGGCTACGTGCCGCAGCGGCTTGCGATCGACCCGATCTTCCCGCTCACGGTGCAGGACATCGTCCTCATGGGCAGGTACCGGCCGTTCGCCGCCTTTTCCCGCGCTCGCGCCGCCGACTTGCGCGCCGCGGCCGCGGCCTGCGAGCGGCTCGGCATCCTGGACCTGCTGCGGAGCCCCTACCGCAGCCTCTCGGGCGGGCAGCAGCAGCGCACCCTCATCGCACGGGCGTTGGCCGCGGAGCCGGAAGTGCTCGTCTTCGACGAGCCGACCAACGGCATGGACCTTCCCGCCGAGCAGTCGATCATGGACCTGATCCTCGGCCTGCGGCGCGAGCGCGGCTCGACCGTGCTCTTCGTCACGCACCTCCTGAACCTGGTCGCGGACGCCGCCACGGAGCTGGCGCTCGTGCAGGACGGCCGCGTGCGCATCGGCCGGCACGAGGAGATGCTGCGCCCCGAGGTTCTCTCGGCCCTGTACGGCGTGCCGGTCGAGGTGCACCAGGCCGCCGGCCGCACGTTCGTGTTCGCCCGGGAGGCGCGCGGTGCACGCCGCCTGGAGCGACCTGCTCGCCACCTACAGCCACGCCTACCTGGCGGCGCTCATCATCGCGCTCGGCTGCTCGATCGCCGGCGTGTACGTGGTGCTCAGGAAGGTGGCCTTCGTCGGCATCGCGACGGCGCAGGTGGCGGCGGCCGGCGTCGCCCTGGCCTTCCTCCTCGACTTCGCGCCCCTTCCGGCCGCGGTGCTGTCCGCCTTGATCGGCGTCTCGCTCTTCGGCCTGGGCCGGGACCCGGTGCGCGTGTCGCGCGACGGGATCGTGGGAGTGGCCTTCGCCCTGGCATCGGCCCTGGCCGTGCTGTTCGTCTCGCGCTCCGCCGCAGAGCTCGACCAGGTGGAGCACATCATCTACGGCTCGCTCCTCTTCACCACCGGCGAGCAGGTCCTGATCCTCGCGCTGGGCGTGGCCGCCGTCCTCCTGGTGCACGCTCTCTTCCACCGCGAGTTCCTCATGGTCTCGGTCGACCGCGAGGCGGCGCGCACCCTCGGCGTGCGCACCAAGCTCTTCGACTTCCTCCTCTTCCTCACGCTGGGCGCGGTCATCGCGCTCTCGATCGGCGCGGCCGGGTCGCTGCTCGCCTTTGCCTTCCTCATCCTGCCGCCCATGACCGGCCTGCTGCTCGGCGGGCGCCTGACGCAGGTCTTCGCCATCTCCGCCGCTTGCGGCCTGGCGGCCGCGGTCGCGGGAGTCCTGGTCTCGGTGCTCTTCGACTTCCCCACCGGGCCGGCGGTCGTGGTGACCTCCGCCGCTCTCTTCGCCTGCGCGCTCGCCGCGAGGACGAGCCCGGCCCTCGGCGCCGGCGCGCTTGCCCTCTTCATCGCGGCCACGGCTCTCTCCGCGATCGAGACCGCCCGGCCCGCCGCTCCTGAGCGACCCTCGCCCGAGCTGCGGATCGAGCTGGAGCTTGCCGCGCATGACCGGACGGTGCGCCGCGGCGAACCCGTCGCGGTCGACTACGTCGTGCGCATCCGCGGGGAGGCGCCGGCCGGCCTGCACCTCGCTCTCGACGCAGGCTCCGCCGTCGGCATCGCGCGTCTGCCGCGCGCCTCCGCGCGCTCTGCCGGCCGCGTCCTTCTCGACTCCTCGGGCCTCGCGCCGGGCGCGTACTCCGTGTCCGGCAGCTTCTGGACCGGCAACCCGCTCTCCCCGGATGAGGACACTGAGCTCCTGCGGCCCGACCAGGTCGCCGTCTCCCCGGCCGCGATCGAGGTGCTGCCGTGAGCCGCCTCGGCCCGGCGCGCCCGGCGGCGCTTCCGGCCTGCCTGCTCCTCGCCCTCTGGGCGTGCGGGAGCCCGCCCCCCGTCGTGGACGCCGTCTCCCTGGAGGCGGCGTGCGACCCGGAGGAGCTCCTGGCGCGCGCCCTGGCCCTGCTCAAGGCGGTGCGTTTCGAGAAGTGCGCCGCGATCGCCGAGCACCTGCTCGACAGCCACGAGGACTTCGCCAAGACGGAGACCGTCCTGTTCCTCGCCGCCGAGGCGCGCTATCGCCTGGGCGACATGCAGGCCGCCCTGGCCCACTATCGGCGGCTGGTGAACGACTTCCCGTGCACGCGCGCCCACGCCGCCGTGGCCGACCGGCTCTATCACGCCGGCGCCGCCCTCCTCGACGATCCGCCGCCCTTGCTCGGCGGCCTGCTCCGCGACCGCCAGCCGGGCATCGAGGCGCTCGGCTATTTGGTCGTGCACTATCCCGGCTCGCCTCTTGCCGAGCAAGGATGGCTGCGCCTCGGCGAGGCGCACCTCGCCGAGGGCCAGTATGACCTGGCGGCCGAGGCCTATGAGCGGCTGCTGCGCCGCTATCCCGACAGCGCGCTCAAGGACGAGGTCCTGTTTCGCGTCGCCTCGGTGCACCGCGCTCAGTCGAAAGGCGCGGCGTACGACAGGGAGCCCCTGCTGCGCGCCTGGTTTGCGGCCGACCGCTACCTGAAGTGCTGCGGCGCCTCCGGCCGCTATGCCGCGGCCGCGTTGGCGATGAAGGAGGCCGTCGCGCGCGATGTTGCGTTGAGCGAGAGCGAGATCGCGGAGTTCTATCAGCGACGCGGAGCGCAGCAGGCAGCGCGTTGGCACCACGAGAACGCCGCGCTCGAGCTGCAGGACGATGCCACGGACCTGCTGCGCCCGCACTGCGAGCGCCCGCCCTGGAAGACCGGTCCCGACCTCCTGCCGTTCTGGGCAGCCGGGAGCCCGTGATTCCAGCATCGAAGCAACGGTCAGACTCCCTGGCTGGACCGCTCGACCTCCCTCTCCGATCCTGGCTCGTCGGTCTCCAGTCCGGTCACCCCCCGAGCGGACTTCCCAGGTACGGGGTCTTTGGGAAGCTCTCGGGCGGTTTGGCCATGTCGAGCTCCTCCACCAGGATGGAGGGCACGACCAGCGTCATCATGGAGTCGCCCAGATCGTAATGGTACGGCGCCGCATCGGCGCCGGCGGCAACGATGTCGCGAAGCAGGCGCGGCTGGAGCGCGCCGAAGGAGGCGCCCCTGATGAGCTCCTCGCGCCCGTCATCCGCGTATACGCGGTAGACCTCGCCCATCCTGCGGGCGAGTATTCCGTACGGGAGTCCCTCGTCCTTCACGAGCTCGATCAGCCTCTCCTTGAGCTGCTGGGGCGGCAGGGTCACGGAAGCCTCGATGAACAGGTTCCCCGCAGCGGCCTGGCCTCCGCGGCAGTGGCCGTTCGATCTCTTCACCTGCTTGGTCGGCGTGCGCGTGGAGTAGAGGGCGAGCAGCTTGCCGTTCTCCACCAGCTTCAACGCACTTGTCTTCACGCCCTCGTCGTCGACTTGGTAGCAGCCGAACAGGGGCTTGCCCTGGAACTCCGTCCTGCTCGGGTCGTCGGTCACGTGCATGAACCGAGCGAGGACTCTCTTGCCGATCTTGTCAGCGAGCCCGCTCCTGCCGCTCCGGCCTTCGTCACTCTCGCGCGTTCCTCGCAGACCTGACGCCAGGACCTCGCGGAAGACGCTCGCGGCGGCAATCCCCTCGAACAACACGGGCCCGGTGTAGTCCTCGGCCTTCGGCGCCTCTCGCAGGGCGAGCAGGTGGTCGACCATCTTGCGGGCGCGGGCGATGAGCGCCTCATCCGCCGGAAGGTCACCGTCAGTCCGGCCGAGGAACCTATCCGAATCCCCCAGCGGCATCCCGTCGACCGCCTGGGTGTCGGCCGAGAGACTGAACGACGCCTTGATCCTGCAGGTACGGAGCAGGAAGTCCTCGTTGCTCAGCAAGTACTTGTCGGCGGCGACCCCCTGGAAGGTCGCCTGCCCCCTCTGCAGTTCAGGCGCCTCGCGGAAGACCGCCGACACCGCTTTGACCGCCGCGGGCCACCTCGTGCGGTCGAGCGCCAGATTGGAACGTGCCTGGATCAGCGTGACCGGATCCTCCCTCGAGAAATCGTCCGGGCGGTCCTGGACCACGCGCGACTTGAGATCCGCCTTCTTCCTCGTCAGGCGCTCGAGCGCGTCCTTGTACTCCGAGTCGGTGCTCAACCACAGGCGGAACCTGATGCTGTCGTAGTTGTCCTCGAGGCAGAGGCCCCCGCCGAAGCGTCCGAAGAAGTAGCTGCCGCCGCTGCTGTCGAGAACGTAGTCGCCCACGCGCACCTCCACGCTGAGGGACCTCACCGGGCCCTCACTCTCGTGAGCCAGTGCGCCGAGGCTCGCGCCCGTCGAGAAGCCCGCGCCGCTCTGCGCCGCGTAGGCCACATAGTAGGGCCGGTCCATGTCCGAGAGCTGGAGGCGGGAGAGAGTTCGCGCCATCTCATCCTTGAGCGCACGCAGAAGCACATCGTCCTCGGCCTTGTCCTGCGCCAGTGCCACCCCGCTCCAGACCAGCACCGCGGCTGCCGCCGCAAGCGCCGCCATCACTTTGCTCCTCATAGCTCGCTCCTTGCCCAAGGCTCCCGGGTACACGCCCTCATCTCTGCCTCTTCATGATCGGTCCAGTCACCCTCGTCGCAGGACGCTCACCTTCGTCCTCCGCATCCGGAATCCACGCATCGCTCCGGATAGCCCATCCAGCATCTTCTACTTCCTCACGCCCTCCTCGCCTTCGTCGGGGTCGTGGGCGGGCGGAGGCAGGATCGGCGGCCGGCTCTGCGACTTCTGCTTCTTCTCCACCTCGATCTTCGCGACCAGAACGCTCGGCGAGACGGCGCTGACAGGAACACTCCCAGACTCGGCGCCGCAGTAGCCGTGAAACGCGCTCTCGTCGTCTCCGGTCGCAAGGATCTGCTCGAGGCTCATGATCGGCGTTCCACAAATGTCGACGCCCCGCACCACCTCGTCCGCTCTGCCGTCCACGTAGACGCGCGTCACGAGGAGGGGCTCCACTTTGAAGGCCTGTGGGCCCCAGCGGTCCGTCGTCGTGAAGCCGCCGGCGATGTCGTGGAATATGAGCCCATACGGCTTGCCCTGCCTCTTCGCCTCCTCCATTAGCATCGCGCGGAGACGATCGAATGGGACGCGCCTGCTGGACTGAACGATCATGTTGGCCATGCGGGACACGGGGGACGACCCGCTCTCGCAGCGGCCATGGCCGTTCGACCGGGGGAATCCCCTGACCGGCGAGCGGGACATCAGGAAACTCGTCAGTATCCCGTTCTCGACGACGGCCACCCTCTGGGCACGGATGCCTTCGTCGTCGAAGTCGTAGTGACCCATGAGGAAGATGTCGCCGTACTTCTCGGCGGTAGGATCCTCATAGATGCTGATGAAATCAGGCATGATGGGAGTGCCGACCTTCTTGGTGAAGGTCTGGCCTTCATCCTCGTCCTTCTGGCGGTGCCCCTCGATCCTGTGGCCGAATATCTCGTGAAAGAAGACGGCCGCGGCCTCGTGGACAAGGATCGCTGGTCCGACGTACGGCTCCACCACCGGAGCCGCGCGGAGCTGGTCGAGGGCGGTGGCCACCCGATCGATCTTGGCGAGGATGTCCGCGTCGCTTGGCAGGTGACCCGTGTCGGGAGAGAAGAAGGACTCGTAGAGATGCAGGTCCATGCCATCGTCGGCCTTCGCCTCGGCGTAGACTCCGATCCTGTAGCGCTCCTCGGAGGTTTGGAGCCTCGTTCCCTCGGAGCTCAGGAACCAGCGGTGTTGGACGCCGCCCATCAGAGAGACGCCGGAGTCGAGCACGTGCGGGTACTTCTTGAAATGGGCCGAGAGCACAGGAAGCCGTGCGGCCCAGGCCTCTTGATCCACGGTCGACTGGACGAGTTCCTCCAAGAGCACCGACGGCTCCTCCGACGAGAAGTCGTCGGAAAGGTCTTGTTCGTCGACCATGACTTTGCGGTCGGTCAGAACCTTGGTGAACCGCTCCTGCGCGTTCTTGAACGCTCGGTCAGTGGAGAGCCAAAGCGCGGCGCGGATCGCTTCGACGTCGTCCTCGACCGGCAGGCTGCCCCCACCGCCGCCGGACCAGCCCCAACCGTAGCTCCCGCGAATCGCGTGCGTATTGTCCAGCTTCGAGGACCCGACGCGCACCGAGACCACGGAGGACCTCTCCGGCCGGCTCGTCGTCGGTCGCTGGGTAAGCGCGCCGTAGGAGGCCTGGAGGCTCACGTCGTGCGTCTCCCAGATCGTGTAGCTGAGGAAGTAGAGGGGGTGCTCTCCGTTGGACTTGAGCTGCTCGAATGAACGCGCCAGCTCCGCCTCGGCGGCTCGGAGCACGGCGCTGACGCCAGACTCGAGCGCTGGCGCGGTCGGGTCTTGCGCGACGGCGCGTTGAGCGAGGAAGGGAGCCGACAAGGACACGGCAAGAAGGAGGACTGACGACCGCCGGGTCTTCATGCGGATTCTCCTTGGATCGGGGAGGCATTCACTTTCCCGGTGAGGGATGGCGATGTCAAGGAAGAGCCCCGAGAACGAACGAGGCCTGGCATCTCCGCGGCCCGCCATACACCACGCAGGCTGAAGGAAGACCGCAAAGGGCCGGAGGATGTCGCGACTTCGGACTTCGAGCTTCCAACTCGCGGCCGCACCGACTTCATGGCCGGCGCTCCCTCCTGCGACGGCAGGCCGGCGGCGAGCGAGCGTTCCTCCCCTGGCGCGTGCCGGCGGCCTCGCGTAGCATCCCGGGCTGCTGGACCACCTGTCAGGCGATCATTCCGCAGGTCCGATGCCGGCCAACCTGACGCCCCAGTACCACAAGGCGGAGGAGGAGTACCGCAGGGCCGAGACTCCCGAGGACGAGCTGCGCTGCCTGCAGGCGATGCTGCGGGAGATCCCCAAGCACAAGGGGACCGACCATCTGCAGGCGGACCTCAAGCAGAGGATCAGCCGCGCCAAGAAGGAGATCGACCAGCAGAAGCGCGCCGGCGGGCGCAGGACGTCGGGCCTGCGCATTCCCCGCCAGGGCGCGGGGCGCGCCGTGCTCATCGGCGGCCCCAACGCCGGCAAGAGCCTGCTCCTCCGCAGCCTCACGAACGCCACGCCGGAGGTCGCCCCCTATCCTTTCACCACGCGCCAGCCCGCGCCCGGCATGATGCCCTGGGAGGACGTGTTCGTGCAGCTCATCGACACGCCGCCCATCACGGCCGACGTGCTGGACGCGGCCACGGCCGGCCTCCTGCGCGGCGCGGACCTGGCCCTCCTGCTCGTCGATCTCGGCGAAGACGACGGCATCCTGCAGGTCCAGGACGTGGTCGCGCGCCTCGAGGGCACCAAGACGCGCCTCGGCCGCGAGTCGAGCACCGGCCAGGAAGACGTCGGGCTCACGCGCACCAGCACGCTGCTCGTGCCCAACAAGATCGACCTGCCGGACGCGCCGGCGCGCCTGGAGCTGCTGCGCGAGTGCTGTCCGCTCGGCTTCCCGGAGCACGTCATCTCCGCGCAGGAAGGCACGGGCCTGGACGAGCTGCGCGCGGCAGTCTACCGCTCGCTGGACGTGATCCGCGTCTACACCAAGGAGCCGAGCAACAAGGAGCCGGACCTGCAGCGGCCGTACACCGTGCGCCGCGGCAGCACGCTGCTCGACGTGGCGGTCCTGGTCCACAAGGACTTCGCCGCGCACCTGAAGTACGCGCGCATCTGGGGCCAGGGCGTGCATGGCGGCACGGCGGTCAAGGGCAACCACCTGCTGCATGACCGCGACATCGTCGAGCTGCACGTGTGACAGCCGCCCGCGCCGCGGGCGCGGCGCGGGCCCGCCGTCTCGCGAAGCGGCGCTACGGCGCGATCTCGAGCACCACCGCGTTCGAGGCCAGGTCGTAGGGGTTGGCAAGCGCGTAGGCGAAGTGCATGGTGTAGCCCACGGCCGAGGAAGAGACCGGTCCCAGCGTGTTGAGCAGGGCCTCGCCGTGCCCAGTGGCGTCGAGCGTTCCCTGGAAGCCGGAAAAGACGGCGCTGTTCGCCATGAGGATAGTAAGCGTGGTGAGCGCGTCGGCGTTGAGGGGCAGCGTCGCCGCGCCGCCGGGAAGGGGCAGTCCCGGCGACGTGCCGCTTCCGCTGCCGAGCAGCAGGTAGCTCCGGCCCGCGGCGGCGGCGCCCGCGTTCAGCCAGAACTCCACGGTATCGCCCGTGGCCGCCGAGATGCGCACCTTCTCGGCGCGAAGGAGCTCGCCGCTCCAGCCCGCGAGCCGCGCCCAGAGCCACCAGGCGCAGTACGCCTTCTGATTGGCGTTCAGGGGCTGGCTGTGCGCCGAGGAGCAGTTGTACCAGTCGACGCCCTGCACGTGGGAGTTCTGCCAGTCCACGGCCCAGTTGCCCTGGTAGACGCCGGCCGCGTTCCAGTAGTCGCAGGCGTCGTTGGCGAACTCGAAGAACGCGCCGTCCGGGTTGTAGCTCTCGATGTCCGCGAAGTCGTAGAGGACCTTGTCGTTGGCGATGCAGAAGTCCCGGATCTGCTGGTTGCGCGCCTTGGTGTTCGCCATCGCGCCGTAGTCCAGGTGGCCGGTCATGTACACGAACTTGACGTTCGGATAGTCGATCTCGAGCTGGTTCATCGGCGCCAGGTACTTGTTGATCATGTCCTGCTGGGTGTAGCCCGAGACCTGCCCGCACCACGACCAGATGACCACGTTCACGTCCGAGTTGTTCGGGTCGTTCAGGTAGGCCCGCGTGGCGTTCTCCCACTGCGGGTAGTACCCGACGTCCCCTGGGAAGGCGTAGTCGTGCAGGTCGAGGGCGCCACCCGTGCCCCCGTTGTTCCAGGCGAACTGCGGGCCGCCGCAGCCGCCGGTGAAGCCGACCAGGCCGGTCATGCCGGTGGTGATCTGGCTGCCGTGCGAGGTGTGGCCGTAGGCGATGTGCAGGTTCGCCTTGGCGGCGGTGATCCAGGCCGGCGGGATCTCGGGGATCCTGGTGCACCGGTGGTCGACGAGGGTCGGCTCGCCGGCTCCGGCGAACGCGCAGGAGACGAGGGACAGGACGGCTGCAGCAGCAAGGTGACGACTCGGCATCTGTGGCTCCGTGCCTCTTGAACAGGCGGCTGGGTTGCGCGGATCCGGGCGATCCGCAGGTCAAGGGCAGGTAGCCGAAGCATACCTCGTCGCGAGCCGGAAGGAAGGGTCTTCTGTCCTCTCTTTGGCGCTTCCGAGGCCGCGGGCGCTGCGGGCACGAAGAAGGGCGCTCCAGGCCGGTCAGAGCCACGGCCGGAGCGCCCTCCCTCTCACTGCCGCGGTCCGGCTAGAACACGTACTCGAGAAGGTCGACTCCCGTCACCGGCGATCCCTCGTTCTGGATCACGATGCGGAGCGGGCTGCTGGACAGGTCCGGCATGCCGTCCCCGTCCGAGTCGCTCGCCGCGACCAGGTAGAACGTCTCACCCACGAGATCGGGGTCGTCAGGCAGCGAGACCGTGAGCACGGCCCCGTCCAGCCCGTCCTCGCTCTCGGTGAAGAGAGCGGGCCGCAGCGGCATCGGCGTGATCTCGATGCTCCACTCGGCGGGAATGGGGTGAGTGGTGTCGATGTCGATGCCGAGCCGGTTGCCCGGGCCGTT
>JACQZJ010000166.1 GCA_016213895.1 Planctomycetota bacterium | reverse complement strand
GCTCGCTCGTCATCCGCCTCGTCTCGCCCGCGGCCCTGCCCGCGGCGCAGGTCGCGCTCGACGTCCTCGATCTCCAGACCGGCGCGCGCGCCGCGGACTTGATCGCCGCCGGCCTCGTGACCAGCTCGACGTCTTCCAGCGCGACGGACCTCGACGGCGAGATTCGCCTCGACGGCCTTCCCGAGGGCCGCTTCCGCATCAGCGCGCCCGGCGCCAGCAAGGAGATCGACGTGCTCCCCGGCGCCGTCACCGGTCCGGTCACGCTCCAGCAGGCGCCGTAGGCACCCTCCTTGCCGGATGTTCCAGGTCAGCAGCTTCATGCCGAATCGGCGCGAGCAGCCCCCCCTCCCGAGCCCTGCGCGCGCGGGCTCGGCGTCCGCCGGCAGTCGCGGGGAAACGTCTCTCTCCGGCTCCTCGCGAATGGCTTCCACCGAGAAGGCGTCCACGGGCTCGGCGCCCCACCGCTTGCCAAGGACCTGGCCCACCCGCGGAGCCTACTGCTCGGGCCGCTCCGCGCGCAAAGCACGCGCGGGCGCTTCGGGCCGGGGCGGGGAGCGGTGCCAGAGGTAGCGGCCGAGCGAGCGGATCGCCTGATCGCAGGTGCGAAAGACCGGCACGCCGGCCTCGCGGATGCGGCTCGCCATGGCGTCGTAGAGGCTTCCCGAGTCGATCACCGTGATCACGGGCTTCTCTGCGGCCTGGAAGAGCCGCGGCAGGCGCAACGCGATCGACTCGGGCCGCGACAGCTCGGCCTCGATGGTGAGGAGCGCGGGCGTCACCGGCACCACCGAGACCACCACCGCGTCCACCTCGGGCGAGTCGATCATCACCTGCACCGCGTCCTCGAAGGCGGCGTCCTGCGCCATGGGCGTGAGGTCGAGGGGGTTTCTCGGGTCGACCAGGCGGTCGAGCTTGTGCCTTACCAGCACCTCGCGCAGGCGCGTTTCGGACGCAGGGGAGAGCGGCGCCATCTCCAGGCGGTAGCGGCTGTCGATGATGCGATCCGCCATGGCCACGGCCTCGAAGCCGGCGTTGCTGACCGCGCCGACCCGGAGCCCCCCCACCTCCTTATTATGCATGGCGGTCGCCAGCTCGATGAGCTGCTCGAACTCCTTGAAGGTCTCGACCACCAGCGCGCCGGCGTTGGCGACCGCGGCCAGGCAGACGTCGTAGTCGCCCGCCACGGACGCCGTGTGCCCGGCCGCGGCCGAGCGGCCCTCCTCGGTGCGCCCGGCCTTGTAGAAGACCACGATGCGCCCGGACGCGGCCACCTGCTTCACCGCGCTGAGGAAGGCCAGCCCGTCCAGGTCGTTGAAGCCCTCGACGTACACGCCGAGCACGTCGACGTCGTCGCGCGCGCCCACGACCGCGACCAGGTCGGAGACGGTCACGTCGATCTGGTTGCCGATGGAGATGGCAAACGCCGGATCGAGCCGCTCCAGGTTGCTGAGACGCGAGACCAGGAAGGCGCCGCTCTGCGAGATCAAGGCCACGCGCTTGGCCGGCGCCCCCCAGCGGCTGTCGAGCTTGGCCTGCGGGATGAAGAAGGTGTCGTAGCCGCCGGGGCGCGACTGCACGCCCATGCTGTTCGGCCCGATGAAGACCGGGCCGCCGTCCTCGCGGCCGCGGCCGCCCTGGATCGCGTCGCGCACGCGCGCCATGAGGTCGCCGGTGCCCTCCTTCTCGCCCACGCCGCCCGGGATCAAGATCGCGGAGCGCACGCGGCCGCTCGAGACCACCTCCTCGGCGATGGCGGGAAGCTGCTCGCCCGCCGCGGCGATGACCAGGAGGTCGATGTCTCGCGGTGCGGCGCCCACGCTCGGACAGCAGGGCACGCCGTCGATCCGCTCCTCGCCCTCCTTGATGACCCAGAGCGGCCGGGCCGGGTCGCACTTCTTGACGTTGTTCAGGATGATGCGGCCGAAGTTCATGGCGCTCTTCGACACGCCGAGCACGGCCACCGATTTGGGTTCGAGAAGCGCGCGCACCTTGTCGAGCGGCCGCGATCGCGCCGCGCGCGCCGCTTGCCCGAGCAGGCCGCGGCCGTCGAGGGGCACCATGTGCTGGCGGCGGAAGGCGAAGGGATTGACCTCCAGCTCGACGAGCGCGGCCTGCTCCGGGCCGCGGTCCACGCAGAAGTGGCGCGCGATGGCGATGAACGCGTCGAAGCAGCGCAGGAGTTCCCCGTCCGGCACCATGCGCCGCCGCCCGCGCGCGCGGCCGGCGAGGATGTCGTAGGCCGCGGTCTTCTGGAAGAGCGCGAAGAACTCCTCGGCGTCCACCTCCTGCGCCGCGGCTTTGGCCACGGCCAGGCCGGGCAGCATCTTGCTCGCCAGGTACTCGGTGTCGATGCCGCCGAGACCGGCCGCGATCACCGGGCCGAACTCGCGCGTGGTGCGGATGCCGGCGAACAGCTCGTTGCCGAAGCCCGGCTGGGTGCGCTCCACGAACTCCGCGACCAGCACGCCGTCCACCTGCGCGGTCGCGTCGTGGCGCTCGACCAGCCGTTCGATGGCGCGGTTCACGTCGGTCAGCTCGTTCTTCAAGAAGACGATGCCGTTGGCGTCGGTCTTGTGCACCACGTCAGGTGACACGATCTTCAGCACGATCTGCTCGCCCGGGAAGCGGGCGTGGTCCTGCTCCGAGAGCACGTCGCCGCGCGGCACGAAGATGTGGCGCGGCGGCGAGATGGCGCCCACCACCTCCACGAGCTGGTAGACCTCGTGCTCGAAGAGGCGCGTTCTCCCCTGCTCGTCGACCGCGTCCAGCACGCGCGCCACGGCGTGCAGCTCCGCGGCGCTCAAGCCCGCGCCGACGTAGGCGCCCTCGAAGCCGGTCGCGTCGAGGTCGCCCTCGGCGGCGAGGTGCTCGGGCGAGAGCGAGTCGATCCAGTGGCGCGCCTCGCGCGGCGAGCCGCCGCGGCGGAGAGCGTCCAAGTACGCCGAGACCGCGTTCCGGCCGAAGCGGAAGGCGCGGCGGTTGGCCGTCAGCACGGCCTCGCCCTTCTGCTCGAACATCTCCGCGAGGGCCGCTTCCAGCTCGAGCGGGTCGAAGGCGAGGAAGGGCGAGACCGCGCCGAGCATGACGGCGTTCGCCGTGCGCGCCGCGCCGGCCGCGCGCGCCAGGCGGTCGGCGTGCACCAGCGCGTGGCGCGGGAAGCGGGCGATGCGGTCGAGCAGCGGCTCGATCGGCGGGTAGTTCTCGATGTTCACGTAGGCGTTGCTGCTCGCGACGATCGCGCCCCCTTCCTTCAAGTACTGCACGTAGCGCAGCGCCTCGAGCGGCTCCACCGCCAGGATGAGGTCCGCCTGGCCGACCGGGATCAGGTCGCTGTGGATCGGCTGGTCGGCGATGCGCAGGTGCGACTGCACCGCGCCGCCGCGCTGCGCCATGCCGTGCACCTCGGCCTGCTTCAGGTGCATGCCGCGGCGCAGGGCGGCGATCGAGATCGCGCGCGCGATGGTCAGGATGCCCTGGCCGCCCACTCCGGCGAGGATGAGGTTATGTTCCACGACGACGGTCCTTTCCTGAGCCTCGAGGCGCGCGCATTCACGCGCCGGAACAGCACGCGCCCCCGGCCGCGAGGCGCTGCTCCGCCTGGCGGCGCGTGGCCTGCACGCAGGCGCGGCGCGAGACGATGACCGAAAGCCCGCGGTGCTGGATCTCGCGCTCGATCTGGGCCGCGTTCTCGGCGAGGCGCTGCGGCAATGGATCGATGACGCAGAGGTGGCTCTCGTCCACGCCGAGGCCACGCAGGATCGCGAGCAGGCGCTCGCCCCCGGCGATCGACTCCTGCGTGCCGGTCATGCCCACGGTCTCGTTGTCCACCAGGATCACGGTCATGTCCGCGTTGGCGCGCGCCGCGCCCACGAGCGGCGTCATGCCGGAGTGCAGGAAGGTCGAGTCGCCGATGACGCAGAGGACCGGCCAGGCGCCCGCCTGCACCGCGCCGTGCGCCATCGCGATGGACGCGCCCATGTCCACGCAGGTGTTGAGCGCGCCGTAGGGCGGCAGCGCGCCGAGCGTGTAGCAGCCGATGTCGCCGAACACGGCCGGCTTGCGCACGTTCTTCAGCGCGACCGCGAGCGCGCGGAAGGTGTCGGCGTGCGGGCAGCCGCGGCACAGGCCCGGCGGCCGCGGCGCCAGGCCCTGCTCCACCGGGTTCTCGAGCACGGCCTCGCGGCCGAGCGCGGCCAGGACCAGGTCGGGAGTGAGTTCGCCCGTGCGCGGCAGGGCGCCGGTCAGCTTGCCGCGGATCGACTTCCCTGGCAGGCCGAGCAGGCCGTTCAGGCGGCTCTCGATGAAGGGCTGGCCCTCCTCGACCACGACGATGTCGTCGCAGTGCGCGACCAGCTTCCTCACCAGCGCCACGGGAATCGGGTAGGTCACGATCTTGAGCAGGGACTCGAGCGCGAAGGAGCTCAGCGCCTCGCTCACGTAGTTCCACGCCAGGCCCGAGGCGATGACGCCGCGATTCCCGGCGAGGTGGACCGTGTTGAAGGGCGAGCGCTCCGAGTGCTCGAGCAGGCGGTGCTGGCGCTCCACCACCTCGAGGAAGCGGCGGCGCGCGTTCATCGGCAGGAGGGTCCAGTCGCGCCAGTCGGGGGTGGGGCGCGGCTCGGGCGCCGGCTCCGGCGCGGGCGGCGCGTCCTCGACGCGCACGTTGCTGCGGCTGTGCGCCAGGCGCGTCACCAGGCGCACCATCACCGGCGTGTCCATCTCCTCCGAGAGATCGAAGGCCAGGCGCGTAAGGTCGTAGCACTCCTGCTGGCTCGATGGCTCGAGCACCGGGATGTGCGCGAACTCGGCGTAGCAGCGACTGTCCTGCTCGTTCTGCGAGGAGTGCATGCCCGGGTCGTCGGCCACGGCGAGCACCAGGCCGGCGTGGACGCCGGTCAGGGCGGAACTCATGAACGGGTCGGCGGCCACGTTCAGGCCCACGTGCTTCATGGAGACGAGCGCGCGGCGGCCCGCGAAGCACATGCCGAGAGCCTCTTCGTAGGCGACCTTCTCGTTCGCCGACCACTTGGCCGAAACGCCGCAAGCGGCCGCCCGCGCCTCGACGTACTCGAAGATCTCGGTCGCGGGCGTGCCGGGGTAGGAGAAGGCGCCGCCGATCCCTGCATCGAGCGCGGCCTGGGCCACGGCCTCGTCGCCCAGGAGAACTTCATCTCGCATCCGGAGCACCTCCAGCAGGCCGCCGGCCAAAGCCAGGCGGGCGGGCCGCGAACCCTCCCCCGAGTGGATTCGCCGCGCCATGAGCAGACACAGGAACGAGTCTGGTGGGTGGCGCGCGTTTCGTCAACAGCAACACGCGCCAGCGCCCAGCCGCGGCGAATGCGGCGCGGGTTCCTTCCCGCGCCGGTACACTGGTTTCATGCTCCTTCCCCCGCCGGTCCTGGCGTTTCTCGACATCGGCTCGCAGGAGATGCTCCTCATCCTGATCGTCGCGCTCCTGCTCTTCGGGGGGCGCTTGCCGGATGTGGCGCGCACCGTGGGCCGCACCGTGGGCCAGCTCCGCCGCACAGCCCAGAACCTCACGCAGGATCTGCGCCGGGACATGTACGAGCCGCCCGATCCGGGCTCGCTCTCTCCTCGATCCGTGCGGCCGAGCCGGCCGCCTTTGAGCGTTCCGCAGCCGGCTGGCGGCGAGAAACCGCCCGATCCCGCACCGATCGGTCCGAGGATCGAAACATCAGAGGATTACGTGGCTCGCGAGGTCGGTTCAGGGCAAGATGCGACGCAAATACTGCCCGCGAAGCCGGCCGACCCGCCCGCCCCGCCAGAAAACGGCGGGAAGGCAGAAGGGGCCTAAGTTCGTCCTTCAAACCGCGGCGTCCGCAGAAGGGGGCTACCCACCATGAAGATGAGAGTCTCGTTTACCGCCGGAACGGTTCTGGCTCTCTTGGTCATCACGAAGTCGCTCGTGCCCGGAGAGGTCGCCCACTGGACCCTGGCCGAGGGTCCGGACGGCGCGACGGCAAGCGGCACCGGGACGATCCTGGACGTGTCCGGGAACCAACACCACGGGACGCCGTACGGCGGGCCGGTCTACACCGCGGCGTGCGGCGGGGAGGTCGGGCTCTTGTTCGACGGAAGCGACGATCGCGTCTTCGTTCCCGATGCGCCGGCGTTCGCGCTGACGCAGAGCCTCACGCTGGAGGCGGTCGTTCGTGTGGATTCCCTGAATCCCTCCCCCGATCTCCGTCAGTTCGTCTTCCGGGGCGACGATTTGGGAGGCCTTGATCCCTACTACCTTGCCGTCGTCCCCTCCACCGGTCGGCTCAAGTTCCTCGTCCAGGACGCCACGAACGCGTCCAGCGAGCTGTTCTCTCCCTCGCCCCTGCCGCTCGGCACGGTCGTCCACGTGGCCGGGACTCTCGACCACGCCACGGGCGAGCAGCGCCTCTACGTCGACCGCGTGCTGGTGGTTTCCACCATCACGAGCATTCGACCGTACGGTCTGCTCACCGGACCCAGCCCTGGTCTCGGAATCGGGAGCACACAGGGAACCCTGCACAAGCAGTGCATCAACGGCGCCATCCTCGACGTTCGCATCTCCGATCAGGCTCTCGAGCCCCACGAGATGCTCACGACCTGCTGCCCGGGCAGCTCTCACGCCTACGGTTCCGGCTGTCCGGGCTGGGGCGGCTTTGTGCCGGAACTCGGCCTGCAGGGCTGTCCCTCGCCCGCGGTCTCGATCGCTCTGTCGCTCTCCTCGGCGCGGCCGCAGAGCGTGGCGATCCACCTGATGGGCCTGTTCGAGTCCTCGCTCCCCGCGGCCGGCGGGTGCACGCTGAACGTCTTCCCGGTCTCGCCGCTCGTGTTCGCGCTGCCGCTCGCTGGCGATCCCGCGGTCGCGGGCTCCGGCGGCTACTCGGTCGTCACGACCATCCCGGCGAACCTGCAGCCGGCCTCGGTCAAGCTGCAGGCGTTCGTGGCGGACAGCGCCAACTCCTGGGGCTACTCGGCCAGCAACGGTCTCTCGATCGCGATCAACTAGCCGGAACGTCGCCCATGCCGAGGAGGCCGCGCCTCCGCCAGCCGACAACGAGCAGCCCGGTGCGCGCCCGGGCAAGCGGCCGCGATCATCCTGCGAACCAGGCTCCACTCGGCACGGCCCCCGCGGCTCTTCCTGCCCAGGCGAACTCGCAAGGGACGAGGGAGGGGGACGAATTCAGGGAGTCCTCGCGAGACGAAACCCACGGCTGCCGCTCCGGCCGTCAGGATCGACTTCGCTGCGCTCCGCCGAACGGCAGCGCCCCGGACCGCTGAACCAGGAACCGCCGCGGAGCGAACGGGCCCCGCCGCCGCCGCGCTTGGCGTTCACCGGGTCCACCTTCGGCGAGCGGCCGTAGTAGCGCTCGTCGTACACGTCCGCGCACCACTCGCACACGTTTCCCAGCATGTCCCCGAAGCCCCACGCGTTCGGCGCGTACGTGCCCACCGGCGCCGTGAACACCTGGCCGTCGTAAAACGGGAACACTGTCCACCCGCTGAACTTCTCCTTCGCCGCCTGGTCCGCGAAGTTCCCCTTGCCATTCCCTCCGGACTC
>JACQZJ010000080.1 GCA_016213895.1 Planctomycetota bacterium | reverse complement strand
TCGCCCGCGCGCGCGGGCGAGCAGCTCCACGGCGCGCCGGGCCGCGCGCTGGCTTCCTTGCCGCCCGCGCAGCACGTCATGCACGCGCGCCTCGGGATGGTCGATGCTGACGTTGACGGACGCGACGCCGCTTTCCAGCAGGCGCGCGGCCGCGGCCGGCGTGCCGATGGGCAGGCCGCTGGTGTTCAGGTGGACGAGCAGCTGGCGGCGGGCGGCGCGCTCGATCGCCGGCAGCGTCGCGCGCCGCAGGAGCGGCTCGCCGCCGGTGAAGCCCAGGCCGGCCGGGGCGAGGTCGGCGAGCGCGTCCACCCACTCGGGGAGCGCGGCGTCGGGGATCTCGGCGCCGGCGCGCCGCGACAGCGTGCAGGCGCCGCAGGCCAGGGGGCAGCGATAGGTGACGGCGAGCGTGGCGAGGAGCGGTCCATCGAAGCGCGCGGGCAGGCGCAGGTCCTGGCGCACGGCAAGGGCGCGCAAGCCGGTGCGGAGCAGCGCGCGTGCGCGGCCGCGGCGGATCTGGGCCCACAGGTGGTGGCTCAAGCTGGCCCGCACTGGCACTCCTCGGCGCACAAGCTGCGCGCCGCTCGGGCCGCACGGCGCGAGCGGCGCAGGGCGGCGGCCGCGGGCAGCACCCGGGAGACCATGCTGGGGAAGGCCTCGCAGGGCGTCCAGCAGCCGGGACAGCGGCCAGCGGCCGCGTCGCGGCGCGCGGCCCGCGCGACCTCCGAGCGCGCGGCGCGGGCGAGAGAGTAATCGACATCGCGCAGGTCGAGCAGTGGGCGGTCCCAGGAGGCGCAAGGGAAGAGGCGCAGCTCGGGATCGACGTAGGCCGACGCCGCGAGCGCCGCGCAGGGCACGGGGCAGCGATGCGTGGCGAGGTACGCGCTGGAGAGGCGCGCGTAGGCCTGCTCGAGCAGGGCGAGGGGATTGGCGCCGGCGCGCTGACCGCTCGCGTGGCGCGCCAGGAAGGCGCCGATCCGGCCGCTGTGCGGAGCGACCTGCCGGCGGTTCCGGTAAGCGTGCCGCGCGTGGTGCGCGATGTTGAAGTGGAGGTCCTCGCGTCGCAGGAAGGGGGCGGCCGCGAGCAGATCCCGCACGAGACCATCCGGGTCGGCGTCGTTGCAGGATGAGAAGGTCAGGCCGGCGCGCACGGCCAGGCGCCTCGCGTCGAGCGCGCGCAGGCGGCGAAACGTGTCGCAGGCGCGCTCGAAGGCGCCGGGCAGGCCGCGCAGGCGGTCATGCACGGCCGGCGGGCCGTCCAGGCTGACCGTCACGAACAGGCGCGGCAAGCGCAGCCGGAGGACCTCGCGCACGCGCCGCTCCGCCTCCTCGGGCCGCTGGCCGGCCGTGGGAAAGTCCAGGGCGTACACCCTGGTGGCGAGGACGGCGGCTTCCACGACGTCCACGAAGCGCGGATGATCGACGACCTCCCCTCCGGAGAGGTTGATCCACGACAGGTGCGGGTTGGCGGCGAAGAAGCGGCGCACTTCGTCCAGGCCGGGCCCGGGCCGCGGATCGCGCCATAGCTGGCACGGGGAGCAGCGGCAGGAGCAGAGCTCGGTGACGATGAGCGTCAGCTTGAAGGGCACGGCCCGGCCGAGGTTGGCGCGGGCCGCGTCCGTAGCGAGGGCGCACAGGCGCTTCACGGCTCCTCCAGAACGGCCGCGCGCAGGACCGGCGCCGCGTGCGGCGGCCCGGGGAGCATGGCCAGGGCAGCGGCCGCGACGTGCGCGGGCCGAATGGAACGGAGGCAGAGCGGCGCCCGGCAGAACGAGGTCTTGGCGTTGCTGTTCGTGATGCATGGAGAGCAGGCGAGAGCGCTGTAGAAGACGCGCGCCGCGGCGGAGAGCGGGCCGTAGAGGCGCGGCGTGTTGGGGCCGTAGATGGCGATGAGCGGCGCCGCGAGCGCGGACCCGAGGTGCACGGGCGCCGTGTCGTTGCTGACCACCAAGTCGGCGCGCGCGAGCAGCTCGATGAGCTCGAGCAGGTCCAGGCGCCCGGCCAGGTCGGCGGACGGAGCCGAGGAGAGGGCTCGGCAGCGGGCCACGAGGCGGCGCTCCGCGGCCGTGCCGGTGAAGGCCACGAAGGCGCCGCGCGCCTCAGCCAGCAGGTCGGCGAGCCGCGCGAAGGACTCGGCTGGCCAGCGCCGGCCCGGGAAGTTGTCGCCGCTCCCGGCGTGCAGCACGACGAGGGGCCGCCGGCCGAGGCCCCAATCCTCGACGAGGCGGGCGACGCGCGCGCCCGCGGCCGCGGAGCGCGGGACGAAGAGTGCGGGCGCGTCGCCGCACGGGACGCCCGCGGCGCGCACGATGTCGCCGAATACCAGGGCCATGTGGCGGCCGCAGTCGTGCGGCACCTCGAGATCGTAGAGGCCGTGGCGCAGCTGTCCGGCGGTGCGGAAGCCGACGGACAGGCGCGGGCGCGCCAGGCGCGCGAGCAGGGCCGTGGACCTCAGGAACTGCTCGAAGTCGAGGATCAGGTCGTAGCGCCGCCGGCGCAGGCGCAGGGCGAGCGCGGCCAGGGCCAGCAGCGGGCGCACGGCTCCCGCGGGTGAGAAGAGCAGCACTTCGTCGATCCACGGGCAGGCCGCGAGGAAGGCGCGGTTCGCGGGAAGCGTGAGGAACTCGATGCGTGCGCCCGGATGACGCTGGTGCACGGCCTTGACCAGGGGCAGGATCATCGTGAGGTTGCCGATCCCCCAGAGCTTCACGCAGAGCACGCGGCGCAGGGGGCCGGCGTCGCGCGGCCGGCGGCTGAGCAGGCGATCGAGGCTGCGGAGGCCGAGGACGAGCGGGACTCCCGCGGCCCGGTCCGCCAGCTTCTTGACCTCGATCGCGAAGGACATGCCTGCCTCAGTCCGCCCGGCGGAAGCGCGGGCTCACCAGCGGATGGCGGAACTCGCCGCAGGCGGCGCAGCGCGGCGGGAGGCGGCCGCGCGCGTGTGCGGCGCGCAGAGCGCGCATGCGCGGGCCGTTGAAGATGTCGGCCGGAGCGGCCGCGCGCACGTCGCCGACGCAGAGCTCGCCTGCCTGATCCGGGCAGCAGACGGTGACGCGGCCGTCCGCCAGCACCACGAGCAGGCCGCGCCAGAGCTCGCGGCAGGCCTCGCGGCGGGGGGCGCGCGCCAGCCGCGGGATTGCCTGCACGCGGTCCACGACGGGCCGCCAGGCGCGGAGGAACTCGGCGTAGCCGGCCGCGGTGGTCTCGTCGAGGACCAGCGAGACATCGACGCGCAAGGCGGAGCCGGACTGGTCGCGCAGGCGGCAGAGCTCCTTGACGCGCTCGCGGATGGGAGCCAGCTCGACTCCGCGCCTGCGGAGGTGCAGCTCGTCGGCGCCGTCCACGCTGACCGTGAGCCGCGTGAGCCCAGAGGAGAGGAGACCCTCCTGCATGGTGCGGTCGAGGAGAGTGCCGTTGGTGGTGAGGAAGGTGCGTACTCCGCGTGCGGCCGCGAAGCGCAGCATGTCGAGGATGCGGGGATGGAGGAGCGGTTCGCCCCACTGGAAGGGGAGGAGCGTCCTGACCGTGGGCGCGCGCTCGAGGATGTCCTGGAACAGCTCGTAGGGCAGGTCGAGGCGCGGGCGCTGCGGATGGAGATGAGCCGGACAGTAGGTGCAGCGCAGGTTGCAGCGGTTGGTCACCTCGACGTTCAGGGTGGTGAGGCGCGCGGAGCGCACGTTCCGCAGCAGGTAGGCTCCTTCGTTGAGGGCGCCCCAGGCCAGAGCGGACGCGTCGGGAAACTTGATGCGCAATAACTCCGCCTGGTCCGGCTTGCGCAGGTAGTAGCGCGCCACGAGGTCGGCCACTCGGGCGGTGACGCCGGTGCACTGGGTCGCCATGAGCACGTGGATTCTAGCCCCGAGCGGGGCCCGGGGTCTGCCGCAAGGGGCCGCGCCAGCCCGGCCCGGGCCGGCGCCCCCACGTTGCTCCTAGCCTGCCGGCGCGCCGGGGCAACCGCGCGCGGGCCGCTAGTCCTTGGCGGGCGCCTTCTTGAGCGTGGTGACGAAGACGGCGAAGCGTCCCTTGCCCGAGAGCGGCTCGTTCCTGACGATTCCCTTGACGCAGACCGTGTCGCCCTTGCCGGACCGCTGCAGGATCTTGCGGAAGTACACGTTGCGCGGGCTCACGATCAAGGGCACCGACCTGTTCTCGAACACGTGATACTGGCCCCCGCCCTTGCTCTGGACGATCCTGGCCGGCTTCTTGTGGAAGCACGACGCCGGCACGTGAAGATGGACTCGTTGGTTCAGGAAGGAACGGCCGCCAGAACGGTAGAACGCCGCGGCGTCCTTCTCGCTGGTCACTGACCGGTACGACACACCGGCTGCGGCGGGCGCCGAGTGCAGGGCGAGCAGCGCAAGCAGCAAGGGGACGAACTTCATGGTCCGCGTCTCCGCTTGAACGAACAGTTTCGAGCGCGGAGACGGCGCCGGGAAGGTCGAGGTTTCTCGAACGGCAGGCCGAAACTCGCGGCAATGCCGCAGGTCGTTTCCAGGCGAGGATCTGGGACGTCCGGGCGAGCGGTCGCGCCTGCCGGCGGGGCGGGCGCCTGTATCCTATGCGCCCCTGTCTGCCTTGCCGGCCTTGCGATAGCCGAGCGAGCGCAGGATCTCCAAGACCTCGGTCCAGGTCGGGAAGTTGCGGCCAGTGCTGCGCTTGAAGGCGTCGATGGCGCGCAAGAACTCCAGCGTGTCGGTGTCGCTCAGATCCTCGGGGGGCGGGCTGGGGAGTTCGTCGACGATGGAGCCGCCTTCTCGTCTCCGGGGAGAGCGCCTGCGCTTGGCGGGAGAGTTCATCGGGGTGCGTTCCTCCGTGGCCGGGAGACACTGACCCGGCTGCAGGATCGGTCGCCTTCCTCTGTCCTCTCTTCTTTCGGGGCTCGGGATGTGTTTTCTTTAGACGGAATCGGTGCGCGGTGCAAGGTTCGATCCGCGCCGGCATGAGGGAGGGAAACGTTCACTTCCCCAGGACGCTCGCGATCCTGGCGGCATCGGGCCTCTCGATGAGCCCCTTCTCGGTGACGATGGCCGCGATGTGGGCGCGAGGGGTGACGTCGAAAGCCGGGTTGAACACGTCGATGCCCTCGGGCGCGGTGCGCGCGCCGAACCCGGCCGTCACCTCGCTGGGATCCCTCTCCTCGATCGGGATGCTCGAGCCGTCCGCGAGGGAGAGGTCGAAGGTGGAGGCGGGGGCGACCACGTAGAACGGTATGCCATGGGCCTTTGCGAGCACGGACACCGAGTACGTCCCGATCTTGTTGGCGGTGTCGCCGTTGCAAGCGATGCGGTCGGCCCCCACGAAGACCGCGCGCACTCCCCGGTCGCGCATGACCATGCCAGCCGCGCTGTCGCAGATCAGGGTCGCGGGAATACCAGCCTGCAGGAGCTCCCACGCGGTGAGCCGCGCGCCCTGGAGGAGCGGGCGCGTTTCGTCGACGAACACGCGGAAGTTCCTGCCCAGCTCGCGCGCGCGGAACAGCACCGCCAGCGCCGTGCCGTAGTCGGCCGTGGCGAGACCGCCCGCGTTGCAGTGGGTCAGCACGCTGCCGCCCTCGGGCACGAGCGGGGCGCCGACCTCGCCGAGAGCCCGGCAGATGCGCCGGTCTTCCGCGAGGATGGTTCGCGCCTCATCCAGGAGCGCCTCGCGCGCCTGGCTGAGCGGTAGCTCGCGGACAGCGGCCGCCCGCCGCTTCATGCGCTCCAGCGCCCAGAAAAGGTTGACGGCCGTGGGCCGCGACGAGGCGAGGTAGTCCGCCGCCCGCAGGACGTCCGCGTCGAATCGCGAGGCGTCGGCGGCGCGCGAAGTCTTCAGGCCGAGCACGATGCCGAACGCCGCCGCCACGCCGATGGCCGGCGCGCCCCGGATCGCCAGCCGCTTGATGGCGTCCCAGACCTCCTCGATCGTGGCCAGGTCCAGGTACTTGAGCTCGCGGGGGAGCAGGGTCTGCTCGATGATCCGGGCGTGGCCGCCCGCATCGCCGATCCACTCGATGGTGGGAAGGGGCATCGTCGGACCTTTCTTCCTGGCGCGGCCTGAAGTCGGCGGATCACGGTGCCTTGGGCTCGAAACTCTCTCTCGCTCGCACGGCCTCGTCCTTGGCCTCCACCTTGCGGCGCATCTCAAGGCGGTAGCGTTCCAGGCGGGAACGTAGCCCGCTGTCGCCGAGCGCGAGGATCTGGACCGCCAGAACGGCGGCGTTCGTGCCGCCCGACTTGCCGACGGCGACCGTGGCCACCGGGATGCCTGCCGGCATCTGCACGGTGGAAAGAAGCGCGTCCAGGCCGCAAAGAGGCGGCGCGGGCACGGGAACGCCGATCACCGGCACGAGGCTCGCGGCGGCGAGGGTCCCGGCGAGGTGCGCAGCCCCGCCCGCGGCGGCGATGAGGATCTGGATGCCGCGGCCGGAAGCATCCCGGGCGAACTCGTGCGCCCGCTCTGGCGTGCGGTGCGCGGAGAGCACCCGAACCTCGAACGGCACCTCGAACTCCTTGAGCGTCAGGAGGCAGCCCTCGAGGTGGGGAAGGTCGGAATCCGATCCGACGACGATCGCAACCCGTGGATTCACAACGTCCTCTCCTCTAGGTGGCCAGTCCCCCGGGCGCCAGCGGAGACCGTCCGGTCAGGATTTCTGCGACCTCCAGGTAGCGTTCGCTCGTCCGGCGAATGATGTCTTCCGAGAGGGGTGGGGGAGGCGGGCGGCGCGCCCACCCGGCCGCCAGCAGGTAGTTGCGCAGGAGCTGCTTGTCGAAGGGCTCCTGCGGCCTGCCCGCCCGATACGTGCTCTGCGCCCAGTAGCGGGAGGAGTCCGGCGTCAGGGCTTCATCGATCCAGACCAGCTCTCCGTCGAGCATCCCGAACTCGAACTTCGTGTCCGCGAGGAGAAGGCCGCGCTCGAGAGCGAGGGCGTGCGCGCGGCGGAAGATCTCCAGCGCCGCGTCCCGCGCGGCGCGCGCGACCCCTATCCCGACCAGGTCTTCGACCTGTTCGAAGGTGAGCGCCAGGTCGTGTCCGGTGGTCGCCTTGGTCGTTGGCGTCAGGATCGGCTGCGGGAGGCGCGCGCTCTCCTCAAGCCCCGGGGGCAGCCGCAGCCCGCACACCTGGCCGGTCTCGCGGTACTCTCCGAGCGCGGATCCCGCGAGGTAGCCGCGCACCACGAACTCGACGGGCAGCGGCCTGGCGCGGCGCACCAGCATGGTCCGGCCGGCGAGCAGGTCGCGGCAGCTCCGCAGGTCCGCGGGCATGCGCTCGATGTCCGTGGTAATAAGGTGGTTCGGGATGACGTCCGCGAGCTGGCGGAACCAGAACTCCGAGAGGAACGTCAGCACGCGGCCCTTGTGCGGGATCCCCTCCGCCATGACCACGTCGAAGGCCGAGACCCGGTCGGTGGCGACCAGCAGCAGGCCCTGCTCGTGCGCGTAGATGTCGCGCACCTTGCCGCGGCTGACGAGGGGAAGCTCGGCGAGGTCGACCTGCAGCACCGGCTCTGGACGTCCCGTCTTCATGGATCCCTCCCGGGTTCGGGGCCCGCCAAAAAAGAAGGGTCGGTTCCGCCGCTTGGAGCCGACCCCTCTGATGTTCCTTGGACTCTCCTCCGCTGCGTCGTCGCCCGCCGCACTCGGGTGCCCGTCCGCAAGGGGCGACCCGCTGCCGGCGAGCTACTTCTCCTCGAGGTACTCGATGTACAGCCTCAGCAGAAGAGCCACCATTACGATGCCAAGGAACAGCGCTACCTGCAGCGACATTCAGACCTCCATGCGAAGTCGACGCCACACGGTATCGGCTGGGTTGATGAGCTGTGCGTCAGGATGCTCGGATCCTTCCTGGATCGGGGACGGGTCTGGCTCCGGCCGCCACCGGGCCCCGAAACCAACGGATATGGTAGGGGGATCCAGGACACGTTCAACCCAAAATCGCTTTCCAAGGGTCTCTGGGAGTCGCGTAGAATCCTGCGCCAAGAGTCTCCTCGGCACTCCAGCAGGACTTCTTAAGCCATTAATCGATTGTTTGTTACATCGAGTGCTCCAGGCGGGTGGGAACGGACGGTCCCACCATGTTCCGGGATCTTCGCAAGGCACGGAGATCCCGGACGACCTCGCTCCGGGCTCCAGACGACGCGTCGCGAGCAGGCATGGCCGCGCCGATGCCGCGGAGGCTCACTTCCCGAGCGGGGGAAACCCCTGCGGCCCGCCGTACACTACGCCGGATGGCGGAAAACGGCAGAGGGCCGGAGGATGTCCCGACTTCGGACTTCAGACTTCGAGCTTCCAACTCGCGGCGGCGCCGCCGCGACGTGTATCCGGAGGGAGGTGCGCGGTGAACGTTCTGGTCACGGGCGGAGCCGGATACATCGGCAGCCACACGGTGAAGGAGCTCCGCAAGGTCGGGCATCAGCCCATCGCCCTCGACGACCTGCGCGAGGGGCATGAGGCCGCTCTCCTGGGCGCGCCTCTGGTGCGGGCGGCTGTCCAGGACCGGGCGACCGTGGAGAAGGTGCTCAGGGAGGAGTGCGTCGAGGCGGTCATGCACTTCGCCGCGTACTGCTACGTGGGAGAGTCGGTCAGGTCCCCCCTCGCCTACTACGAGAACAACGTGCTCGGCACTCTGCGCCTGGCCGAGGCGTGCGTGGCTGCTGGAGTCCGGCTCTTCGTCCTGTCCTCGTCCGCGGCCGTCTACGGCGAGCCCGACCGCCAGCCGATCGACGAGGAGACGCCCTGCCGGCCGGTGAACCCCTACGGCAGGACCAAGCGCGTCGCCGAGGAGCTGCTGGCGGACGTGGCGGCCGCCACCGGGCTGCGGCCCGTCTTCCTGCGCTACTTCAACGCCGCGGGAGCCGATCCGGACGGGGAGCTGGGAGAGGACCACCGGGTCGAGACGCATCTCATTCCTTGCGCTCTCCTGGCGGCGCTGGGGCGGCGGCCGGCGCTCAGCGTGTTCGGCGCCGACTACCCGACCCAAGACGGATCCTGCGTGCGGGACTTCGTGCATGTCACCGACCTGGCGGACGCGCACGTCCTCGCCCTCGAGTTCGCGCGCGCCGGAGGTTCGTGCCGGGCCTTCAACCTGGGTAACGGGCGCGGCTTCAGCGTGAAGGAGGTCGCGGATGCCGCGCGGCGCATCTCCGGCGTCGACTTCCCCGTTGCCCTGGAGGGGCGGCGCCCCGGCGACCCCCCGGTCCTGGTGGCCTCCTCGCAGCGGGCGCGCGCCGAGCTCGGCTGGCGGCCGCGCCACGGAGACCTGGAGGAAGTCGTGCGCACCGCCTGGGAGTGGTTCCGGGCCCATCCAAACGGCTACTGCTGAGAGGCGCGCGGCGTTATCCTCTCACTCCCATGCGAGAACTCGTCATCCTGGGCTCCGGCACCGGCATTCCCACGGCGCGCCGGGGACCCGCCGGGTACGTTCTCGGGCTCGACGGGGACGTCACGCTGATCGACCCCGGGCCGGGCTCGCTGAAGAGGGCGTGCGACGCCGGCTTTCCCGTGGAAGGGATCGCGCGCGTCCTCCTCACCCATCACCATCCGGACCACTGCCTGGACCTCGCGGCTCTCCTGTTCGCGCGCAGGAACGCTCTCCTGGACGAGCGCTGCGGCGCCCTGGAGGTGATCGGCGGGCCCGGCACCGCCGACCTGCTGGCCGGCTTCCAGAGGGTCTTCGGCGCGTGGGTCACCCTGCCCGCCGATCGGCTCCGGGTCAGCGAGATCGGACCCGGGCCCTTCCGGCTGTGCGGCGCGGCTGCCGTCACGGCGTTCGCCATGAAGCACGACCGCGCGAGCCTGGGGTATCGCTTCGAACTGACGGGCGGCGTGGTCCTCGCCCTCTCCGGGGACACGGACGAGTGCGCGGGCGCGCTGGCGCTGGGCGCGGGCGCGGACCACTACGTGCTGGAGGCGTCCCTCCCCGACTCGATGTACGCGGCCGGCCACCTCACGCCGGAGCGCGCCGCGCGCCTGGCGGCGCAATGCGGCTGCCGGCACCTGATCCTGACGCACTTCTACCCGCCGGTGGACGTGGACGAGGCGCGGCGCGCGGCGCAGGCGCTCTTCCGCGGCAGGGTGACAATCGCCGAGGACGGGATGCGCATCGGGCTGGGCGCGGCGGAGGAGCCATGAGGCGCATGGCCTGCTTCGCCGCGGCGGCCGCGCTCTGCGCCAGCGCACGGGCGGCGGATGACGCCACGCTGGTCAAGGAGGCGCTCGCCACGATCAACGCCGCGGACGTCATGGAATGCGTCGAGTACTTGACGGCGGACGCGTGCGCCGGCCGCGATACCGGGCAGCCGGGCCTCGCGCTCGCCTGCGAGTACGTGGCTGAGCGCTTCAAGGAGTGCGGACTCGAGCCGCTGGGCAGCGCCGAGGGCTCATTCCTCGCCGAATACGCGCTCACCGTGATGGACGCGGCGGAGGAGTCCTCCTTGATCGCGGCCGGCGCGCGCGACGGCGACATGGACTGCGTGCTGCGCGAGGAGTTCATGCCGGCGGCGCGGAGCGCCGCGGGCGTGGCCGAGGGCGAGGTGGTCTTCGCGGGATACGGCATCAAGGAGCGCAAGTACCGCTGGGACTCGTACAAGAAGGTCGACGCGCGCGGCAACTGCGCGAGAAGGCGCGCGTCGCCGCGGAGCAAGGCGCCGTCGGCCTGCTGGTCAGCGCCGTCGTGGACGAGGAGAGCGGCGTCTGGCTGAAGTCGCAATACCCGCGCCACGCGGGCAGCGGCCGGCGGCGCGCCGGCCAGGACCTCGAGCTGCCCGTGGCGCTCGTTTCCCCGGCCGTGGCCGAGCGCATCGCCGGCCGGCCGCTGCTGGAGCTGCGGGACGAGATCGACGAGAAGCAGAGCCCGCGATCCTTCGCCGTGCCGCAGGTGCGCGTGCGGCTGGAGGTGCGCCTCGCGGAGAAGGGAATCTCCGCGGCGAACGTGGTGGCGCGCTACCGCGGCGGCGACCCGGAGCTGGTTGGCGCGGCGGTGGTGGTCGGGGCGCACCTCGATCACATCGGCGTCGATGACCGCGGCCGCGTCTACCGCGGCGCGGACGACAACGCCGCCGGGGTCGCCGCCCTGCTCGAGGTGGCCGAGGCCTACGCCACGAGCAAGACGGCCACGCGCCGCTCCATCATCTTCGTGGCCTTCACCGGCGAGGAGAAGGGCCTGCTCGGCGCGAACGCGTACGTGCGCGAACCGCCCGTGCCGATCACTCAGACCTACGCGATGATCAACATGGACATCATCTCGCGCGGCCGCAAGAACGCCATCGAGGCCACGCCGCCGCCCAAGGCCTCGCTCCTCGACCAGCTCCTGAAGAAGGCGGTCGGCCTCTCGGACTGCGGTCTCAAGGTCGGCGACGGCGGCAAGGAGTTCTTCCAGCAGAGCGACCACTTCGCCTTCCACGAGGCGGGGGTGCCCACCGTGTTCCTGAACGAAGGGAACGACTCGGAGGACCTGCACCGCTGGACGGACACGGCCGACAAGGTGCTGGAGGAGAAGGTGGCGCGCGTGGCCAAGCTGGCTTTCGCCCTGTCCTACATGGCGGCGAACAGCGACCTCAAGGGAGGCCTGCGATGAGGGGCGAGCCGCGGCTCCTGATGGCGGCGGTCCTGGTCGCCCTGGCCGCCTTCCTGGCCATCGACCTGACGCGCGCCGCGCGCCGCGCGGCGCTCCAGGGCGGCGGAACGGCCGCGGCCGCGAGCGTGGCGGGAGAGCTCGGCGAGGCCGAGGCGCGGGCGGGACGGACGGAAGCGCCCGCGCCGCCGCGGGCAGTCCCGGAGGTTCTTCCCGCGGTCCCTCCCTTCCTGCCGCCTCGCCCGGCAGGCGCGCCGCGCGCCGTGAGCCGGTCGTCGCTCCCCGGCCGCATCGACGAGCTGCTCCTGCACCCGAGCCTGAACAAGGCGGCGGTGGGCGTGGCCGTCCTCTCGGTCAGCAGCGGCGCGACGCTGTACCAGCGGAATGCCGGCCGCGCGCTGATCGTGGCCTCGAACACCAAGCTCCTGACGACCGCCGCGGCGCTTGTGCTGCTCGGACCGGCGCACTGCTTCGAGACCCTGCTCCTCGGCGAGGGCGAGCTGGACGCCGCGGGCACGCTGCACGGGGACCTGATCGTCAAGGGCGCGGGCGACCCGGACTTCCTCGCGCCCGATCGGCCCTGGGAGGAGCACCTGCTGCCGCGCCTGGTGGCCGCGGCGCGCGCGGCCGGCCTCAAGGCCGTGACCGGACGCCTGATCGTGGACGACCTGGTCTTAGACCGCCAGTACGTGGCGCCGGGCTGGAATCAGGAGAAGCTCGGCGACTCGTATCAGTCCCCGGTCGCGGGCCTTTCCCTCTACCAGAACTGCCTGACGGTGCTGGTGGAGCCCGCGGGTGAGGAGGGCCTGCCGGCGGCGGTGCGGCTCGTGCCGGAGAGCTCGGTCTTCTCCCCGCGCGCCAACGTGCGCACGGCCGGGCCGGGTTCGCATCACCTCATCCACGTGCCGGCGCCGGTCAAGCCCGGTCAGGTGAGCGTCACCGGCAGCACCCCGCACGGCGCCACTCCCTGGCCCGTGACGGTGCCCGTGGCCGAACCGGCGCGCGTCGCCGGGCTGATGCTGCGGGACGCCCTGCGGCGCGCCGGGATCGCCCTGGCGGGGGACGTCGTGCTCGCGGAGTTCCCCTACGACCCGGCCGCGGGCGGCCTGGTGCGCCTCGGCGCCGCGCGCGCCCCCCTCGCCGCCGCCTTGATCGAGATGAACAAGACCTCGTCCAACGTCATCGCGGAGCACGTCTACAAGCTCTGCGGCCACGCGCGCGAGCTGCGCGGGACCTTCGCGTCGGGCGCGGGAGCGGTGCTCGCGGTCCTCGAGCGCTTCGGCATCGAGCGCGGGGAAGCAGCGAGCGCCGACGGGTCGGGGCTGTCGCGCGGCAACCGCTACGCCCCGTCGCAGATCGCGCGCCTGCTGGCCGCCCTCTACCGCAGCGAGCTGCGGCCGGCCGTTCTCGACAGTCTGGCCGAGGCGGGCGTGGACGGGACGCTGCAGCGCCGCCTGGACGACGAGGCCTACCGCGGCCGGGTGCGCGCCAAGAGCGGCTACATCGCGTCGGTCTCGGCCCTCTCCGGCTACGCGCAGGCGGACCACGGGGAGGTCCTGTGCTTCTCGATCCTCTTCAACGAGTACGGCGGCCGCAACGCGGAGATGAAGCGCGTGCAGGACGACGTCGTGAAGCTCCTGGTCGACCTGGAGGCGCCGTGAGAGAACGCGGGAGCCGGCGCATTCCGGCGGCGCGGCGCGCGTGACGCAGAGGGACGGCGGCAATGGCTGAGGCAGGCGGATTGGATCGGTGTCGCGACGCAGCGGTGCGGGCCGCGCAAGAAGCTGGCCGGTGCATCCTGGCCTGGCGCGGCCGCCTCGGCCCGGGCGCGCTCGGCTTCAAGGGCGTGCGCGACTTGGTGACCGCGGCCGACCTGGAAGCGGAGGAGCTGATCGTCCAGGCCATCGGCAAGCAGTTCCCGGAGCACGCCGTGCTCGCCGAGGAGACCTCCTCGGGCGCGGCCGCGCGCGCGTCGCGCGGCCCGCTGGCCCAAGTCGACGCCTCCCTGCGGCCCGCGGCGAGCCCGACCGACCTCGGCCCGTTGCGGCAGAGGATGAGCGCGAGCCGCTTCTGCTGGATCGTCGACCCGCTGGACGGAACCACCAACTTCGCCCACGGCCATCCCTTCTTCAGCGTCTCGATCGCGCTCTACGAGGAGGGCAGGCCGGCGCTGGGAGTGGTCTTCGCGCCGGTCCTGGACGAGCTCTTTGTCGCCGTGCGCGGCGCCGGCGCGACGCTCAACGGCCGGCCGATCGGGGTCTCCGGCGCCACGACGCTCACCGACGCGATCTTCGCCACGGGCTTCCCCTACCGCAGGGACCAGCTCTCCAACCTCGAGAACAACGTCGAGCACTTCAACCGCTTCATCCTCGAGGTGCGCGGCTTCCGGCGCTGCGGCTCGGCCGCGATCGACCTGGCCTACGTGGCGGCCGGACGCTACTCGTTTTTCTTCGAGGCGCAGCTCGAGCCGTGGGACGTGGCCGCAGGCGCGCTCCTGGTGCAGGAGGCGGGCGGGCAGGTGAGCGACTACGCCGGCGGGGAGGACTGGCTGTTCGGCCGCCGCATCCTGGCGTCAAACGGTGCGCTGCATGCTCTCGCGCTCGCGCGCCTGGCAGGCGCGTAGGTCCGCGGGGGGGCACCGGACCCGCTCGGCGGCGTGACCTTTTCCAACCCAGCGATGCAGCCGGCGCAGCGCCCTCTCCGAGGGCGCTGCGCCGGCTGCATCGCCGCTGCTACTCACCTACTAAATGTTCTGCAAGAGGTTCTGCAGCAGCTCCTCGGAAGCGCGGATGATGCGCGCGCTGGCCTGGTAGCCGCGCTGGGCCTCGATCATGCGCACGAACTCTTCGGCCAGGTCGACGTTGCTGCTCTCTAGCACGCCCGACTGGATGGTGCCGCCGGCGCCGCCGCCGACGCCGAGCTGCGGCACGCCGGAGTTGACCGTGTCCGAGAACATGTTGTTCCCCTCGCGCTTGAGGCCGCCCGGGTTGGCGAAGGCGGCGAGCGCGATCTGGCCGTAGGACTGGGTCTGGCCGTTGGTGAACACGCCGTTCACCTGCCCGTCCTCGGTCACGACGATGTCCGCGAGCGTGCCGGCCGCGTAGCCGTCCTGGCTGATGGCCTGGGCCGTGGCCGGTCCGCCGAACTGGGTGACGCCGTCGATGCCGGCGCCGAGGTCGAGGTCGATGGTCTGTTGGCCCGTGCTGCTGAAGACGATCTCGATGTTCGTGTCGTCCAGCCCGCCGGACCCCGCGGTCTGCAGGGTCCCCTCCTGATCAAAGGTGATGTTCCCCACGCGGTCGTCGGTGATCGTGCCGCTGCCGTCCGAGAGCGCGGCGGTGAGCAGCCACTCCGAGGTGTCCACGCGTTCGAAGGTCAGGCTCAGCACGTGCGCCTCGCCGTTGCGGTCGTAGATGGTGATCGCGGTGTTCACCTGGTCGGGGTCGGTGCCCTCCTGGGTGACGGTGAAGGCGGTGGTGGTGAAGTTCGTCGAGCCCGTGTTGCCCGGGGCGTCCTCCAGGCTGAGCGAGTACTGGGCCTCGCCCGAGTCTTGCGCCTCCACGACGATGTTGGACTGGGAGTCGAGGTGCACGTCGGCGTCGGTCATCAGGTTGTCGATGAAGTCGACCAGCTCCTGCAGCGTGGTGCCGTCGTTGGCCGCGCCGTAGACGAAGGTGGCGGCGAACTGCGTTCCATCGCTGAGCGAGCCCTGGATCTCGATGCCGTCTGCGCCGGCCACGTAGTCGTCCGTGTTGATCACGAGGTCGTTCAGGTCGGTGGTGCCGGCGGCCTGGGTTTGCGTGCCCTGCACCAGCACGGTCGACAGGCCCATGAGGAAGGCCGGCGAGTTGTTGATGTCGGTGAGCTTGATCTGCGATGCCGTGCCGATGGTGTCCGAGCTGAGCTTCACCACGCCGGCCGCGTCGCTGGCCGTCACGCCGCTGATGGCGGCGTTGATCACGGCGGCGACCTCAGCCGCGGTGGCGGCGCCGATGTTAACGAAGTCGGAGGCGTGGAAGGTCACGGTCTGGGGCGGGCCGCCGTCGACCTGCACGCTGAACGAGTCGCCGTCGGAGAGGGCGAAGGGGGCGCTGCTCGTGCCCGTGATCGTCGCCGCCGTGCCGGTGTAGAACGGGCTCGAGGACGAGAGGATCTCGGGGAGCGGGCCCGTGACCTTGGCCGGCAGGTTGCCCTTGAGGGAGATCTCCGAGGTCGCCTGGGGCGGGGCGATGGAGTTCGGCGGCACGATGATGGAGGAGTTGGTCGAGGACTGCACCAGGTAGCCGGTGCCGATCTCGACGAGCTGCCCGCTGGCGTCGAAGCCGAAGGTGCCGGCGCGCGTGTAGAGGTCGCGCGAGCCGTCGTTCACCATGAAGAACCCGGGGCCGAAGATCGTGAGGTCGAGGTTGCGGTCGGTGGCGAGCAGGGACCCGGCGTTGGTGTTCTGGTCGATCGACTTGACGCCGACGCCCAGACCGATCTGCGCCGGGTTCTTGCCGCCGAGCGTCGCGGTCGGGGCCGAGCCCGGGGCGGTGGTCAGAGACAGCAGGTCGCCGAAGGTGACGCGGCTGCAGCGGTAGCCGGTGGTGTTGGCGTTGGAGATGTTGTTGCCGATCACGTCGAGATAGGTCTCGAAGGAGCGCAGCCCGGAAAGGCCGGTGAAGAGAGCGGTACTCATGCTGGGTCAACTCCCGTATCGAACGCAGCGCGCGGCGCGTTCACTCGTCCTGATTGTCATCATCCGAACCGTCGCCAGTGGAGTCGTCGTCGCCGTCGCTCTGGCTGGCGTCCCCGATGATCCCGGTCACCAGGTTCATGGGGATCTTCGTGCCGTCCACGTCAAGCTGCAGCCCGTCGCCGTCGAGGTGCACCGAGCGCACCAGGCCGGTGCGCGTCTCGCCGGTCTCCTCGTCCGTGTACTCCACGACCTTGCCGACGAGGCTGGCGGACTGGGTGAAGGCGTTCTGGCCGGCGACGATCTCCTCGATGGCGATGAGGCTGGTCATCTTGGAGCTCAACTGTTCGATCTGCTCGACCGTGGCGAACGCGGACATCTGCTGGATGAGGGAGTCGTTCTCCATGGGCTCGAGCGGGTTCTGGTTGGAGAGCTGCGCCACCAGGAGGTTGAGGAACATGTCCTGCGTGTCATCCGCGGCAGTGGTCTGCAGGTAGCCGTACTTGTCGAGGATCGACGATCCGGAATCGATCGAGCTGATGGTCATGATTGGCTCCATTCACACCGTGACGTCGATCAGACCCTCGTGGCGGCCAAGAGCCGCCGCCGGGTCGCTGCCCTGTTCCTGTTCAGCCGCGCGCCGCTCGGCGCGCGCCGTTTCCTCGAGCTGTTCCTCGGACGAGCGGGGATCGGCCTGGCGCGCGTCCGCTCCCGTGTCGAGGTCGATGTCGAGGGCGTCCAGGTCGATCCCCGCGTCGCGCAGGGTCTCGGCGAAGGACGAAAGATCGCTGCGCAGCGCGCTCACCACGTCCTGGCGCGTGGCCAGCACCGAGACGCGGACTGACTCCCCACGCAGCTGGAAGCGCAGCCTGAGGGCGCCCAGCTCCGGAGGCTCCAGGCGGATCAGCAGCTCGCGCACTCCCGGCCGCGCCTGGAGTCTCACCTGCGACAGGATCGACTGCACCGGGACGGGAGCGGATGGGGCGGACGCGGACGGGCGCTCCCCGCCGCCGGGACGCAGGGCCGGAGCCGCGGCCGGCGCTGCCGCCAAGGGGGCCGCGCCTGCGGCGGGTTTGGCGGAGGCCGTCCCCGCGGGCGTGCTCGCGCGACCGCTCTCGGGGGAGGAGGCGTGCGCGAAAGCGCGCGCGCCGGACTGGTCGCCGGAGTAGGCGGCGGAGCCTCCCTGGGGCGCGCTGCTTCCGGCCGTGGTCTCGGCTGGATCGGCCTCGAAGCCC
Organism: Planctomycetota bacterium; assembly: GCA_016213895.1. Lineage (GTDB taxonomy): Bacteria > Planctomycetota > B15-G4 > B15-G4 > JADJEK01 > JACQZJ01. The sequence goes on along the minus strand of JACQZJ010000080.1, from coordinate 10,311 downwards.
TTCCCGGAGCAGGTCGCGCTCTCGTCTCCGCGAGCTGCGCCGCGGTCAGGGGCTGGCGCTTCCCGGGCCGCGAGAGGCGCCCGCACCGGGCGGAGTCGCGGCTGTTCGACGCGCCCGTACTGAGCGAGAAGGCGGGCCAGGTCCGCCGCGGAGCGGCCGGTTTCCGCGGGGACGGCGTCTTCTTGAGACGGTTGGCCCCTTGGCTGAGCATCCACGGGCGCGTCCGACCCGGAGGGCTTCGGGGAGGCGACAGTCGTCGCGCGCGAGGGGGCTGCCGCTTCCGCGGCGGGCGGCTCGAGCGGTGTCCCGTCGACGACCGCTGGTGCGGGAGCCACGGCCGGCTCGGGTGGCAAGGCGCCGCGGGCCGCCGGCGGCGCGGCAGCAGCGGGAAGGCAGGCGGGCTCGGTCGCGGGCTGAGCCGCGGGCCTGGACCCGATCCCAGCCTCGGGCCGGGCCTCAGGCTGGGCTGCGGGCTGCGGTGCGCCCGAGGTGGGCTGTTCGACGACCGGTCGCGAGTGCGGCCCCGCGGCCGGCGTCTGAGGGGGATCCAGCAGGCCTGGATCAGCGCACGTGACGGGCGGCCGCGCTTCTGGGGCGGCGCCGTGGTTCGAGCCCGCGGGGGCTGGATCGCCATCCGCCTGCACCGCCGCGGCCGTGGGCCGCAGGTCGATCTCGCCGTCAGGGTCAGGCGCCGGGCCGGGTTGCTCGGGCCTGTCCGCATCGATCCCGTCTCGCGGCCTCTCGGACTCCTGCCGCGCCTTGCCGTTCCCGTCAACGGGTCGCGGCGCGTGCGGAGCCTCGCGGGCGACCTCGGGGCAAGCGGCGTGTTCGAGCGCGTCGCGAAAGGTCTCGCCCGAGACTGCGGTCTCGGCGCGAGACGATGAGGCGCCGCCGCTGGGCGGTTGCGGGACTGCTGCTGCGAGATCCTGGATCGGATCGATCACGACGTGGGTTCCTCCGGTGCGTCGGCGTAGAGAACGGCAAGGAGCGTGCCCATTGCGCCGTGTGGCCGGGCGGCGCGCGCGAGCGCGTTGCCTGTCCGGAGTTGCGGCCGGCGCGGCGCGCGGCCGGCGCAGCCTCTGCCGCGGCGCCTCGGGAAAAGCTTTCCAGCGGCGCGGACCCGGGGAAGAAGAAGCTGCGGGCGGGGTGCACGCGGCGCCGCGGGCCGGGGGGAGTGCCCCGCGCGCGCAAGGGGAAATCTTGCCGGGAGGGCCGCGGCGCGGCTGAACCTCGATCGCGCGGATTATCCCCTAAAGTCGCGGGCGATCCGGCCGAAGAACAGTATGGACGAGCCAAGGAGCACCAGCCATGGAGATCCGCGGTCCCGACAACACGCACCGGACGGACGTCGATCGGGCGAGTGACTCCTGGAAGGCGGAGCACCCGCTGGGCAGGAGGGGCGCCGCCGGAACGGCGCAGGACGGCCAGGTCGAGCAGGATCGCATCGACACGAGCGCGTCCGAGATCATCGATCGCTCCATCGCGGAGGCGCGCCGCGTCATGGAGGAGCACGCGCAGGAAGTGGCTGCGCGGCGCGAGGAACTGCTCGCGCTCGCGGACGATCCGGAGGCAGTGCGGCGCGCGGCGCGGGAGTTCCTCGAGCAGGAGGGGCAGGACGCCGGCGCGCGCGGCTAGCAGTCCAGCAGCGAACCGGATGCCCGGCCGTCGCACCGTGGAGCGGTTGCGCCGGCCGGGCGCTTCTTGCAGCTGCGTGCCCGGCGCCCGGCTTCAATGGGGCGCGAAGTCCGGGTAGTGCTCGCGCGCGCAATCCGGGCACAGCCCGTGGCTGAGCCTCGCGTCCGAGTGCTCGCGGAGGTGCGTTTCCAGGGAGACCCACTCTCCCCCGGCGCGGATCCTCTTGCAGAAGGAACAGATCGGCAGGAAGCCCTCGAGATGCCTGATGCGGCGCAGGAAGGCGCGGGTGAGCCTGGCGACCAGTTGACGGGGGTGCGCGGGCCGCCGAGGAGCATGCTCGGTGCGTCGAGGAGCTCGTCCAGCCAGAGGACCGCGATCACCGCCGCGAAACCGGCGGCTTCATAGAAGAGGATCCGGCGGCAGATGCGGTTCACGCGCGCGCTTTCCAGGGGGCGCGCCGCGGCCGCGCGGCGCGAGGGTCAGGAGCGGGCGGCGGGCGGCGCCAGGGTCGCGGCGATGCGCGAGGCGGCGAACCTGGCGAACCAGCGCGGCGAGGTGTTCATGATCTCGGGACCGAACACGGTCTCGCCCGTGGCCGCTTCGTCCGCGAAGTACCACTCCATGGAACGTACCGCCTGGGCGTCGCTGCCGTCCACGAAGTCGGACACGGACCAGACGATCTTGCCGGTCTGCACGTCGATGAGCTGGGCGGAGATCGCCAGCGCCTGCGGGGCATAGGGCCGGTAGTGCGTGACCGAGCCGAAGAGCACGGCCTCGACGCCGTAGCGCCTGCCCAGCTCGATGATGGACCTCACCGGAATCCGGCCGGTGCGCTGCGGCCCCTCCGCCGGCCTGAGCATGGCGTCGCTGGCGGTGGGCTGAACCACGGTGAAGCGGCCGAGCTTCAAGATCTCGTCGCGCAGCGCTTCCGAGACCACGAGGGTCCCGGCTCCCTGGCCGGATTCGTCGGCCAGGGGAAGCGCCAGCACGCGGCGCACCAGGCCGTCGTCGATGCTGCCGTCGCGGAAGGCGGCCGGCGCGGGCAGCGGCTCGCCGGCGAACGGACGAAACAGCCGGGCGAGCTGACAGCCGCAGAGCGGCAGGAGCGCGGCGAGCAGCAGGAGGCAGCGCGCGCGCAGCATCAGCCGCCTCCACGCGAGACGGTGCGCGCCGCGATCTCACGCTCGAGCAGCTCCTTCTCGAAGGCCAGGCGCTGGCGCTTCTCCACGGCGAACATCTCGGCCAGGGTCTTGCGCTCGCCCTCGAGGCGCTCGCGTTCACGCGTGAGCTCCTCGACCGTCTGGCGCAGGGCGTTCTGCTGCTCGGAAAGAGCTGCGATCGCGTCCTCCTGGGCCTGCACCTGGCTCTGCAGGCCGGCCGCGAGCTCGTTGGCCGCGGCGAGGCGCCCCTCGAGGTCGCGCCGCTCGGCGAGCGCCTTGGTCAAGAGGTCGCGCAGGTGTTCGTTGTCCTCGAGCAGGGTGGTGCGGGCGGTCTGCTGCACGGACGACGCGTCCTCCTGGGCGGGCGCGGCCTGCGCCTGGCCAGCGCGGACCACGGACTCGTTCGGATCGGGCGCCGGCCTGGTGAAGAAGGGCTCCCGGGGAAGCTGGCAGCCGGCGCAGGCGAGCAGGGCCAGCAGAGCCGTAACGCGCAACATCATGGTCTCACCTCCTTCGCGCTGAGGAGCCGTCCTCCGGCCTCCTCAGTAGTCGCAGTGAATCTCGATCTTCCGCCCGCAGGTGCATACCGCGGTGATGCGCCGCACGCGGCCGTCCACGCGGTGCACGGTCAGTTCGGGCTCGCCGCCCTGGTCCGCCCCGCCGAGCGCGGGCAGCTCCGCTGCGCAGCTTTCCTTCAGGGCGCGCAAGATGGCGCCCGGCCTGATCCTGCAGGGAGCGTCTCCGGTTTCCTGGTCAGGCATGGCCGTCCTTTCGCTGGCTGTCGAGGCGCACGCGGATCTTGCGCTGGGCGCACGCGAGGATCTGGCAGACGCGCGACTCGGTGACGCCCAGCACGTCGCCGATCTCCTTGAGGTAGAGCCCCTCCGAGAAATAGAGCACGAAGACCTGGCGCTCACGCTGGGGCAGGTCGGCGATCGCCTGCTGCACGAGCTCCAGCTCCTCGTTGCGCGCCGCCCTCTCGGAGGGCTCGTCGGCCGTGGCGTCGACGGGCTCGCAGCTCTGACGCGCGACGTCGAGGGCCACGCTCGAGCGCAGCAGGCGGTCCTCCTCGGACTGCGCCAGGAGGGAAGCCACCTGCACCGCGCCGATGTTCAGCTCGAGCGCGATCTCCTCGGGAGTGGGCAGGCGGCCGTGCGCGGCCCGGAACTCGCGCTCCAGGCTGGCGAGCTGCTTCAGCCTGGCGCGGGCGCCGCGCGGCAGCGGATCGCAGCGCCTGAGCTCGTCGAGCACGGCCGCCCGGATGGCCAGGAAGGCGAAGGTGCGGAAGGAGGCGCCGCGCGCCGGCTGGTAGGTGCGCGCGGCCTTGAGCAGGCCGAGCGTGCCCACGCTGACCAGGTCCTCGCGGTCCACCTCGGGCGGAATGTGGATCGGGAGCCTGCCGACGACCCGGCCGACGAGATCCAGATGCCGCAGCGCGAGCGCGTCGCGGGAGGATTCGTCGAGAATGCCGCCGATCGCCGGGTTGGTCATGAGTTGTTCAGTCCGAAGCCGCCGGTGGGCGCTTCTTCTCCTCATCGGCTCGATCGCCCCCGCGGTTGAGCGCGGAAGCGGTCAGGGTGACGCCCCCGACCAGCAGGGCGGCGAGCAGGGCACGTCCCAGGGCGACCTCCGCGCGCGCGCGCAAGAGGAGGGCGAGCGCCAGCGCCAGCGCGAAGCCGGCCGCACCGGTGCGGACCGCGGCGTGGACCTGGTCGTTCATCGCGCGGCCGCCTCCATGCTCCTCGACCTCCGGCCCAGGACCAGATCGGCGATGAGGTTGCGGCTGGAACGTGCGAGATCGCCGCTGAGCGTGCGCCCGTGGCCGAGCGCGGCCACGGGCAGGCTCATCTCGGCCGGGAGGTTGACCAGGCAGCCGAGGCGTTCGGCCTCGTCGACCTTGGTGAAGACCAGGCCGGCGGGAGCGAAGGGCAGGAAGGCGTGCGCACACGCGCGCAGCGCGCGCGATTCCATGTTGGCAGGCAGGACCAGGTAGGCGGCGAGCTGCTGCGGCAGGTTGAGGCGCTCGCGCAGGGCGGCGAGCGAGGCGTTCTCGCGCACGCCGAGCCCGGCCGTGTCCACCAGGAGGGTCGTGAGCTTGCCGAGGGAGTCGAGGGCGTGCATCAGGTCCTCGGGCCCGCGCACCACCCGGTAGGAGAGCGCCAGGCGTTCGGCGCAGTTCGCCAGGACCTCGCACGCGCCCGGGCGATCGGCGTCGAGGGTGATGACGCCGAAGGAGGAGTCGCCTGCGCGGCGGCTCTGCTCGGCGAGCTTGGCGATGGTCGTCGACTTGCCGGCGCCGGGCGGACCGACGAAGGCGTGGCAGCGCGCCCGCCGCGCCGCGGCCGGCCCGGCTCCCGGGACGAGACCGGCCACGGCCGCCCGGCAGAAGTCGCTCGCCGCGGGATCGATGGGGTCGACGTCCTGCTCGGGCGCGGCCCTGAGCATCTTGAGGACGCGCTCCAGCAGCTCCGGCCGCACGTCCTGGTCGAGCAGGCGCTCGGCGACCTTGGCGAGACGCGGCAGCACGGCGGGGAGGACGGAGGAGCCCGGCTGAGCCGGCGCCAGGGCGCCCTGGCGCATCTCGCGGCGCAGCAGGGCGAGCTCGGCGCGCAGCCGCATCAGGCTCTCGGCGGGCTCCTCGCGCTCCACGTCGGCGGCCACCACCTCGGCGCCGCCGTCGCCGTCGTGGGTCTCGAGGACCAGGGCGTTCGGTCCCAGCTCCTGTTGCACGCGCCGGAGCGCGTCCGGCACGGAGCGTCCGCGGATCGTCCTTAGCCTCATGCGGTCACCTCTTCTGCCATCTCGGGCAGCCTGACGACGGAGACGGGTTCGATGTTTCGGACGCCGGCGATCTCGTTGTAGGAGAGCACCGGGATGCGCGGCCTGTCCTCGAGGAGCGGCAGCGCCAGCACGCGGCGCAGCGACGGGCGCACCACGACCACGGGGTTGCGCCCCTGCGTGAGCACCTGGCGCGCCGCCTGGCGCACCAGCTCGGCGACGCGCCGCAGGGTGTGGCCGAGCTGGTGCGGATCGGCGGCCAGGTCGGCGAGGTGCTGCTCGAGGGCCGGGTCGAGGGTCACGGCGACGAGCGTGCCGCGGCCGTCGACGGCGGCGGCGGAGATGGTGCGCGCCATGCGCTCGCGCACGAACTCGGTCAGGATGTCCGCGTCCTTGGTGCGCGGCGCGTGGTCGGCGAGCGTCTCGAAGACGGTGTTGAGGTTGCGGATGGCCAGGTTCTCGCGCAGGAGGTTCTTGAGCACGCGGTGCACGTCGCCGAGATGGAGCTGGCCGCCGAGCACCTCCTCCACCAGGGCCGGCGCGTTCTTCTTGAGCTGGTCGATGCGCCCCTGGGTGTCGTCGCGCGTGAGGATCTCGTGGGCGTGCTGGCGGATCGTCTCGCTCAGGTGGGTCGCGAGCACGGCCGAGGTCTCGACCACCGTGTAGCCCTTGGTCTCCGCCTCGGCGCGCAGCTCCTCGCGCACCCAGTAGGCCGGCAGGCCGAAGGTAGGATCGCGGGTGAGCACCCCCTGAATGGGCTCGGCGTTTTCCGCGGGCGGCATGGCGAGCACGCAGCCCGGCGAGAGCGTGCCCTCCGCCACCTGCTCGGCGCCGATGAGGATGCGATAGCCGCGCGCATCGAGGGTGGCCGAGTCGCGCACGCGGATGGGCGGCAGGACCAGGCCGAGCTCGGCGGCGAAGCGCCGGCGCAGCGCGGCGATGCGGTCGAGCAGGCCGCCGCCCGGGCCGCCCTGGACCAGGCCGACCAGGCGGTAGCCGACCTCCACCAGCAGGCGGTCGACCTGCAGGATGTCGGCGATCTCGTCCGCCTCGGACTTCCTGGCGGGCGGAGCTGGCGGCCGAACTCCGCCGGCAGGGACGCGTCGGCGGAGGATTTCGTCCGGAGCAGCGCGACGGCGATGGACACGACGAGCGCCGGGACCTGGGCCACGAGCCCGTCGCCGACCGAGAGGATCGAGTAGGTGTGCGCCGCCTCGGACAGGGAGAGCCCGCGCATCAGGCCCATGATGCCGCCGCCCAGGAGGTTGACGGCGGTGATCACCAGGCCGGCCACGGCGTCGCCGCGCACGAACTTGGAGGCGCCGTCCATGGCGCCGTAGAACTCGCTCTCCCGCATGAGCTCCGCGCGGCGCGCGCGCGCCTGCTCGCCGTCGATCACGCCGGCGCTCAGGTCGGCGTCGATCGCCATCTGCTTGCCGGGCAGGCCGTCCAGGGTGAAGCGCGCCGCCACCTCGGAGATGCGGCCGGCGCCCTTGGTGATCACGACGAACTGCACGATGAGCAGGATGCTGAAGACGATGATGCCGACCACCAGGTTGCCGCCCACGACGAAGTTGCCGAAGGCGTCGATCACCTGGCCGGCGTCGCCCTTGAGCAGGATGAGGCGCGTCGAGGCGACGTTGAGGCCGAGGCGGAACAGGGTGAGGAAGAGCAGCAGGGCGGGGAAGGAGGTGAAGTCGCGCGGCGCCGTGGTGGCGAGCACGGTGAAGAGCACGAGCAGCGAGAGGGTGATGTTGCCGGCGAGGAAGACGTCGAGGAAGCGCGCGGGGATCGGCAGGATGAGCAGGGCGAGCATCAGGCCGACGGCCAGGACGAGGGCCACCTCGCCGCGCGCCGCGCCCCCTGCTGTCGTTCCCGGGCTGGTCACGCGCTCCTCCCGACGCGGCTACGGGTCTTCATGATGGCCGCGAGCACCTCGGCCACGGCCTGGTAGAGGTGCGGCGGGATCTCGTCGCCCGGCTCGGCCGTGTCGTGCAGGGCGCGCGCCAGCGGCGGGTTCTGCACGATCGGGATGCCGGCCGCCTCGGCCAGCTCGCGGATGCGCTGCGCCACGAAGTCACGCCCCTTGGCCACGACCAGCGGGGCGGGCATGTCGCGCTCGTACTTCAGGGCCACGGCGTAGTGCGTCGGGTTGGTGATGACCACGGACGCCTGCGGCACGGCCTCCATCATGCGGCGGAAGGCCAGCTCCCTTTGCCGGCGCCGGATGCGGCCCTTGACCTCGGGATCGCCGAGCGCGTCCTTGGCCTCCTGCTTGACCTCCTCGCGCGTCATGCGCAGGTCCTTTTCGTGTTGCCAGCGCTTGAGGAGGAAGTCGAGCAGGCTGATCGCGATCAAGGTGAGGCCGACGTAAAGGAGCACGCGCACGACGAGCGTCGCGGCGTGTTGCGCCAGCGCATGCAGGGAGTCGGTGGCGAGCAGCTCGGGAACCTCGCGCCAGGTCGCCAGATGGAAGGCGGCCAGCAGGAAGGCGAGCTTGAGGATGGAGGTCGCGGTCTCGATCAGGCTGCGGGCGTTGACGAAACGCCCGGGGGAGAGCTGCGGGGCCAGCTTTTCCGGCCGCGGGCGCAGCCGCTCCGGGATGAAGTGCAGCCCGCTCTGCGCCAGGGAGACGGCCGCGGCGACCGGCACGAAGACGATCAGGAAGGGCAGCATGGCGCGGAGCGACCCGCTCAGCATGCCCAGTCCGAGGAGGACGGCGTCCTCGTCCCCCGCGGCCGGCAGCGCGCCCAGGCAGCCGCCGAGGCACTCATGGAAGCCGGCCGGGATCCTCCCGCCCCAGAGCAGGGCGAGGAGGGCCGCGCTCACCGTGAGGACGGCGACGGCGAGGCCCGCGGAGCGGGCGACCCGGCCTTCCTCGCGCGCCTTCTGCCGCCGCTTCTCGGTCGGGTCCTCGGTCCTCTGTTCCTTGTCCTGTTCGACCATGGTCTTCTAGCGCGGCGCGAGGCCGCTCTGCACCCAGGCGAAGATCTGCTCGGTGAAGCGCGCGATGAAGGGCGCGAGCCTGGGCAGCAGCAGGGCCGCCAGGAAGATCGCGAGCAGCATGCGCAGCGCGTAGGCGAAGTAGAAGATGTGCAGCTTCGGCAGCACGCGGGCGGCGATGGTCGTGAAGACGGTGAAGACCATGAGCACCAGGCCCGCGGGCAGGGCGACGGTCACGCCCCAGCCGACGGCGGCGCCGCAGCCCTCCATGAGCGGCGGCACCATCCTCAAGGGACGGGCGGCGGCTCCAGCCGGGAGGAGGATGAAGGAGCCGCGCACCGCGCGCAGCATCAGGCCGAACCCGCCGAGCTCGACGAAGAGGATGAGGCCGATCATCTCGAACAGGCGCGCGAGCAGCGGCACCGGTCTGCCGCTGTCCGGATCGATCTGCGAGGCGACGTTCAGTCCCATCTCCTGTCCCAGGAAGTCCCCGGCCACGGCGAGGGTGTGGAAGAGCAGGGAGAAGGCGAAGCCGATGGCCAGGCCGACCAGTATCTCGAAGGGAACGGCGCAGGCCGTGGCCAGCGGCGAAAGGGGCGCCTGGGCGCGGCTCAAGGGCAGGGGCACGAGGACCAGGGCCAGCGCCAGCGACACCGCCAGGCGCACCATGCGCGGCGTGCCCGGTCCCGCGAGGATGGGAAAGGCCGTCGCCACGGCCAGCACGCGCACGAGCGGCAGGAGCGGGAGCTGTTCCAGCGCCAGGGTGTCCATGCGCGCTACATCCTCTGGGCCAGCACGTCGCGCATCAGGGAGACGGTGAAGTCGGTCAGGCAGCGCAGCATCCAGGGCGCGAGCACGATGGTCATGATCACGGTGATGATGATCTTGGGGACCACGGTCAGCGTCTGCTCCTGCAGGTTGAGCACGGTCTGCAGGATGGCGAGCAGCAGGGCGACGCCGAGCACCGTGGCGAGCAGCGGCGCCGCGACCGTGAGGGCGAGGAGCAGCGTCTGGCGGGCGAGTTCGACGGCGGCTTCGGGCTGCATGATGCGCGTCTCAGGCGGCCGTGAAGGACATGGTCAGGGACTGGACGACGAGCGACCAGCCGTCCACGAGCACGAAGAGGAGGATCTTGAGCGGCATGGCGATCATCGTCGGCGGGAGCATGAACATGCCGAGCGAGAGCAGGATGCTGGCGACCACGAGGTCGATGAGGACGAAGGGCAGGAAGAGGATGAAACCCATGCGAAAGGCGGTGCGCAGCTCGGAGAGCACGAACGCGGGCACGGCCGCGGTGAAGGGCGTGGCGGCGGCGCTCTGCGGGCGCTCCTGATCGGCGAGGCGCAGGGAGAGCAGCAGGTCTTCCTCGCGCGTGTGGCGCAGCATGAAGGTCTTGAACTCGGCGGCGCAGCCGGAGAGGGCTTCGGGCAGCGCCATCTTCTCCTCGAGGAACGGCTGCACGGCGTTCTCGTGGGCGCGCCCCAGGGTCGGGGCCATGACGGCCGCGGTCATGAAGAGCGAGAGCCCGACGAGAATCAGGTTGGGCGGGAGCTCCGGGGCGCCGATGGCGCGTCGCACGAACGACAACACGATGATGATGCGCGTGTAGGAGGTGACCGTGAGCAGGAGGGCCGGCAGGAAGACGAGGAGCGAGAGGAGGAGCAGCACGCGGATGGGAGCGGCCAGGTCGCGCAGCGCGTTCTCCACGGGCGCGAGCCCTGCTTGCGGCGGCGCGGCGCCCGGGTCGCCGACGTGCGCGGGCGCGACGATCGGGGCCGGCGCCTCGCCCTCTCCG
>JACQZJ010000165.1 GCA_016213895.1 Planctomycetota bacterium | reverse complement strand
CGGCCGCGCGCGCGCGCAGGTCGCAGAGCGCCGCCGCGGCCGCATCCTCGCTGGCCGCGTCGTATCCCAGCGCGGCGAGGATGCGCTCGCGCGTCGCGTCGCTCGTCACGCGCTCGGCGCCGCAGGCGTCGACGTACGAGTCCACGATCCCCGCGGCCTCGGCGAGGGCGTGCAGGAGCGGGCGTGGAGCGGGCGGCGCCATCGACGCTCAGCGCGGGGACATGCCGTCGATGAACACCTCGGCCTCGGCGATCGACGCCTCCATGTCGGCGATGAGCGTCCCCACGTCGCTCTCGATCTCGAGCACCGTGTCCTGCAGCTCGGCGATCATCTTGGCGTTCAGGTGGTGCTTGAGGAATAGGACCTGGTCCTTGAAGGCGCGCAGCACCGGCGCCATCTTCATCTCGGCGCGGCGCATGGCCTGGTGCATCTTCTCGTAGCGCTCCTCGGTGTCCGCGAGCAGGCGCTCGCTCTCAGCCTTGGACTTCTCGTTCTGCATCTCCGCGATCTCTTCGCGCCACTCGTCGAACATGTCCACGCCGACCTGCTCGAGCGCGTCGATGCGGTCGCTCACGCGCGCCGCCCGCTTCTCGCAGGACTCGTAGTCGTAGACCAGGCGGCGGTAGGTCTCCTCGAGGTCGCCGCCTTGCGCGCCGGTGAGTTCCTTGAAGCGGTCGAGCGTGGTCCGGAACTGGTCCTTCGCCGCCTGCTGCGCCTCCTGCGTTTCCTCGACGCGGTCCACCATGATGTGGCGCTTCTCGATGCCGAAGGACTCGAGCGCGCCGTAGTAGAGCGAGCCGCAAGAAGGCGCGGAGAAGCAGGCCAGAAGGACCGCCAGGGCGGGAAGAACCGAGGGGGCGCGTTGGCTGGAAGTGCTCATGGTGACCCGATGCTACCAGCGTCCGGACCGGGCGCGCCGCCGTCCTCTTGCCACATCCGCAGCATGCGGTGGCCGGCCTGCTCCTCTTCGCTCTTGTCGGGGACGCGATGCCCGAAGGCGGTGAGCGGGCCCAGGTCCGCGACGGCCAGGCCGCAGTCCGCCGCCGCCTCCTGGTAGAACGCGAGCGGCCGGCTGACGCAGGGGAAGCCCTGCCAGCTCCGGTCGGGCCGGTCGCCGATGTTGACGTTGCCGTGGAAGAGCCCGCCGGGGCGCAGGTGCGCCGCCGCGAAGCGCAGCGTGTCCCGCAGGATCCTGTCCTTCATGTGGATGAGCACGGAGAAGGCCCAGATGTGGTCGAAGTCCTGCGCCAGGTCAACGGAGGACATGTCCTTGCCCGCGAGCAGGCACGGCTTCTTGGCGGCCAGCCCCGCCTCCTGCAGCTCCCTCCTGCCCTCGTCCAGCACGTCCTTCCGCGCCTCGATGCCGAAGTAGTGCCCGGTCTCGAGGTAGTCGATGAGCGGGATGCCGCCGCGCAGCGTGCCGCAGCCGAGGTCGAGGAGGTGGTGCCGCGGCTCGAGGCCGGCCTTCTTCAGGAAGGCGATCTGGAAGTCCCGCTTCATGCGCCAGAGGCGCGCCGGGCCGACCAAGGAGTGGCGGCGCTCCTCGGCGGAGTAGAACAGGCGCCAGGTCAGCTTGCGCTTGATCCTCCTGAGCACGCCGCGCATCCTGCCCTCCTGTGGCGCAGCCGCTCGGCTGCCGCGCTTCCGGCCGGAGCGGAGTCTACGCATGCGCGCTTCGCCCCGGCCGGAAAAGCCGGCGCCCGCCCGCATCGCAGGCTAGCGCCCGCAACCCAACTTCAGGACGGACGCCATGCCCAGGTTCTCATCCCGTCACGCCGGCGGAGTCACTGATGTTCCGAGCTCAAGCAATCCGCCTGAGAATCGTGAACTCCAGATGAGCCTCTCCTGCGGAGAGGCTCAGGGCTGGACGGTCACCTCCATGCCCCGGGTCATGGCGTAGCCGCCGGTCGCGGCCGGGTCGACGACCAACCACTGGCTGTAGAACTTGGCGCCGATGTAGGCGCCGTTGTTCGGGATCGGCACCGGCAGGGTGAAGGCGCCCGCTGCGCTGGCGGTCGTGACCAGCACGAAGCTCGGGGGAGCCAGGTCGACCAGGACCGTGCCGCCCCCGAAGGGCACGCTCGCCGAGTTCACGCCGAACAGGTAGCCGATGGTGCTGGAGGCGCGCGCGTTCGCGAGCGTGACGGCGAAGTTCGAGTTCCCGACGTGCGGCGTCGCGCCGCTCGTTGCGATGACCGGCACGTTGCCCCCGGCGCCCGGGAGGCCGCTGCCGTAGAACGCCACTCCCGCCGGACCGAGCGCCGCAACCACGGCGTCGTGCGCGTTGACCCGGCCGTAGCCGTACTTGTTGGAGTGCCCGTTGCCGTCGTAGGCGCCGCCCGCCAGGTCGATCTTGACCGCGGTCTCGCGCATGATCGTGCGCACCTGCTGCCAGGAGAGCGTCTCGTCCGCAGAGAGCACGAGGAGGGCCACGCCGGCCGCGAGAGGCGACGCTGAGGACGTGCCGCCGAACTCGCCGGTGTAGTCGCCGCTCGAGTAGCCCGTGCTGCCCAGGCGGTCCGTGGTCCAGATGCCGCTCGTCACGCCGCCGTTGCTCGGCGCGCAGAAGTCCACGGCCGCGCCGAAGCTGCTGTAGCTCGCCAAGAGGTCCTGGTCGGTCGAGGCCGAGACCGCCATGGTCTTGGAGTACGTGACGTAGCCATTGCCCGAGGTGTCCGCGGCCGAGTTGCCCGCGGCGAAGAAGATCAGGATGCCCTTGCCGCCGCGGCCGTTGTCCACCGCGTCGTCGATGGCGGCCTTGGTGCTCGCCGGGAGCGCGGCGGCGCCGGACGGACCCCACGAGCAGTTGATCACGTCCGCGCCGTGAGCGTGCGCCCAGTTGAAGGCGTCCGCCTCGTCCTGCACCGTGGGCTGGACCAAGATGAACTCGGAGAGGAAGCGGATGGGCATGATCTTGCACTGCTGGGCCGCACCCGAGGTGCCGATGCCGTTGTTGCCGGCGCCGGAGGCCACGCCGCACACAGAGGTTGAGTGGTTCTCGGTGAAGAGGCCGAAGAGATAGTCCTCCGCCTGCGGGTTGCTGTCGTCGTCGAGCACGTCCGTGCCCTGCACCAGGTTCGGCGTAAGGTCGGGATGGGCCAGCTCGACACCGGTGTCGATCACGGCGATGGTGAGGCCCGGGTCGCCGCGGCCGAAGTCCCACGCCTCGGGCGCGTCCACGTCCGCGTCCACCTTGGCGCCTCCCTGGCCGGTGTTGTGCAGATGCCACTGGTTGCCGTACAGGGGATCGTTGGTCGTGGCCAAGGGCACGCGCGTGATCGAGAAGTCGGGAATGGCGAACTCCACCAGGCCGGTCTCGTGGATCGACCGCGTCACGGCGAGCGCGTCGAGCGAGCGGCCATGCGGCAGGCGGTAGACCACGCCCGGGTTCTCCGAGTAGGCGAGCACGCCGGAGCGCGCCAGCGAGAACGCCTCTTCGATCGAGGTCACGGCAGCGGGGCCAACGCCCGGCGCGTAGCGCACCAGGATCTCGTCGGTCAGGAAGTAGGGCTCCATGCCGTCCAGGAAGCGCGGGCCGGCGGCCAGCACCTCGGGCCGCTCCCCGAAGGCGCGCAGGCCGGCCAGAAGCTGGTCCTCGGTCGTGCCCGGGACGGTCGCGACCATCATCAGGTGGCCTGGGGCGTAGGGCGCTCGCGCCGCTGCGTCGGCCGCGACGAAAGGCAGGCTGGCCACGAGCTCGCGGGCGACGCCCGCGTCGAGGCGCGCGTCGAAGAGGACGCCGATCTCGGAGGCGTCCACCGCCAGGTCGATCGCGCGCCCGCCGTTATTGAACGACTCCGCGCGCGCGTTCGCGTCGAAAGAGAAGAACAAGAGAGAGCCGAGAAGCACCAGGAGGAGACAGGAGGGCTTCTCGCCGGGTGGGCTGAACATAGGCTCGCTTCCTTCGTTGGCCGGATGGCGGGCATCCGGCTGGATTGACGGGTCCTGAAGGGGCCGAGAACGGTCCCGCTAAGGATAACGCGGAACGGCGCGGCGCGGTAGCCCCGGAGGTCAGCGCTCGGCGAGCAGCCGGCCGTCCGCGCCCGCGGAGAGGCGCACGGCAAAGGCCGCGGCGGCGGCCGCGCCGAGCAGGACCTCCCGCGTCTCGCCGTCTCCGGCCTTCTGGCCGTGGTGAAGGAGGACGGCGCGCGGGAACGTGCTCCAGACCAGCCCCAGGTCATGCATGGCCGCGACGATCGTCTTTCCCTCGGCGTTCAGCTCCTCGAGGATGGCCATGAGCCCGAGCTGGTGCCCGATGTCGAGCGAGCTGGTCGGCTCGTCGAGGAGCAGGACGTCGGCACCCTGCGCCAGCGCGCGCGCGATGAAGACGCGCTGGCGCTCCCCGGCCGAGAGCGTGGGAAGCGTGCGCTCGCGCAGGTCCTGCAGGTCGAGCCTCTCGAGCGCGCGATGGATGGCGTCGAAGTCCGCGCGGCTGAGCGCGCGCCACGCCCCCACGCTGGGCAGGCGGCCCATGGCCACGGCGTCGAAGACCGTGATCTCGAAGTCGGTCCAGGTGTTCTGCGGCACGTACGACAGCCGCGAGGCGACTTCGGCGCGCCGGAAGCTCGCGAGCGGCTTCCCGG
>JACQZJ010000164.1 GCA_016213895.1 Planctomycetota bacterium | reverse complement strand
CTGCCCACGCCGGTGCAGCGGCGGGCGTTTGACCTCCTTGGAATCTCAAGGCTTGGATGATGTAGCCAGAACCTGATGCGATGACTCGACTCAAGTCACACGCTGGCACGGACCTGGCGCTTCAGCCCGGCAGAACTTCCGGCTAGGCGAGCCTGGGGCGGCGCGAGGGCAGGCGGTGGAGGTGATCGAGGAGGGCGGCGCAGTCGGGTTGGGAAAGGGACGCCGCAGCCGCGCTCGCCGACGGGCCGCGGCTCTCCCACCTGCTGGCGGCCGCCTTGACGGGCGACCCGACCGTCAAGGGTCGGTCAGGACAACCTCGACGCGTACGACCGATGAATGAACATCCGTCCAGACCGCTGTTGGCTCCTTCTTCTCGGTGCTCGCGGAAGTCTCGTACCGGATGCGGTGACTGTCGAGGAACATGGTCGCGATCTGGTGTTTGATGGCGAAGTTCACGTTCTGGGGGAGGTCACCCGTTAGCCCTGCCATGAGAATGGAGTTGATGGTGGACCGGACGACGCCGACCACAAGACCGTGGTCGTCCAGCAGGGGGCCACCGCTGTTGCCAGGTTGTATCGGTGCTGCGATTTGCACGTGGCTCACGTCATCTCCGAGACCGGAGACCGCGCTGACGGTGCCGACGGCGAGCACGCCTTCGGACGAGAGAATCCCGCTCAACGGGTAACCCAGCACGACGATCTGTTGTCCGGGAACGAGATGGGACCTGGTCGAGAACGTGACATGTGGCGATGGGCCGTCGACCTTCAGAACGGCGAGGTCGTTGGCCCTGTCCTGGGCCACGACCACCGCTCGTGCGCTTGAACCGTCACTTCTCCGTACGTCGATCGTCTGGGCGCCGGCAATCACGTGTTGATTGGTCAATATGTAGCCGTCGGAGTTCACGAAGAATCCGGTGGCGGACGCACCCTGGTCCTTGTGACGCGTCGAGGTGTCTCCGGCAGATGCCGCTTCCGCGGCCGACGACTCCGAGACCGGCTCGAGCTGGAAGTGGATGGATCCGCTCTCGTTGATCGCCGTCCCGGCGAAGTAGTGGGTCTGCCCGGCGTAGCCGTCGAGCGATACCGAGAAGAACCCACTCTTCCAGTACGGGTTCACGAGCGCGCCCTGGAAGGTGTGTGGCGTCGTGAAACCCGTGTAAACCCCCTGGCCGTCCGAGCTTTCGTGCATGTAGATGCGCGCGCCCGGCGGATCCGATGTGATTCGTAGACTGATGGTCGTCGCGACCGCTCGCTTCAGGTCGAAGTGCAGCCTCGCGTTGGCCCTGATGGGTTGCTGGGAGAGGAGCTGAACCTCGGGCGTGTAGCCGTCCTTCTGGACTCCGTAGTAGTAGCGCATCCAGAACGGCTGGACGTCGGTGTATGTGAACGTATGAGGCGTGAAACGGCCCGTTGGCGCCAGGTCTTCGTCCAGATCATCAGCCGCCTTCTCCACCGCTGGACCGAGAGGGTCACGCCGCGTCTGGCCTTCCGACGCTGACCGCGAGGTCAGACCGCATGAACCCGAGACGTCCCGTGGCGTCGCCACGATTATCGTCCGAGCCGGGCAAGCCGTCAAGGTGCGGCGATCACGGGTGCGGGCGGAACAGGGATCTCGGGCCCCTCCCATCCCTCCTGTGTCAGGCCGACATCCGTTGGGCAGCGGCCGCAAGCTGCTGCTGTGAAGGCACTTGGCCGATTCGCCGTAGATACTGATTTCCCCTCTCTGCGCCCGGAGCGACGCGTCGGGCTTGTCGGCCCTGGCAGCGCCGCACCGCGACCAGCGGGCTCGGCTCGTTCACCTGCGGCGCCCGGAGCATGTCCCGTTGCTTGGCTCCGATGCCCGCGATCCGGCTGATCTCGACGCCATTCACCTGGCCGTGGATCACCCGCACGCGCTTCAGCATCTCGAGGGCAGCGTCCGCCGTAACGTGTTAGATGCCCGCGTCTTTCAGGCGGCGTTCGATGAGGCGCTCCAAGAGCGGCGCCAGCATGCACAACAACACGTGCCCCGCGATGCGCGGTTCGGTGCGGTGGCGGTGCAGGCGGGATGCGCAGCAGGGTGGGAGGATACCTCATCCCGTACTGGGAACAGGGGCCGACCCTGTCTCATTCGGTGGGGCGCTACAGGAAGGTTTCCGCCGCTTTGGGAACGGCGACCCGGCCCGGAGGGGAAGCAAGGGGCATCCGGCGGAGGTGTTCGAGGAGCGCGGCGCGCTCCGTCTCGGGAAGCGCTGGGAGCGCACGGAGGAGGTCGCCCCTGCACGGAGCTCAGCAGGGCCGGCCGATGGCTTCACGGGCGAGCCTGACTCGGCACCGCGTCGAGCAGCGCCTGGGCGGCCGCGAGGACGGCGCCGCGCTCCCGGCTCGGGGCAGCGGCCAAGGCCTCGAGGTGCCGGACGAGCGCGTCGGCGTCGTCCGGGGTCCATGTCGCCGAGAGCCGAGGCGATCCGGCCGAGAAGCGGCGTGGCACCTCCTTGGACGTGGTCGGAAGGTGTCGTTTTGAGTGACTCTGCGGAGGGCGCGGTCGTAACATCTTGTGAGTCCGTGCCTTCGGGCGGTGAGCGTCGATTTCCTAAACCGAAGGTCGTTGGTTCGAGTCCAACCGGGCGTACCACCCCCGAGCAGACTGGACCGGGATAGGGGCCCGGCCGGGACGTGGTCGAGGCAGTGTGGGATGACGGCGACCGGCCGCAAGCGGTGTCAGACAGCATCCCTGATGACCAGGACGTGGACCTCGCGCGGCCCGTGCACGCCCGTGATGAGGATCCCCTCGATATCCGCGGTCTTGCTCGGGCCAGTGACCAGGACGAGCGCTGCCGGCAGCTCGGCGGGCGTGCGCCCCCGGGGAAACGCGAGCAGGTCGAGGAGATCGGGAACGATGGCTCGGGCCGGCACGAGGGCAAGGTGAACGGGGGGCACGAGGAACGTGCCGCGACTGTGGACGGCGTCCGAAGTCAGGACGAGAGACCCGCTCTCGGCCACGGCAGCAAAGACATCGGTGACGCCCAGGTCGGCGTCGTAATGCGCCTCCAGGCCGTCCTTCGCGCGCCAGTCGATCGCCTCGCAACCGATCCGCCGGAGGCCGTCGAGCGCGGTGTCCAGGAGACTCCCCTCCGCCACGCTGACGCACGCGGCGCGCGGGGCAAGAGCCTCGATAACTGCCGCGAGGTCGGCGCCGAGCGCCGCGCTCGTCGTCGAATGCACGACCATGCCTGCTTCCTGCGCGCGCTGGCAGAAAAGCGCGACGAGATCGTCACGCGGGCTCACCAGACGCGCCACGGACTCGTCGATTTCCGGGGGAGGAACGTCTGCCTGTGGCAAGTCCGGCCTGGCGAGGGCGGCACGCACCCTCCCCATGAAGGCCTGCCGGTCGAGCCCGACCGGAAGGGAGAGTTCCCCGCTCACGGGCCACCCCCCTTGCGTTCGGCGCCACGTCCGCGCGAGCGCCACCACCTGCGGAAGCTCCCGGAGGGCGGCGTGATCAGATCGCGGCACTCGGTCCAACCGCGCCCGAGCCCGGGCAAGGCTCTCACCCAGCCGTGATTTCGCAGCGGGTCCTCGGGCGTGCGCGAGGCGGCGTCCCGGGATCCCGCCCAGGAGCGCAAGAGCCAGCGCTGGAAGGCTCGAGCCGCGCCGAAGGCCCACGGCCGCTCAAGCACGGCG
Organism: Planctomycetota bacterium; assembly: GCA_016213895.1. GTDB lineage: Bacteria > Planctomycetota > B15-G4 > B15-G4 > JADJEK01 > JACQZJ01. The sequence continues at coordinate 5,415 of JACQZJ010000164.1, read as the reverse complement.
GCCCACAAGCGATACATCTGACGATCGCGCCAGCGCGTCACCTTCCGCTCCACGCTCTCGCGCCGCAGGCGCACGAGGTGGCGGGGAAGGTCGATCTTGACGGGACAGGCCTCGAGGCACGCCCCGCAGAGGGAGCTGGCCTGGGGCAGATCCGGGTAGTTCTCGATGCCCTTGAACAAGGGCGTGATCACGGACCCGATGGGCCCCGAGTAGACGGCGCCGTAGGCGTGCCCGCCGCCGACCTTGCGATACACGGGACAGGCATTGAGGCACGCCCCGCAGCGGATGCATCTCAGGAGTTCGCGCGTGGGCGCGCGCAAGATCTCGGTCCGGCCGTTGTCGACCAGGATGATGTGCACTTCTCCCGGTCCGTCGTGCTCCGCTGCCCGGCGCGGGCCGGTGATGATCGTGGTGTAGACCGTGAGCTCCTGTGCCGTGGCGCTGCGGGCAAGCAGCTTGAGGAACACCGCCAAATGCCGCATGGTCGGGACGACCTTCTCGATTCCCACGAACACCACGTGCACAGGCGGTCCACTGACGGAGAAGTCGGCGTTGCCCTCGTTGGTGCACAGGACGACCGAGCCGGTCTCGGCGATCAGGAAGTTGGCGCCGCTGATGCCGAGATCGGCGCGCCGGTACTTGGTGCGCATGTGCGCGCGCGCGATCCTGGTGAGCTGCTCCGGGTCCTCGGTATACTCGGCGCCGAGCTCCCGCACGAACGCACGCGCGACCGAGCGGCGGTCCTTGTGGATCATCGGTGTGACGATATGCGAGGGAGCGTCGTGGTCGAGTTGGATGATGAACTCGCCGAGATCGGTCTCGACGACCTCCACGCCGAGGCGCTCGAGCACCGGAAGGAGGCCGATCTCCTCGGTCACCATCGACTTGCTCTTCACGCAGAGCTTGCACCCGTGCGCCGCGGCGATCCGCGCGCCGATGGCGTTCGCCTGCTCCGCGCCGGCGGCGAAGTGCACGCGGGCTCCCGCCGCCTCGGCGCGATCGATGAATTGCTCGAGGTAGGCATCGAGGTGGTCGAGGGTGTGCTGCTTGATCGCCCCTGCCAGCTCGCGGATCGCGTCGTAGCGCTCCCCGAAGGCGCGCTGGCAAACACGCACCCGACCCCGGTCCTTCTCGTGTGTCGCCGCGAAGATGAACCGCTGGAGCGTCTCGTCTTCCGTAGCCCGCGCGGCACGGGCCTTCATGTCGAAGGGAAGCCGGGGATGGAGGGGATGCTCCTTCATGCGCCGGGCTCTACTCTCGCCAGGAGCCCCAGCCCCTCGGCCAGCACTTCGGCCGCGCTTGCGAAGGCGACGTCGAGCCCCAGGCGATGACACGCGCCGGCGATGTTCATGGCGCAGCCGGCGTCGTTGCAGATGACCGTGCTCGCCCCGGTCCTGGCGATGCACGCGACCTTGTCGCGGACCATCTCGCCGGAGATGCGCGGATAGTTGACGGCGAAGGTCCCGCCGAACCCGCAGCACTGTTCCAGGCGTTCGAGCGGCCGATACTCCAGTGCGTCGATCATCGCCAGCAGCCGGATGGTCTCGTCGGTGAGACCGATGTCGCGAGAGTGGCAGGAGTAGTGACAGGTCGCCGAGCCGGGCCAGCGCGCGCCGAGCGCCCGGAAATCGGCCCGTAGCACTTTGGTCACGAGCTCGACGAACTCGAAGGTGCGCGCCGCCAGCGTCTCGGCCCGGCGTCTGTCCGCGTCGTGGCCGGCGAAGAGGTCGGCGTAGCGCTTGCGGACCATGGCGGCGCAGGAGGCCGAGGGAGTGACCACCATCTCGTAAGGCGCGAAGACGTCGATCATGCGCCGCGCGAGGGCGCGCGCCTCGTCGTGGAAGCCGTTGTTGTACATGGGCTGGCCGCAGCAGGTCTGGCGCCGCGGAAACACGACCTCGTGGCCGAGGAACTCCAGGACCTTCACCACGGCCGCTGCCGCGCGCGGGTAGAAAGACTCGGTCAAGCAGGTGACGAAGAGCGCGATCTTCAGCGCCGGATCCTCGGGTGGGGCGGGCCCGGGCGATCTGTCTCAGCCCTTGAACGCGCGGGAGTCTATCCGGTAGATAGACCGTTTCAAGTCCGCCGCCTCACGCGGCGGTCCCCCGGCCGATACGCGGCTGACCAGCCATGCTCAAGAAGGCCTACCTGGCTCTCGACCTCGGCGCCGAATCCGGGCGCGCCATCCTGGTCATCCTCGCGGGCGACAGGCTGCAACTACGCGAGCTGCACCGCTTCCCCAACACGCCATGCTTGCTCCCGACCGGCCTGCACTGGGACGTCTGCGGACTGTGGGCCCACGCTCTCGAAGGGGTACGCCGGGCCGTGACCGTGGCCGCGGCCGAGCATCTCGAACTCGTTTCCGTGGGAGTCGACACGTGGGGCGTCGACTACGGCCTGGTGGGCAGGTCCGGCGAGCTGCTCGGTCTGCCCTACTGCTACCGTGATGAGCGGAACCTGCCGGCCTTCGAGAAGGCCATGGCCACCCTCGGTGCAGATGCGCTCTACCAGGCCACCGGCATCCAGTTCATGGCGCTGAACACGCTGTTCCAGCTCGTGGCGCAGAACGACAGCGAGCCAGCTCTCCTGCGGCACGCCGAGCGTCTCCTCTTCATGCCGGATCTCCTGCACCACTTCTTCACGGGCGAGCGAGTGGTGGAATCATCCATCGCGTCCACCAGCCAAATGACCGATCCGCGCACCGGACGCTGGGTCATGCCCCTGCTGCAGAGGCTCGGCTTGCCCACGCAGATGCTGGGCGAGACCGTGCCCTCGGGCACTCCCATCGGGCCGCTCCTGCCGCGCGTGGCGGCCCAGGTCGGAGCCGACTCGAGCCTGCGCGTCATTGCGCCGGCGGCTCATGATACCGCTTCCGCCGTGGCCGCGGTGCCGGCCGGCGAGGACACGAGCTGGTGCTACATATCGTCGGGAACCTGGTCCCTCCTCGGTGCGGAGCTGGACCGTCCGTGCATCACCGCCGCCGCGCAGGCGATTCCCTTCACGAACGAGGGAGGCGTGGCCGGCACCACACGCTTCCTGAAGAACATCACCGGATTGTGGCTGGTGCAGGAGTGTCGCCGGCAGCTCGATCACCAGGGCGAGAGCTTCGATTACGGCACCCTCACCGAGCTGGCCGCCGCCGCCGAGTCGTTCCGCACGCTGATCGACACGGCCCATCCTCCCTTCCTCACGCCCGGCGACATGCCGGCGAAGATACGAGCCTTCGCGCAAGTCTCGCACCAGCCTGAGCCGGCGGACCCGGGCATGCTGGTGCGCTGCTGCCTGGAGAGCCTGGCCCTCGCCTACCGTCACACGCTGGTGCAGATGGAGCACGCTCTCGGCCGGACCTTCGACGTGGTGCACATCGTGGGCGGCGGCAGCCGGAACCGCCTGCTGAACCAGATGGCCGCGAATGCCATGGGCCGGCGCGTGCTCGTCGGCCCGGCCGAGGCGACGGCCATCGGCAACGGTCTGGTGCAGGCGCTGGGCGCGCGGCACGTCTCCGACACCAGCCACATGCGGCGCATCGTGCGGGAGAGCTTTGCGCCGGAGGTCCTCGAGCCGCGGGACGCCGCGGCGTGGGACGGGGCCTACCGGCGCTTCCGCGACCTTCTGACCGAAACACCGCGAGAGGATCCATGAGCAGCGTCAAGACATCCGGCGGCGGGGCGGGGCGCGTCGCGGCGCGATTGGACCGGCTTCACGAGTTCGAACGCCGGCCGGTGGCAAGCGACAAGCTGCACGGCAGCGGCCGCTTCGCCGGCATGTATGCCGGCGAGCACGTAGCAGCCACCGAGTTCGTCATCGGCGCCCTCTTCGTGAGCTGGGGGGCGCGGACCGGCGACGTCCTGCTCGGCCTGCTTCTCGGCAACTTGCTCGCGGTGCTGTCCTGGGCCTTCATCTGCGCGCCCATCGCCGCCCAGACCCGGCTCACGCTCTACTGGTACCTGCGCCGGATCGCGGGTCCGGTCGTCACAACGATCTACAACGTCCTGAACGCGATCCTGTATTGCATTCTGGCCGGCGCCATGATCACGGTGTCGGCCTCCGCCGTCCGCATTCCGTTCGGCATTGCGGCGCAGACCCATTGGTATCCGGACGACGCGCGCTTCGTCCTGGTGGTTCTCGGCGTCGGCGCCGTCGTGACCGTGCTGGCCATCTGGGGCTTCACGCGCCTGGCGCAGTTCTCCTCGATCTGCTCCCCTTGGATGATCGTCGTGTTCCTGGCCGGGGGCCTGGCCACGCTGCCGTCACTGGCAGCCTCCGTCCCGGGCGTGGAGAGCGTTCGCGACGCGGGCGACTTCCTGGCCGTGGCGCGGGAGCGGATCTGGACGGGCGTGGCCACGGCGGACGCGACGCGCATCGGCTTCTGGCACGTCGCCGCCTTCGCGTGGATCTGCAACATCGCCATGCACTTGGGTCTCTCCGACATGGCGATCTTCCGCTACGCGAAGCGCTGGACGTACGGCTTCAACTCCGCGTTCGGCATGTTCCTGGGTCACTACCTGGCCTGGGTCTGCGCCGGGGTCATGGGCGCCGCCGCCGCCCAGGCGCTCGGCAGGCCGCTCGCCCAGCTCGATTCCGGCGAGGTCGCGCTGAGCGCCGCGGGCATCGCCGGCGCCATCGCTGTCATCGTGGCCGGCTGGACCACGTCGAACCCGACGCTCTATCGCGCGGGGCTCGCTCTGCAGGCAATCACCCCAGACTGGCCGCGCTGGCGCGTCACGCTTGTCGCCGGCATCTTGACGACGCTCGTCGCGGGCCTGCCGTTCGTGTTCACGGGGCTGCTCAGTTTCGTGGGCATCTACGGCATGCTGCTCGCGCCCGTGGGAGGGATCGTCGTCGCCGAGCACTGGCTGTTCCCCCGCATCGGACTGGCGCGCTATTGGGCCCGCGAGCGGGCGGTCAACGGACCGGCTCTCGCGGCCTGGGCCGTGGCCAGCATCGGCGCCGCCGTGCTCTGGCGGAGCGGCCTGGTGCACCTCTTCTTCCTCGCCGTCCCGGCCTGGCTGGTCGCCGGGGGGCTGTACACGGTCGCCGCCGCCTGTGGCGGGGCGCGCCGATCGGGCAGCCCGCCCGGGCGCGGGAAGGAGCCTGCGCCGGAAGAAGGTACACGTCCGGTGAACCCAGTCCCGACTTACGACGGACCGTCGGGTGAGGCTGCGGAATCGGGGGTAACGGCGGGCTACGTGCTGCCGGGAGGCGTCGCCCCGCCCTGGGCCTTCCTTCCCCAGGGCGTCAGGTTCTCGACCTTGGTCTCACGGTCGATGCGGCGCAGCACGTCGACCAGGTACTGCTCGGGGTTGACGTCCAGCGCCGTGCACGACCCGATCAGGGCGTAGAGCATCGCGGCCGTGTCCCCTCCCACGACGCTCCCCAGGATCTGGTAGTTCTTCCGCCCCACGGCGATGGCCC
>JACQZJ010000079.1 GCA_016213895.1 Planctomycetota bacterium | reverse complement strand
CGAGCCGTCGCCCGCCGGCATGACGTCAGCCGCCGTCCCCGCCTCGCGCCTGCGGCGCAGGCGCGCCAGCACCAGATACGGATCGAGGTGCCGGGCGCGCTCCACGCGCACCGAGTCCGGCACGCGCGCGAGCAGGCCCGCGTCCTCCGCCTGGCCGGCGATGGACGACGTGGTCAGCACCGAGACGCGGTAGCCGCGCCGGCTGAGCAGGCGCGCGAAGTTGAGCGTGCGGTGCGTTCCCGCCGCGGCGATCGGCGGGAAGTGGAACGCGACGACGAGGACGTTGCGCTCGCGCGGGCTCACCAGACCTCGATCTCTTTTCTGCGCACCGCCCCGACTCTACCGGCCCGGCCGGCGCGGGACAGCGCTTCGGCCTCCCCGCAGCCACATTTCCGGGCACAGCGCGTCCCCGCGCGGTGCTTCCATTCCGGGGCGGGAGCGGGCTCCTGCCCGCGACCGCCGACCTACGTCTGGCGCGGACGCGGCGCGCCGCGCCAGACGCCGTGGCTCGATCCGACGGGCGGAGCGCCCGCGGCTCAGCCGCGGCGCCGCATGCCTCTAAACGCCGGCCGTGATCGCTCGCCGCACCGCGCGTCCCCGTGCGGTGCACCCATTCCGGGGCGGGAGCGGGCTCCGGCCCGCGAGCGCCGTCCACAAGTACGTCGAACCGGAGCGGCCCGCCTCGAACGCGGGCTTCGGGGCGGCGCGTCGGTCGAGCGGAGCAGCGTTTCCCCGGTTCAGGGGCCGCCAGCGACGTCGTGCCACTTCACGCCTGCCGCTTCTCACGCCACGGAACCGCCCGCATCGCCTTCGCCGTGACGAGCCCGTGCTCGTTCGTCGCGCATGCGATGCACCGGAAGTCGCGATGCGGCCCCGGACCCCGGGGCAACGACCGCGATCGCTCGCCTCACCGCGCGTCCCCGTGCGCCGCATTCATTCCGGGGCGCGAGCGGGCTCCTGCCCGCGACCGCCTACCGCATGTACGAGGAAGCAAAGCAAGCGCGAGGGCTTCGATCGCAAGAGCAGGCCCGCCTTGCTTGACCGCCACCGTCGACAGGGTGCGCGAGCCCAGCCGGCGCCGTGGCCGCTCTCGGGCACGCCGCACCCCGTCTGGCCGCGGACGCCACGATTCTCGCTTGACCTCTCGCGGGACGGCCTCCCGGTCAGCCCGTGGCGACGGCTGCCGGCGTGGGAGTCGAGCCGGGCTCATGGGGCGGAGCGGCGTTTCCCTGGCGAAGGGAGCGGCCGCGGCGGCTCAGCCACCGGCGCCTGCCGTCTCTCACCCGCGCCCGTTTCGAGCATCGCCTCCACCAGAAGCGAACCGCTTCGCGTTCGTCGCGCACGGAGTGCACCGGGAGCCGCTGCCGCTCCCGGAGGCCAGGGAAACGGCCGCGACGCTCCTCACACTCCCTTCCCTTCCCCTCCGGCACCCACCCAACCAGCCGCGCGCCCCGCCGCTATCGACACGCGGCAACGCGAAGCAGCGCGTCGAGTTCCTCGAGGCGCACCTCCCAGCGGAAGCGCTCCACCACGAAGGCGCGGCCCTCGGCGCCGAGGGCGGCGCGCCGCGCCGGATCCGCCAGCAGGCAGAGCACGGCGGCGGCCTGCTCCTCCGGCGTCTCGCAGGCCAGCACGCCGCGCGCCTCGCCGATGCCGCCGAGCGCGGCGCGCGTCGCAACCACCGGCGTGCCGCAGGCCAGGGCCTCCAGGACCTTGTTCTGGATGCCGCGCGCCACGCGCAGCGGGGCCACGGCCACGGCAGCGGCGCGCAGGTAGGGACAGACGTCCGGGACCCGGCCGGTGACCTCGACGCCCGGGAGGCGCCCGAGGCGCAGGACCGCCGGCCCCGGGTTGCTGCCGACGATGGCGAAGCGCGCCGCCGGCCGCTCCTTCCGCACCAGCGGCAGGACCTCGCGCGCGAACCAGAGCACGGCGTCGGCGTTGGCGCGGTAGTCCATGGCGCCGGTGAAGACGAGGTCGAGCGGCGCGAGCGGCGACTCCCCCGGCGAGAAGCGCTCTACGTCCGTGCCGTTCGGCACGGTCACGGCGCAGCGCGGCGCGCAGAAGGAGCAGAGCTCCTCCTCCTCGCGCGGCGAGCAGACCACGGTCAGCTCCGCGCGCTCCGCCAGCGCGCCTTCCAGGCGGCGCAGGGCGCGGCCCTCGCGTCCATAGAGCCAGCCGAGCGGCGTGCGGCCGAGCTGCTCGGCGTAGGCCAGCCACTTGGCCGAGTCGATGTCCACGAAGTCGAGGGCCCGGGGCCCGTCCCAGCCGTCCAGATAGGGCGCCATGGCCGAGGAGAAGGCCACGGCCAGGTCGTAGGACTCGCTCCTGAGCGCGCGTTGCAGCGCAGCGCGCAGGCGCCCCTGGCGGAAGTAGGCGAAGGACAACGGCCCGCCCCCGAGAAGCGCGCGCAGCGACCAGAGGCGCGCGGAGAGCGGCCAGAGGCGCTCGACATGGATGCGCCGCACCATGCGGCGAAGCGCCGCCACGTGCGCCAGGTCGGCCGCGTCGTCCACGAAGGTGAACAGGTCGACCTCGTGCCGCCGCGCCAGGAACTCCACCTGATGGAAGGAGCGGATCTTGTCGCCCTTGTCCGGTGGAAAGGGGATGCGGTGGCAGAGGTAGCAGATCCTCACTGGAAGGCGGCGCGCAGCCCCTCGATGGCGTCCTGGACCTGGACGGGCAGCACCTCGGGGCGCGTGGTGACGAGGTAGACGAGCACTCCCAGGACGGCGACGATGAGCACGCTGCCCGCCATGCGCACCACCTCGCGCACCCGCGCCCGGCGCCGCTCGGCGGAAGTGGAGATGTTGCCCACGGCTCCGAGGACCGGCAGGCGCAGCGCCAGCGCCGCCTCGGCCGGGTCGTCGAAGGTGGAGCGGGCCATCTCCGCGACGAGCGCGAAGGCCAGGGCCGCGGCCACGCCCAGCAGGAGCCCGATGAGGAGGAACACCGGCTTGGGCAGGCCCACCGGGGTGTCGGCGACCACCGGCTCCTCGAGGATCGAGAAGGCGCCGCCCGACGCCAGCTCCGCCTCGGCGTCGGCGAAGGTCCCGCCCCCCTGCTTCTTCTTCAGCTCCATGCGATCGCGCAGCGGCATGATCCCGCTGCTCGCCTGGTTGAACTCCTCCTGCGCGACGTCGTACTCGTTCTGCAGGCGCTGCAGCTCGCTCTGCAAGGTCGGCTGCTGGCTGAGGCGCTCGTGCACCTCCTGCAGCTGCGCCTCCTGGTCCGCCTGCCCCTCGCGGTAGCCCCTGAGCATCGCGGTGGCGAGGTCCAGCGCTTTCCGAATCTCCAGCCACGCCGGGTTCGTTTCCGAGCGCACGGTGTCGGTGATGAACTCGTGGTCCTTGACCGCCGCGAACGCCGCCTCCGCCTCCTCCACCCTCTTGCGCTGCTTCTTCACCAGGGGATGGGTCTCGGTGTAGCGCGCGAGCATCTCCTGGAGCTGGCCGCGCTCGCTCTGCAGCTGGGTGTTGAGGGTATCCCAATCCGGGTTGCGCTCCTTGATCGGCGTGTCGATCTTCTCCGGGGTCGCGTCGAGCTGCTCCTGCTGCGCCCGCGTCTGGCTCTCCAGCTCGCGGATCCTGGCCTGCTGCTCGCTCAGGCGCACGACCAGGGCGTTCTGCAGGTCGCTGTCGGCGCTGCGCTCGTCCATGAAGGAGAGGCCGTGCTCGGTCATGAACTGCTGGCGCGCGGCCGTGGCCTTCTGGTAGGTCTCCTGCTTGTCGCGGAACAGCTTCTCCGCGTCCTGCAGCTTCTTGCCCCAGAACTTGTTGCTCTCCTCGATGCGCCGCGCGATCCAGTTCCTGCGCGTCTGCAGGACGAAGTCGTGGGCCATCCGCGGGTCGTACCAGCGGAACGACAGCTCGACCAGCAGCTCGCCCGCCGAACTGGTCTCCATCTTGATGTCGAAGTGCGCCTCGTCGCGCACCTTGTTCACCAGGTCGAACATCTTGGCCCCGTCGCCGCGCGCCTCGGCGAACTCGATCCACTCGACCTTCTCCAGCACGTCGTGGATCCATTCGAAAGACGTCAGCTCCTCCCTGAGGACGTCCTCCTTCACCGCGAGCGGCTGGTCCTGGATCGAGGCGAGCAGGCGCGTCTCCTCCACCAGGTTCCACTCGCGCAGCACCAGCTTGGTCTCCGACTCGTACAGGTCGGGGACGATGGTCGCGACCCCCGCGCCCACGATCATGCCGATCGCGCCGAGCAGGATGATGCGGAAGCGGTTGTCGCGCGCGGCGCGCAGCAGGCGCCGGATCTGCTCGCCGGTGCCGGCCTCCGCCATGAGCGCGTCGGGGGTCTGTGGATCAGCCATGCTCGCCTCCCGCGCTCACTCTCCCGAGGAGTCGCTCCCGCCCGGCGGCACGACCACCGGGTTCTCCTCGCCGTAGGGCGCGGGCCGCGCCCCTCCATAGCCGCCGTAGTAGCCGCCGCCGCCGCCGTAGCCGCCGCGCGCGCCGACGTAGAAGTTCTTGTCGGTGCTGAACGAGTCGGCGATCGTCTGGATGTTGCGCACCGAGACCAGGAGCTGGGTGACCGGCATGAGCGGAGCGAGGATCAGCTCCACGCCGTTCTTCACCCAACCGGCGAAGTTCGGCCGGATGATGACGATGTCGTCCTCGCGCAGCAGGATGTTGTCCGAGGAGTCGCCGTGCTCGAGCATCTTGTCGAGGTCGATCGGGATGATGAGCGGGTGGCGCGGGTCGGAGCGGATCACGCGGATGTCGGAAAGGGACGCCGTGGGCAGCACCCCGGTCGCCATCACCGCGTCCCACACCGTGGTGTCGCGCAAGAGCGGCTGGGCGCCCTTCAACGCGGTTTCGCCGTGCATGTAGAAGCGCTTCGAGGTGATGTTCGTCGGCGTCACCATGATGCTGGTGTCGGTGTAGTACTCGGCGTAGCGGGCGTTCAGGGCCTGGGCGATCTCCTGCGTGGTGAAGCCCGCGACGAACACCTCGCCGATCATCCGGGCGCTGACCACCCCGTCCAGGCGGATGGTGAGGGTATCGATGATCTCCTGGTTGTTCGCGTCCGCGATGGTGAGCTGATCGCCGACGCCGAGCGTCAGCACCTCGTTCGCGTCCCCGACGTACTTGCGCCCGAAGCCGCGCTGGTTCAGGGTCTGCAGGACGCGCGGGTCGTCGAAGGTGCGGCACGCGCTCAGGCCGGACACGAGGAAGAGGAGGCACGCCAGGAAGCACCTGGACGTCGCGTCCCGCCCCCCGCTCTCCGCTCGCTTGTTCGGCATCGGTCCGATGTCTCCTCTTTCGGTCGCGGCCCCCCGGATCTTGAGCCTTTCGTGCGGAAATCCTAGCGGTCGGCCGGGCAAGCGCGCCGGGATTCGCCCGGCCCCGCCCGGGATCGCGCCGGCCGCCCGGCCAGCCCGCCGCCGGGCCTCGCCCCAGGCGGTCAGCGTCCCGCGTACATCATCTCGTAGTACTTGCGGTACTCGCCCGCCTTGACGCGCTCCCACCAATCGCGGTGCTCGAGGTACCAGCGCACGGTCTCCGCGATGCCGTCCTGGAACCTGCACGCCGGCTCCCACCCCAGCTCCTGCCGGATCCTCGCGGCGTCGATGGCGTAGCGCCGGTCGTGGCCCGGGCGGTCCTTGACGAAGCGGATCAGGCTCTCCGGCCGGTTCACCGCCCGCAGAATGAGCCGGACCACCTCGATGTTCTCCATCTCGCTCGCGCCGCCGATGTTGTAGACCGCGCCCGCCTTGCCCGCCTCGAGCGCGCGCAGGATCGCGGAACAGTGGTCGTCCACGTGCAGCCAGTCGCGCACGTTCTTGCCGTCGCCGTAGACCGGCAGCTCTTTGCCCTCGAGGGCGTTCGAAATCATCAGCGGGATGAGCTTCTCCGGGAACTGGTAGGGCCCGTAGTTGTTGGAGCAGCGCGTGATCACGGCCGGCAGGCCGAAAGTGTGGGCGACGGCGTGCACGAGGTGGTCCGCCCCGGCCTTGCTCGCCGAGTAGGGCGAGCTCGGGCGGATGGGGTGCTCTTCGGTGAACGCCTTGTCCTGCGGGCCGAGCGAGCCGTACACCTCGTCGGTCGAGACCTGCAGGTAGCGTTCGACGCCGGCGGCGCGCGCCCGATCGAGCAGCACCTGCGTACCCAGCACGTTGGTGCGCACGAACACTTCCGGGTCGACGATCGAGCGGTCGACGTGCGACTCGGCCGCGAAGTTGACGACCAGGTCGACGGCGTGCTCGGCGAAGACCCTCTCCACCGCCCGGGCGTCGGCGATGTCCGCCTTGACGAAGGCGTAGCGCTCGTCGCGCTCGACGTCCTTCAGGTTCTCGAGGTTGCCGGCGTAGGTGAGCAGGTCGAGGTTGACCACCCGGTACTGAGCCGTGCGCGCCAGCACGTGGCGCACGAAGTTGGAGCCGATGAACCCGGCTCCGCCGGTCACGAGAATGGTCTTCATGGGAAGTGCACCTCAGGGCACGAGCGGCCAGCCCGCAACCCGGCGGTCGCGGCGCGCCGCCCAGGCTCCCGGGACGAGGCGCGCCGGCTCACCCGTCGCCGCCAGCGGCCAGGTAGCCCGCGAGGGCCTCCTGCCACGGCGGCATGAGATCGCCGATCGTCTGCTCCAGCATGTAGTTGCGCAGGACCGAATACGCGGGCCGCGGAGCCGCACGGTCCAGCTCCGAGCTTGGCATCGGCTCCAGGGAGACCGGGGCGACGCCGGCCATCCTAAGGATCTCGCCGGCGAATGCGAACCACGAGCAGGAACCGCGCGAGGAGCAGTGGTACGTGCCGTAGCCGGGGTCCTGGTCAATGATGGCGAGCACGCCCCGGGCCAGGTCTCGCGCCCAGGTCGGACAGCCGATCTGGTCGTCCACCACGCGCAGCGGCTTGCCCGCGCGCGCCGCGGCCAGGATGGTGTCCACAAAGTTCTTGCCGCGGAAGCCGTAGACCCACTGCGTGCGCACGATCCAGAAGCGCCCGGCGGCCAGCTCGCGGACGAAGCGCTCGCCCGCGAGTTTCGAGGCGCCGTACACCGAGCGCGGCCCCACCGGGTCGAACTCGACGTAGGGGCGCGTGGCGCGGCCGTCGAACACGTAGTCGGTGGAGACGTAGAGGACCGGCGCGCCCTGCTCTGCCGCCGCCAGCGCCACGTTGCGCGTGCCGAGGGCGTTCACGCGGAAGGCGCGGTCCGGATCGGTCTCGCAGCCGTCCACGTCGGTCAGCGCGCCGCCGTGCACGACCACGCTCGGCCTGTTGGCCGCGAACACCTCACGCACCGCCGCCAGGTCGGTGACGTCCATCTCGGCGATGTCCGTGCAGATCACCTCGCGCCGCGGCGCGGCCAGGGACCTGAGCTCGCTGCCGAGCATCCCGTTCGCGCCGGTGATCAGCAGTCCGCCGCCCATCGCGCCCTCAAGCGAGGTGGTTGGCCCCGCCCGCGCGCACCCGCTCGGAGGCGCGGAACAGCGACTCGAAGGTGCCGGCGTCGGTCCACCAGCCGTCGATGACGTCGAAGGTGAGCTGCCCGCGCTCGATGTAGGCGTTGTTGACGTCGGTGATCTCCAACTCGCCGCGCGCGGAGGGCTTGAGGTTGCGGGCGATCTCGAACACCTGCCCGTCGTACATGTAGATGCCGATGACCGCGAGGTTCGTCTCCGGCTGCTTCGGCTTCTCCACGATCTTGGTGACGCGGTTTCCGTCGAGCGTGGCGACGCCGAAGCGCTGCGGGTCGGGGACCTCCTTGAGGAGGATCTTGGCGCCCTGCCCCTGCTCGGCGAAAGCGGCGACGGCGCGCACGATGTTGCGCTCGATGATGTTGTCGCCGAGCACGACCACGAGCTTGTCGCCGCCGCAGAAGTGCTCCGCCAGCTTGAGCGCGTCGGCGATCCCTCCCTCCCCGCGCTGGTAGGTGTAGTTCAGGTGCTTGAGCCCGAACTCCGCCCCGTTCCCGAGCAGGCGCAGGAAGTCGCCGGCGTTGTTGCCGCCCGTCACCAGCAGGATGTCCTTGACGCCGGCGTTCACCAGCGTGGTGATCGGGTAGTAGATCATCGGCTTGTCGTACACCGGCAGCAGGTGCTTGTTGGCCACCTTGGTGAGGGGGGAGAGCCTCGTGCCGAGGCCTCCGGCCAGGATGACGCCCTTCACGGCAGCTTCTCCTTCTGTTGCGTTGCGTTCAGGAAGCCGACCACAGTATGCCGAACGCCCTCGCCGAGCGACACCGTCGGCTGGAAACCAAGCAGGTCGCGCGCGCGCGTCAGGTCCGCGAGCGAGTCGCGCACGTCGCCGGGGCGCGCCGCGGCGAACAGCGGCTCGATGCCCAGGGCGCCGCCCCCCACCGCCCTCTGCACCGTGTCGAACAGCTCGAGCACCGTGCTGCGGCGCCCGCTCGCGACGTTGACGATCGAGCCTCGCGGCAGGTCGCGCGTGGCCGCGAGCAGGTTCGCGGCCACGACGTCGCCCACGAAGACGAAGTCGCGCGTCTGGCGGCCGTCGCCGAAGATGAAGGGCGCGCGGCCGTCGAGCAGCGCGGCGATGAAGAGCGAGATGACCCCCGAGTAGGGGGACGACGGATCCTGGCGCGGGCCGTACACGTTGAAGTAGCGCAGCACCACGGTGTGCAGGCCGTAGCACCCGGCGAAGACGCGGCAGTAGTGCTCCGCCGCGAGCTTCTGCGCGGCGTAGGGCGAGAGCGGCTCGGGACACAGCCCCTCGTGCCTGGGCAGCTCGGCGCTGTCGCCGTAAACCGAGGACGATCCGGCGTAGATGAAGCGCCGCACCCCGGCCCGGCGCGCCGCGTCCAGCATGACCAACGTGGCGTCGAGGTTGCGCCGCTGGGCGAGGAAGGGATCCTCGACCGAGCGCTGCACCGACGGCAGCGCGGCCTCGTGGAACACCAGCTCCGCCCCGCTGACAGCCGCCTGGGCCTCCTCCGCGCGGCAGCAGTCCCCGCGCACGACCTCTACCCTTCCCGCCGCCGCCGCCAGGTTCTCCTCCCGGCCGGTGCTGAAGTCGTCGAGGACGCGCACGCGCATCCCGGCGGCGAGCAGCCCCTCGACCAGGTGCGAACCGATGAATCCCGCCCCGCCCGTGACCAGCGCCAGCCCGCTCATGGGGCGCCTCCGCGGCCGTCCGGCGCGCGCGCCGCGACGCGGCGCTCCAGGTCGGCGGCAATGCGCTCGGCCGCCCGGCCGTCCCAGAGCGGCGGCGTGCCGATCGCGCCGCTCTCGAGCGCGAGCATCCTCTCGGCCGCCGCCACGATGCGCCCGGGATCGGCGCCGGCGAGCACGTTGCCGCCCATCTGCAGGGTGACCGGGCGTTCGGTGTTCTCGCGCAGCGTGACGCACGGCACCTTGAGCACCGTGGCCTCCTCCTGGATGCCGCCGGAGTCGGTCAAGACGAGAGCCGCGGTACTCAGGAGCCCGAGGAAGTCGAGGTAGCCGAGGGGGCCGCTGATCCGCAGGCCGGACGCCGCGTGCAGCCTGGAAGCGAGGCCGAAGGACTCGATGCGCGCGCGCGTGCGCGGGTGCAGCGGCAAGAGCAGCGGCAGCCGCTCGGCTACCCGGGCCAGGGCGTCGAGGACTCCCGCCAGGGTGGCGGGCGCGTCGACGTTGGACGGGCGGTGCAGCGTGCACACGGCGTAGGACCGCCCGGCGACGCCCAGTTCGCGGCGCCGCTCCGCGCCGCAGGCGGCGGCGCGCGCGCGTTGCTGGAGGAGCGTGTCGATCATCGTGTTCCCCACCAGCAGGCGCCGCTCCGCCGCCTGCCCCTCGCGCCGCAGGTTCTCCATGCCCGCTTCCTCGGTCACGTAGCAGGCCGCGGCGAGCTGGTCCGTGCAGATGCGGTTCAGCTCCTCCGGCATGCTGCGGTCGAAGGAGCGCAGCCCCGCCTCGACGTGCGCCAGCGGGATCTCCGCCTTGGCGGCGACCAGCGCGCAGGCGAGCGTCGAGTTGACGTCCCCCACCACGACCACGCAGGCCGGCCGGCGCGCGCCGCCTTCCAGGTAGGACTCGAAGCGCACCATCACCTCCGCGGTCTGCCGGGCGTGGCTGCCGGAGCCGACGCCGAGGTTGACCTCCGGCTGCGGCAGTCCCAGGTCGCGGAAGAACAGGGCCGACATCTGCTCGTCGTAGTGCTGCCCGGTGTGCAGCAGCAGGGTGTCGACCGCGGCGCGCGCGCGAAGCTGGCCGAGCACGGGCCCGGCCTTCATGAAGTTCGGGCGCGCGCCGACCACGACCAGCACCAGCGGGCGGGCGGCGGTCACGCGCCCTCCAGCGCCGCGCGCGTCTCGCGGTACCAGGCGAGGAAGCGGTCCAGCCCCTCCTCGATGCGCACGCGCGGCTGGTAGCCGAGCTCCCGCTCCGCCTTGCTCACGTCGGCGCAGGTGATCGGCACGTCGCCGGGCTGATCCGGCAGCCGCTCGAGCCGCGCCTCTCGGCCAGAGCGCTCCTGCAGCAGGTCGACCAGCTCCCTGAGGGAGACGGTATGCGAGCCGCCGAGATTGTAGATGGCGTAGCCGGAGGCGCGCTCCAGGGCCTGCACCACGCCCGTTACGATGTCCGTGATGAAGGTGTAGTCCCGGGCGGAGGAGCCGTCGCCGTAGAAGGGGATCGGCTTCTCCTGCTGCATGAGCCGCGTGAACTTGTGGATCGCCATCTCCGGGCGCTGGCGCGGGCCGTAGACCGTGAAGAAGCGCAGGCAAGCGACGTCGAAGTCGTGCAGGTGGTGGTAGGCGTGGCACAGCACCTCGCCGGCGCGCTTGGTGGCGGCGTAGGGCGACACCGGCCGGTCGGCGGGCTGGTCCTCGCGGAAGGGCGTGGCGCGGCTGCCGCCGTACACCGACGAGGAGGAGCCGAACACCAGGCGGCGCACTCCCGCGGCGCGCATCTCCTCGAGCAGGAGCGTCGTTCCCGTCAGGTTGACCTCCGTGTAGAGCAGCGGGTCGCGGATGGAGGGGCGCACCCCGGCCATGGCCGCGAGGTGCACCACCGCGTCCGGCGCGCCCTCGCGCAAGACCTGGCGCAGCGCGTCGCGGTCGCGCAGGTCGCCCTCGACCAGGGTGAAGCGGCCGCTGGCGAGAAGCCCGGCGACGTTCAGCCGCTTGATGCGCGGGTCATAGAAGGGATGGAAGTTGTCGAAGCCCAGCACGCGCTCGCCGCGGCCGACGAGGCAGTCGCACAGCGTCGAGCCGATGAAGCCCGCCGCTCCCGTGACAAGGACCGTGGCCATCTCCTGCTCTCCTCGCGGGCCGCGTGCGCGGCCGTCAGATTGTGATCACGTCGCCGAGGTGGCGGCAGTGGCGCGTGGCGTTGCGCGCGTCCACCACGACCGGCACCGACCGCACCAGCTGCGCGTAGTCCACGGCGGAGTGATCGGTCACGATCACGGCGCAGTCCACGGCCGCGAGCACCTCGCGCTCGAACGGCACCGACCTGCGCTCCGCGCCGTCGTACTCCAGCAGCGGCACGAAGGGATCATGGTACGAGACCAGCGCGCCCTGTCTCTCCAGGGCGCGCATGACGTCCAGCGCCGGCGACTCGCGCACGTCGTCGATGTCCCGCTTGTAGGCGACGCCCAGCACCAGCACCCTGGAGCCGTGCACCGCCTTGCGCTGGCGGTTGAGGGCCGCGCCCACCTTGGCCGCCACGTAGTGCGGCATGGAACGGTTGACGTCCTCGGCCAGCTCGATGAAGCGCGCCCGGTAGTCGAGCGAGCGCATCTTCCACGAGAGGTAGAGCGGGTCGATGGGCACGCAGTGCCCGCCCAGGCCGGGCCCCGGGTAGAAGGGCATGAAGCCGAACGGCTTGGTGGCGGCGGCCTGGATGACCTCGAACACCGGGATGTCGAGCCGATCGCACATCATCGCCACCTCGTTCACCAGGGCGATGTTGACCGAGCGAAAGGTGTTCTCCAGGAGCTTCACCATCTCGGCGGTGCGCGCGTTCGCCACCGGCACGATGCTGGGGATGGCGGCGCCGTAGACGGCCGCCGCCGCCTCGCCGCAGGCGCGCGTGACGCCGCCGATCACGCGCGGCGTGTTGTGCACCATGAAGTCGCGCCGCCCCGGGTCGATGCGCTCGGGCGAGAAGGCCAGGAAGAAGTCCGTGCCCACGCGCAGGCCGCCGGCGGCGAGCAGGGGCAGGAGCATCTCCTCGGTCGTCCCGGGGTAGGTCGTGCTCTCGAGGACGACGAGTTGACCGGGGCGCAGGCGCCGCGCCAGCTCCTCGCCGGCCGCGCGCACCGCGGACAGGTCCGGCTCGCGGAACTTCGAGAGCGGGGTCGGCACGCAGATGGACACCGAGTCCACGGCCGAGAGGAGCGCCGCGTCGGTCGTCGCCGCGAAACGGCGCGTCTCGAGCACGCGGCGCACCTCGACCGCCGGCACGTCGTCGATGTACGACTCCCCGCGGCAGAGCGCGTCCACCTTGCCGGCGTCCAGGTCGAAGCCGGTGACGCGGTAGCCGACGTTCGCGAAGCGCACCGCGAGCGGCAGGCCGACGTAGCCGAGCCCGACCACGGCGACCTGCAGCTCGCGGCTCGCCGCGCGCTCTTTCAGTCGCGCCAGGAGGTCCGTTTCCTTCGCTGTCATCACTCCACCGTCACGCTCTTCGCCAGGTTCCTGGGCTTGTCGATGTCGCAGCCGCGCAGGTCGGCGATCCAGTAGGCCAACCGCTGCAGCGGCAGCACGTTGATCAGGGGCGAGATCTCATCCTCCACCACGGGCACGGGCAGCACGGCGTCGGCCAGCTTCGCGACCGCGGCGTCCTCGGCCGCGGCCACGGCGATGATGCGGCCGCCGCGCGCCTTGACCTCCTGCATGTTGGAGAGCACCTTCTCGTACACCCGGCCCGGCGTGGCGATGACCACGACCGGCATGGCCTTGTCGATCAGGGCGATCGGGCCGTGCTTCATCTCGCCGGCCGGATACCCCTCGGCGTGCACGTAGGAGATCTCCTTGAGCTTGAGCGCGCCTTCCAGCGCGATGGGGTAGTTGACGCCGCGGCCGAGGAAGAGGAAGTCGCGCGCCGCGCGGTACTCCTCGGCGGCCGCGGCGATCTCCGCGGCCGGCGCCAGGCACTCCTGCATGCGCAGCGGCGCGCGCCGCAGCGCGTTGACCGCCTCCTGCTCCTCGGCGAGGGACAGCCGCCCGCGCGACGCCGCCAGCTTCAGGGCGGGGAGCTCCAGCACCATGAGCTGCGTGGTGAACGCCTTGGTGGAGGCGACGCCGATCTCGGGGCCGGCATCGGTCAAGAGCACGGCGTCCGACTCGCGCGTCAGCGAGGACCCCTTGACGTTGACGATCGACAGGAGCCGAGCGCCGCGCGAGCGCGCGTCGCGCACCGCCGCGAGCGTGTCCAGGGTCTCGCCCGACTGGGAGATGGCGATCACCAGGTGACGGCGCGCCAGGACCGGCTCGCGGTAGCGAAACTCCGAGGCGTAGTCGACCTCGACCGGCACGCCGGCGCGCGACTCGATCAGGAACTTGGCGACCAGTCCCGCGTGCCAGGAAGTGCCGCAGGCGATGATCGTGATCCTCTCCAGCGCGCCGAGTTCCTGCTCCAGCGGCTCGCTGCCGGCGAGCGCCGCGCGCCTGCCGCCCGCGTCCAGGTGGCGCTGCAGCGTGCGCGCCACGACCGCGGGCTGCTCCTCGATCTCCTTCTGCATGAAGTGGCGGTAGCCGCCCTTGGCCGCCGCCTCGGCGTCCCAGTCGATGCGCTCCGCGCGCGGCGCGCGCGGCCGGCCCGCGCGGTCGATGATGGTCACGCTCTCCGGCCTGATCTCCACCACCTCGCCGTTCTCGAGGAAGACCACGTCGCGCGTCACCGGCAGGAGCGCCGCGACGTCCGAGGAGAGGAAGTTCTCGCCCGCGCCCAGGCCGACGACCAGCGGCGAATCCCTGCGCCCGCCGACCAGCCTCCCGGGGCGCGTGCGGTCGAGGACCACGAAGGCGTAGGTGCCGCAAATCTCTCCCACCGCCCGGCACACCGCATCGAGCAGGTCGTGCTCCTTCAAGTACTCCTCGATGAGGTGCGGCAGGATCTCCGAGTCGGTCTCCGAGGCGAAGCGGTGGCCGAGGCCGGCCAAGCGCGCGCGCAGCACCTCGTGGTTCTCGATGATGCCGTTGTGGATGACCGCCACGTCGCCGGCGCAGTCGCGATGCGGATGCGCGTTGCGCTCCGACGGCGCGCCGTGCGTCGCCCAGCGCGTGTGCCCGATGCCGGTCTCGCCGCGGAGCCCGAGCTGCTGCACGGCCGCCGCCAGGTGGTCGATCCTGCCCTCGCGGCGCACCACGGCCAGCTCGCCGCCCTGGAGCATGGCGATGCCCGCCGAGTCGTAGCCGCGGTACTCGAGGTGCCTGAGGCTCTCGACGATCAGGCCCGCCACGTCCCGGCGCGCCGCGCTGCCGAAGATGCCGCACATACCGCAGGCATCCTACGATCCCGGACCCGCCTCCCCGAGCCGGGCCACCTTCTCCCGGAAGAACTGCAGCGTGCGCCGCAAGCCGTCCTCGAGCGCGACCACGGGCTCCCAGCCGAGGATCTCCCTGGCCCGGGTGATGTCCGGCTGGCGCACCTTGGGGTCGTCCACGGGCAGCGGCTTGTAGACGATGCGGCTCCGCGACCCGGTCAGCTCGACGACCTTGTCGGCGAACTCGAGGATGGTGATCTCGTGCGGGTTGCCCACGTTCACCGGATAGACCTCGTCCGCGCGCGACAGGCGCACGATGCCCTCGATCAGGTCGGAAACGAAGCAGAAGGAACGCGTCTGCGAGCCGTCGCCAAAGACGGTGAGCGGCTCGCCGCGCAACGCCTGCAGCATGAAGGTCGGCAGCGCGCGGCCGTCGTTCAGGCGCATGCGCGGCCCGTAGGTGTTGAAGATGCGCACGATGCGCGTGCGCACGTCGTGGTAGCGGTGGTAGGCCATGGTCATGGCCTCGGCGAAGCGCTTGGCCTCGTCGTAGACGCCGCGCGGCCCCACCGGGTTGACGTTGCCCCAGTAGGTCTCCTTCTGCGGGTGCACCAGCGGGTCGCCGTAGCACTCGGAGGTCGAGGCCAGGACGAACGTGGCCCGCTTCGCCTTGGCCAGGCCGAGCGCCTTGTGCGTGCCGAGGGAGCCGACCTTGAGCGTCTGGATCGGGAACTCCAGGTAGTCGATCGGGCTGGCCGGCGAGGCGAAGTGGAAGATGTAGTCGAGCGGGCCCTCGAGGTAGATGAACTCGGTGACGTCGTACTTGACGAAGCGGAACCTGTCGTGCGCGAACAGGTGCTCGATGTTGGCCAGGTCCCCGGTGATCAGGTTGTCCATGACGATGACTTCGTAGCCGTCGTCCAGCAGCCGATCGCAGAGATGTGAACCGAGGAAGCCCGCTCCGCCGGTGACCAGTGCTCGTGGCATCTTTCGCGTCGCTCCTGCGCGTCTCAGCGCTCGCCGCCGCCCGAGCGCCGCGGCCGGAAGATCCTGGTTCTGCCGCCCTCGATCAGCCGGATGCGCGCGCCGCCGACGCGCGCCAGTCCCTCGCCCTCGAGGAACAGGTCAGCGCCCACGCGCGTGGGCAGCACGCCGCGGTCGAGGCGCAGCACCTTGCCCTCCCAGACGTCGACGACCTGCTTGTCCGGCGGCGGCTCCGCCTCGACCGCCGGGATCTCGACCTCGTGCCCGGCGGGCACTCCGGCCGCGCCGGGCGGCAGTACCGGCCCGGCCAGGGACAGCTCGGCGGGTCCGGCGTTGCGAATCACGTATCGGCCGTTCACGTCGTCCTTGATGACGCGAAACCACGTGCCGCGGCCGCTGACCTCGGTCCCGCCGGGAAGCAGGACGCGCGTGGCCGCGGTCTTGAGGTCGAACACGGCGCAGCGCAGGTCGCGGAGAAGCAGCACGTGGCCGCCCGCGTCATCCGCTTCCACGATCAGGTGCGTCTGCCCGTAGAACCGCGCCTCCGCGCGGTCGTCCAGGAAGAAGACCTGCGAGCAGCCGGCCACTCCCTGGCGCAGGCCGTCCCCGGCGCGCAGCGGCGCGCCCTTGTCCCAGTGGAAGAGCGTCCTCTCCGCCTGGGACTCGGCGTCCAGGAAGGCGACGGGATCGGCGAGGCGCGTGAGCAGGGCGATCTGGCCAGCCGGCGCCTGCTGCAGCAGCACGGGCCAGAGCAAGCCAAGAAGAAACGACATCTGCGGCGCTCCGCCAGCCGAACGCCCGCCGGCCGCGGGCCGAGACGGCGCTCTTACGAGACCTCCCCCTCCACGGGGTAGACCGGCCCCTTGAACGCGTCGGTGGGAACCACGTCCGGGGGCGGAGGCAGCCGCTTGGGCGCGGGCGCCGCCCCGCGCATGCTGCGGATGCCCGCCATGTCGAGGTCGAACTCGACGCGCTCGCTCGGATCGAGCACCACGAGCTCGGAGAAGCGCCTCTTCAGCACCACGCGCAGGTGCTCGGCCGCCGTGCCGGCGTCCAGGACCTCGCGCACCTTGTAGCGCACGTGCACGCGCAAACGCTTGCGCCCGGCGCGGTGCACGCGCACCCGCGCGCGCGCGACCTCGTGCACCTGCAAGGCCGTGGCCTGCAACGCGCGCTGGATGGCCGAGAGGGCGACCCGCGACTTCCCGCCGTGCGCCTGCGAGGTGATGAAGGACCGCGCGGGCGTGTTCGCCAGGGAGTAGAGCGTGAACTGCACCACGTTCAGGTTGAGCAGGATGAGCAGCGCGGCCGCGCTCACGGCGGCGACCGGCTCCGCCAGGGCGAGGTCCACCGCGCTCGACAAGAGCCCGGGGGCGCCCGCCTCCGGCTCCCGCACGAGGTCACTCACCAGGGCGCCGGTCGCGGCCAGCACGATGAGGCGGTTCAGCACCGCCGTCAGCAGGGAGATGAAGCGCCAGGTCGCGTTCATGCGGAAAGCCTAGAACGGACGGCTGCCGGGAACCACTCGGAATCCGCGGATTCGGGGCGCGCCGCCATTCGCGCCGCGCGTCACCTCTCCGCCATGAAGGCGTCCAGGAAGGACGTATCGACGTTGCCGTCGCGGAAGCGCGGGTCGCGCAGGATGCGCCGGTGCAGCGGAATGGAGGTCTTGATCCCCTCGATCACATACTCGTCGAGCGCGCGCCGCGCGCGGTTCAGCGCCTCCTCGCGCGTGCGCCCCCAGACGATCAGCTTGCTGATCAGCGAGTCGTAGTGCGAGGGGATCTCGTACCCGGCGTAGACGTGCGAGTCGAGGCGGATGTGCGCCCCGCCCGGGGCGAAGTACGCCAGGATCTGGCCGGGACAGGGCCGGAAGCCGTCGTCAGGGTCCTCGGCGTTGATGCGGCACTCGATGGCGTGCCCGCTGATCTCGACGTCCTTCTGGCGGAAGGAGAGCGGTTCGCCGCAGGCGATGCGCAGCTGCTCCTTGACGATGTCCACGCCGGTCACCATCTCGGTCACGGCGTGCTCGACCTGGACGCGCGCGTTCATCTCCATGAAGTAGAAGTTGCGCTCCCAGTCGACCAGGAACTCGACGGTGCCGGCGTTCCGGTAGCCCGCGCTCTTGCACAGGCGCTTGGCCGCCTCGCCCATGCGCGCGCGCAGCTCCGGCGTGAGGACCGAGGAGGGCGCCTCCTCGAGCACCTTCTGGTGGCGGCGCTGCAGCGAGCAATCGCGCTCGCCCAGGTGCACGAAGTTGCCGTGCGCGTCCGCCAGCACCTGCACCTCGACGTGGCGCGGCTTCTCGATGAGCTTCTCGAGGTAGACGGACGAGTCGCCGAAGGCCGCCTCGGCCTCGGCGCGCGCCGAGAGGAAGGCGTTGACCAGCGAGACGTCGTTGTGCGCGACGCGCATGCCGCGGCCGCCGCCGCCGGCCGCCGCCTTGACCAGCACCGGGTACTTCAGGCGCCTTGCCTCGTCCAAGGCCGCGGCCTCGGACTCGATGATCGACTTGGAGCCGGGGATGACCGGGATGCCGGCTTCCCGCGCGGTCTCCTTGGCGCGCGCCTTGTTCCCCACCAGCTCGATGGTCTGCGGCGGCGGGCCGATGAAGGTGATGCCGCACGACTCGCACACCTCGGCGAAGTGCGCGTTCTCCGAGAGGAAGCCGTAGCCGGGGTGGATGGCCTCGACGTCCGCGATCTCCGCCGCGCTGATGATGCGCGGGATGTCCAGGTAGGAGTGCGCCGCCTTGGGCGGCCCGATGCAGATGGTCTCGTCGGCCCAGCGCAGGTAGATGGCGTTGGCGTCGGCCTCGGAGTAGACGGCCACGGTCTCGACGCCCAGCTCGCGGCAGGCGCGGATGATCCGCAGCGCGATCTCCCCGCGGTTGGCGATGAGGATTCTCTTGAACATCGCTGCGCGCGGCCTCGGGCCGTCAGCCGCTCTTCCTGATCAGGAAGAGCGGCTGGCCGAACTCCACGGCCTCGCCGTTCTCGACCAGGATGTCGACGACCTCGCCCGCCGTTTCGGCGCGGATCTCGTTCATCACCTTCATGGCCTCGATGATGCACAGCACCGTGTCCGGCGTGATCTTCTCCCCGGGCGTCACGTACGGGGGCGACTCCGGGCTGGGGGCGCGATAGAAGGTCCCGACCATGGGCGAGACGAACTCGATGGTGTCGGCCGGCCGCGCCGCGGCCGCAGGCGGCCCCGCCGCTCCGGCCTGGGCGGGCGCGGGGGCCGCGGCCGCGGGCGCCGCGGCCGCGGGGAAGACCATCTGCGGCGGCGTCTCCAGGCGGCGGCTGAGGCGCACCCGGCGGTTCGGGCCGTTGTGCACCTCGATCTCCACCAGCCCGTTCGCCGCCATGAGCTGGATGAGCCGCTCGATCGACGCGATGTCCATGCTCACGCGGCCCGCGGCCGCTGCGCCGCCCTGGTCCGCCGGCTCCTGCTGCGCGGGCGCGCGCGCCGTCGCCTTCGCGCCCTTCTTGTTCCTCGTTTTCTTCACACCCGCTCCACGTATGCTCTGGTACGCGTATCAACCTTGATCACGTCTCCCACCTCGACGAAGACCGGGACGCTGACGATGGCCCCGGTCTCGACCTTGGCCGGCTTCGGCCCGCCGCTCGCCGTCGATCCCTTGATGTAGCGATCCGTCTCCACGACCTCGAGGATGACGAAGTCCGGCAGCGCGATCGAGATGATCTCATCGCCGACCCGCTTGAAGAAGCACTTCGTGTTCTCCTTGAGCAGGGGCAGCAGGTCCTCGACCTTCTCCTTCGCCACCGGCACCTGGTCGTAGGTGTCCGGATCCATGAAGATGTAGTGCTCGCCCTCCCGGTAGAGGTACTCCATGTCGTTCTTCTCGACGCTCACCTGCTCGATCGTGTCCTTCGAGTCGAAGGTGACCTCGAGCACCTTGCCGGTGCGGATGTTCTTGAGGCGGGTCCGGACGAACGCGGAACCCTTGCCCGGCTTCACGAACTGGAACTCGACCAAGTCGAAGAGGTTGCCCTCGTGTTCGATCGTGATGCCGTTCTTGAACTGGTTGGTGGAGATTCGACCCACGGCTGGCGCCTCCGGCTGGCGACGCTCTGGAACAACGGCGGAGAAAAGTCCGCCAGCGTCCAAAAGCGCGGCATTCTCGGCGGGCGGCGCGTTGCTGTCAAGCTCGGGCTGGCGGCGCGCCCAATAAGCCGCCCGGGCCGCGGCCGGCGCTCTCCTCACCGGGCCGCGAGTTCGGCGATCTGCACCGCGTTGAGCGCCGCGCCCTTGCGCAGTTGATCGCCGGCCAGGAAGAAGGCGATTCCGTTCTCCAGGGCCTCGTCCGCGCGGATGCGCCCCACGAGCACGTGGTCCCGCGTCTCGGCCCGCAGCGGAGTGGGAAAGAGCCCGCGCGCCGGGTCGTCCACGACCGCCACGCCCGGCGCGCGCGCGAGGCGTTCCCGCGCCTCGTCGGGCGCCAGCGGCCGGTCGAAGCCGACGTGGACCGCCTCCGAGTGAGCGCGCACTAGATCTTGCGGGTCTCGGCGCGGACCTTGACCTCCTCCCCGCTGGACCGGGACAGCTCGCACGGGCCGATGGCCGGGATCACGTTGCCCGCGATCCTCTCCGGGAACGGCCCGGCCCCGCCGCCCGCCGCTTCCTCGCCGCGGGCCGCCGCGCTGAGCTCGCGCTCCAGCTCCTCGACTCCGGCGCTGCCCGCGCCCGAGACCGCCTGGTAGGTGGCGACCAGCAGGCGCAGCGGCCGCGCCAGCCCGCAAAGCGGCGCGAGCGCCATGACCAGGAGAGCCGTCGTGCAGTTCGGATTCGCGATCAGGCCGCGGTGCTCGGCCAGGGCGGCGCCGTTCACCTCGGGCACCACCAGCGGCACGTCCGGATCGAGCCGGAAGGCGCTCGAGTTGTCGATCGCCAGCGCTCCCGCGGCGCGCGCCCGCGGCACCCATGCGCGCGAGACCGCGGGCGCGGTGGCGAAGAAGACCACGTCCAGGCCGTCGAAGCAGCCGCCGGCGAGCGCGCCGACCGGATGCTCGCGCCCGCAGAAGACGCGCTTCCGTCCCGCGCCGTCTTCCGAGGCGAAGAGCCGCAGAACGGCGATCGGGAAGCCGCGCTCCTCGAGCACGCGCAAGAGCTCGCCGCCGACCGCGCCGGTCGCGCCGGCGACGCCCACGGCGAGGCTCATTCCCCTTCCGGCTCGGCGTCGCGCGCGTGTCGCGAGGCCTCGGCCTGGCAGTCCGCGACCGTTCCGCGCAGCAGGTCGACGGCGTGGCCGAGCACGGGCAGCACGGCCTCCAGGCACTCGCAGGCGCCGCGCGGGCTGCCCGGGAGGTTGACGACCAGGGCCGCGCCGCACACCCCGGCGACGGCGCGCGAGAGGTCGGCGAAGGCCGTGTTGCGCCGCGAAGCGGCGCGCATGGCCTCGCTCAACCCGGGCAGCTCGCGCGCTATGACGTCGCGCGTCGCCTCGGGCGTGACGTCGCGCGGGGCGATGCCCGTCCCGCCGCTGGTGAGGACGAGCGCCGCGCGCGCGGACGCCTCGCGGATCGCGGCCGCGATCTGCTCGCGCTCGTCTGGAACGACGCGCGGCGCCGCCGGTCGGGCGAGACCGCTCTTCTCCAGCAGCTCCGCGAGCCGCGGGAAGGTCTGGTCCGCGCGCGCCCCGCGCGCCGCGCGATCGCTGACGATGATCACCGCGATGGGAAAGGACGGCGCGTGGCTCATGGCTCGCCCCGGCGCCGCGGGCGGGAGGAGCGCAGGTAGCGGCCCGAGGCGCCGCCCTCCTTCTCGACCAGGCGGATGGTCGAGATCGTGATCCCCCGCTCCACGGCCTTGAGCATGTCGTAGACCGTGAGCGCCGCAATCGAGACCGCCACCAGGGCCTCCATCTCCACGCCCGTGCGGTCGGTGGCGCGCGCCTCGGCGGTGATCACGATGCGCTCCCGCCCGCGGCGCGCGAAGTCGACGGCGATCGACGTCAGCGGCACCGGGTGGCACAGCGGGATCAGCTCCCAGGTGCGTTTGGCCGCCTGGATGCCGGCGAGGCGGGCCGCCGCGAAAACGCCGCCCTTGGGCAGGTCGCCCCTGAGCGCGCGCCGCAGCGCGGCGGAGCCGAGGCGCACCGTGGCCTCGGCCACGGCGCGGCGGCGCGTCACCGCCTTGTCCGCCACGTCCACCATGCGGGCCGCCCCCTGCTCGTCGACGTGGGTCAGCCCGGACGCCGCACGACCCCGCGTTCTTTTCTTCGGCGCGGCCATGATCGGCGCATCTTACAGCGGAACACGGATCGGCGCCCGGCGCGCCGCCCGCCTTTTTCCCAGCGGGCGAGCAGCGGCTCCCGTATCATCTTTCGCCGGCGAATCCGCAATTCAAGACAGCGCGGACCCGGGGTCGATGACTATTAGTTCGTCACCACGCGCCTGCGGGCGAAAACCCTGTCCGCGCCACCCGATCGTGGAGAAAGGCCCTTGATGCCTTCGCGCAACGTCCTTTCCAGGCTCATCTTCCTCGTCGCCGCGTGCGCCGCGTTCTTCCCGGCCGGAAGCGGCCGCCTCCTCTGCCAGGAGGCCGCGGACGACACCGTCACGGCCCGCGTGGAGGCAGCCGTCGAGCAGATGCGCTCCGGCCGCCTGGTCGACGTCTACGCCGCCGCTGACGACCTGAGCGAGCTGGAGGACGCCGTGGTCCCGGCGCTGCTCGGCATCGTCCAGGCGGAAAGCGACCCTTGGGTCGTCCTCGGCTGCGCGCGCGCGCTCGCCGATCTCGATCAAGCCGAGCCGGTCGCCGCGCGCCTGCTCGAGCTGATCGGCAAGGAGCAGGGGGCCGAGGTCCGCATCGCCGCCGCCGAGCTGGTGGCGGCACTGCCCAAGAGCCGGGAGATCGGGCAGGCCCTGGCCGGAAGCCTGGACGAGGCCTTCGATCCCGCCGTCAAGGTGGCGCTGGCCAAGGCGCTGCACGAGGTGGGCGACGCCGCCCAGCGCAAGCGCGCCAAGACCGAGCTCCGGCAGTTCCTCGAGTCCGAGGAGCGCGAGCGGCGCGTGGCCGGCGCTCTCGCCTTGTGGGAGATCGACGACTGCGACGCGGCCCAGCCGGTGCTGCGCGAGATCCAGAACGAGCCCACGCTGGAAGGGCGCCTGGCCCGGTCCTACCTGGAGAACGAGGAGATCAACCGCTACTGCGAGAACCGGCAGACGCGCGAGTTCCGCGCGGGCGGCGCCGCGGACGGGGACGAGTTCGACGCGCTGCGCGAGATCATGGAGCTGATCAAGGCCGAGCACATCAACGGCGAGCGCTACCAGGACGCCGCCGGCGAGGAGAGGCTCTTCACCGCCGCGGCCAAGGGCATGCTGGCCTCGGTCGACAAGCACTCCACCTACTTCAGCCCCGAGGAGTACGAGAAGTGGCTCCTCGACCTGCAGCGCAACTACGCAGGCATCGGCGCCTACGTCAACACCCTCGGCGGGTTCTTCACCATCACGCGGCCGTTCTACTCGGGGCCGGCCTATCGCGCCGGACTGCGCTCCGACGATCAGATCCTCGAGGTGAACGACTGGGAGACCTACGGGCAGCCGCAGCAGGACGTCATCGACCGCCTCAAGGGCAAGCCGGGCACGACGGTCAAGGTGAGCGTGATGCGCAACGGCTGGCGCGAGCCGCGCTCCTTCTCGATCGTGCGCGAGGTCATCCCCATCCCCTCGGTCCAATGGGAGCTGTTCCCGGCCGGCGTCGGCTACGTGGAGGTCGAGACCTTCGGCGACAAGACGTTCGACGAGCTGCAGAAAGCCCTGAACGACCTGGTCAAGCGCGGCGCGCTCGGCTTCGTCCTCGACCTGCGCTACAACCCGGGCGGCTACCTCAGGGCGGCGATCGACATGGTCGGCGAGTTCGCCGGCCGCAACAAGCTGGTCGTCTCCACCGAGGGAAGGCACGGCAAGGCGGACGCCAAGCCGTACCACACCGGGCTGCGCTCGGCCGGCCGCGAGGAGCCCCTCGTGATCCTCATCAACCACCGCAGCGCCTCCGCCTCCGAGATCGTCGCCGGCGCGCTGCACCACTACGGCCGGGCGGTCCTGGTCGGCGTGAAGACGTTCGGCAAGGGCTCGGTCCAGAACCCGTTCCCGCTGAAATCGCGCAGCGGCGAGCCGTTCGCCGACAAGAACAACAACTTCCTCTGGGATCCCGACGAGGAGTTCACCGACCAGAACCAGAACGGCAAGTACGACTACGGCGCGATGTTCAAGCTGACCACGCAGCTCTACTACCTGCCGAACGGCCAGTCGATCCACACCGAGGTCGACGCTGACGGGGTCCTCAAGGAAGGCGGCGTCTCTCCGGACGTGGAGGTGCCCTTCGAGTGGGGAGCACCCTGGAAGGAAGAAGAGTTGACCGACCTGTTCGAGCGCCGCGTGGTCCAGGACTACCTGGAAGAGCACCTGCACAGCCGCTTCTCGGCCGAGAGCATCGTCGAGATCCTGGCCGAGGCGGCGGCGGGCAAGCCGCAGGAGGAGGTCCTCGCCGAGCACGACGTCGGCGCGCAGTTGTACGGCGGCCTGAGCGTCGAGGAGGCGCAGAAGGTCAAGGAGGCGGAGGACGCGCGCCGCGCGCAAGACGAGCCGCTCTTCGTCGAGCTGGCCGAGGGGGACGCGTTCGACACGTCGCGCTACCCGGACTACGAGCGCTTCTACGCGTCCCTCGGCACTCACCTCGACCAGGAGGACATCCGCACCCAGATCCGCCTTCACCTGCGCGCGCACGTCTCCGACCTGCGCCAGAAGGCCTTCCCCGGGAACGGCCTGCTCGGCGACTACCAGGAGGACAACCAGCTGCAGGTCGCGATCCTCGAGCTCTTGCGCGCGCTCGGCCAGGACCCGGCCGCGGTCCCGCAGTACGCGCGCTTCGCGGAGAAGGCCGCCGCGCTGGTGAAGCCGGCGGAGCCCAAGCAGGCGCGGAACGAGTAGCCGGGCGCGGCCCGGCCCGCTGGAAGCCGCGCCCATGCTGCGCCGCGCGCACGGCCTGTTGCGCTTCGCCCTGCTCGAGGAGGCGCCGGGGATCGCGCACGCCTTCGTCCCGGCAGCCGCCCTCGGCGGCTACGACGCCACGGTTCCGGGCGCGCTGCAGCAGGCCGCCCGCCTCGTGCTGGGCGAAGGCGCCCGGGTCGCTGCCACGCGCCAGACGCACTCGCGGGTCGTCGCGCTGGCTTGCGCCTCGGCTCCGGCCGCGGCCGCGGAGGTCGACGGGCTCATCAGCGCCGAACCGGGGCTCCTGCTGCACGCGGTCTCTTCCGACTGCCCGCTGCTCTATCTGGCCGCGGCGGACGCGCGCGCCGTCGGCATCGCGCACTGCGGCTGGCGCGGGATAGCCGCGGGCATCGTTGAGGAGGCGCTCTGCCGGCTGCGAGAGGACCTCGCCGTCGACCCGGCCGAACTGAGCGCCGCGGTCTCTCCCGGAGCGGGAGGGTGCTGCTACGAGGTGGGCAGGGAGGTGATCGAGGCCCTGGCAGGGGCAGGGGTGCCGATCGAGCGCTGCGTGAACCCCGAGCGCCGCACCGTGGACCTGAAACAGGCCATCCGCGCGCTCTTGCTCGCGGCCGGAGTTCCCGCGCAGCGCATCGAGCTGGCCCGCGAGTGCACCATCTGCGGAGGCGACGGCTTCCACTCGTTCCGCAAGAGCGGCGCGGGCGTGGGACGCATGTCCGGGCTGATCGGCATCCGGCCGCGCTGAGCCTCTCCGCCGGAGAGGCTCAGCTGGAGTTCACGACTTTCAGGCGGATTGTCTGAACTCGCGACACCTGTGACTTCGCCGGCGTGACGCGATGAGAACCTCGGCAGTGCGTCCGTCCTGAAGTCGGGTTGCGGGCGGTAGCCTGCGACGTGGGGACTTCCCTCGCCGCGGGCGCGGCTCACAGCTCGAAGGCGAGGATCTCCGCCAGGGCCCCCTCGTCGAACGCCTCGCGGAAGGAGAAGCCGTTCGCGAACTGCTCGCGGTCGTCCGACTCCTGCTTGTTGAGCAGCCCCTTGCCGACCAGGTTGAAGACCACCTCGCCGAGGTCCTCGGTGCCGTAGAGGCCCGCCGACTCGAGGACGACGCGCGCCAGCGGCCCGAACTGGCCGATCGCGAACGACCTGATGCCGTCGAGCAGCTCCTCGACCGAGAGGTGCCGGTCGCCGCCGCGGCGGCGGTGCTTGCCGTACCTCATCATCGCGTAGTCGAGCG
This sequence comes from Planctomycetota bacterium, assembly GCA_016213895.1. Classification (GTDB taxonomy): domain Bacteria; phylum Planctomycetota; class B15-G4; order B15-G4; family JADJEK01; genus JACQZJ01. Next base: position 19,454 of record JACQZJ010000079.1, on the reverse strand, counting down.
CGTCGAAGACGAACTCGTAGGCCCCCGCGGAGTAGCGCGGATCCTCGCGCACCAGCTCGCGAATCTTCTGATCGACGACCGAATGGCCGCCCATGGCCCGCTCCGGACCGGCACAAGAACGGAAGAGGAAAACCGTGCAGGATCAGGGCTTCTATCGTCATGGGCGAGTGCGCGACTCAAGCGGGAAGTCGCCTGTTTCCGGCGATGCGGCCGGCGCTCGTCGCACAGGTTGCAACTCGCCGGGAGCGACGTGCTCCCGGGCGGCGAGGGCCGCCCTGCCTCGGACGGCCAGCGAGGGCGGATCCCGCCCGGCCGTGTCGTCACCAGGTGCTCGGCGCGAGCTTCCTCCACGTCGCGGCAGGGCCGCTACTCCCCGTCCGGACTCTGCACCAAGATCACGGTTGTTCGCGCGTCCTGCTCGGGCTGGATCGGCAGCTCGACCTTCTGGTAGCCGCTCGACTCGACGACCAGGCGCAGGGGAATCGCCGGGATCCGGACACCCACTGTCGGTCCTGCCGCCGGGCCGCGGGCGCTGCTCGTCTTCCACACGTAGCCATCACCCTCGCGCTCGATGGCGTGCCAGAACACGCGCTCCTGATCCTCCCAGACCTCGACCGACGCGCCCTCGATCGGCCAGACGGATCCGGCGGCGATGTGCTCCGGCAGGCGCTCCACGGTCGCCGTCGGATCGGCGGTGCCGTAGACGCTGACCGAACGCTGATACCAGGTGACGGGCTCGACCTGGAGCTCCACCACGCCGGCCGGCGGCGCGCTGAAGTCGAGCGAGTAGCGGCGCTCTGGACCACCGCAGTACGGCCTCACTTCGATGGTGCAGGGGCCGGCCGGGATGCCCGTCACTTGCAGCAGGCCCTCGTGGTCGACGTTCCCGGTGACCGCGGTGCAGCAAACATCGGTCCCGTCGCAATCGAGGCACCGCAGCTCTGCTCCCGTCGCCGGCTGGCGGTCCGGCGTGATCAACCGGAACGTCACCTCACGGCTCTCGAACAGCAGCATGTCGAAGCGGTGGTCACCCGGTTCGTAGATGCGGGCCGCCACCGACCTCTCGACGTGTCCCGGAGCATCGAAGACCACTCGCAGCCGCCGGTTCGCTGGGTAGCCGGCCAGCTCGTAGGTGCCGTGGAAGAAGGGGGAGACCCCTCCAGTGTTCTCGACGAACACGCACACCGAAAACTCGGGCAGCGGCAGACCGGAGAGCGCGTCCTTCACCGTCCCAAGGAAGGCGACCTGCCGGTAGGCGACGGCATCGAGCTGGAGCGTCACCTCGCTGCCGGCCTTGACTTCCCGTACACCGCTGGCGATCCAGTGCGAGCGACTGTCCACCGCGAGGATGACGTGGGTCGTGCCCGGCCGCAGGTAGGAGAAACGGAACTGACCGGCATCATCTGTCCACTCCATCTGCTCCCACCTGCCGCTGGCCACGCTCGCGTCCGGACCGATGCAGACCGGGGTCTGCTTCGCCGGGGTTCCGTCCGGCGCCAGCACGCACCCATGGACTTCGGCCCCCGGCTCCAGCACGACCTGCATCACGTTGTCTCCCGGGTGGAGCACGGACTCCTCAATCCAGAACTCCGCGTAGCCCTCGGCCCGGGCCAGCAAGGAGACAGGGCCGGCTTCCACGTCGATGCCGGCGAAGCGGGACGTTCCGTCCTCCGGAGTCGTCTGGTCCGGGAAGTCATCCGCGCCGTCGGCGAACAGCCGGACCAGGGCGCCGGCGATCGGCTTCCCCTCGCTGTTCTGTACCACGCAGGCGAGGGTGGCGCCTCGAAGCGGGCCGTGCCCTGGGCGTCGGTCATCTGATGAAAGTGGTCGCAGCCTTCGACACGGACCGTGGCGCGCGCCTGCGCCAGCGGCTCTCCGCTGCCCTCGAGGACGAAATGCACGACCAGCCGCGCGGGAGCAACGTCCGCGAGCACCGGCGCCTCGGTCAGGCTCACCAGCTCGCGAGACGACTCCTCGACCAGCGCCGCATCCGCCTCGGGAGAGGTCGGCCGAAGCTCCGCGTGGTCGGGCGTCGCATCAGGAGTGCCGGTGGGCCGCTCTGGCTCGCGGACCGCGATGGCCCACAGGACGACGCCGAGCAGGATTGCGAGGAGGATGCCGAGGACGATCCATGGCTGCGGCAGCTTCATCGGGCTGATCCCCTACGGTCTGGAACGTCGGACATGCTGAAGCGTACGCACTACCGCCGGCTGGCGCCACGGTCGAGCGGTCGCGGCGCGCCGCGCCTTCAGCTCGAGGCCAGAAGCTCCCCGATCCGCGCCGCCGCCTCCTCGAGAGCGAGCGCCGGGTCCATGTTGCGCCGCAGGTCGAGGATCGCCTGGTGGCAGGCCTCGCTGCTCGCGTCGACCCGCTCCGGAGCGACGCGGCCGCCGATTTCCCGCAGGCGCTCGCAGAGGTCGGAGTTGAACAGCGGCGCCCCGGCTACTTGCAGCGAGACGACCGACAGGTCGCGCAGCAGCAAGGCGAGGAGCCGCAGGACGAGCAGCAGGCGGTCGCGCAGGCGCTCGCGCTCGTCGTCGTCCTGATCCTTCTGCTCGGCGGCGCCGGACGCCACGCAGGCGATCAGCTCCGCGGCTCCCGCAGGCGCTCGCAGAGGGCGGAGTTGAACAGCGGCGCCCCGGCCGCGAGCGAAAGGGGAAAGCCGCCCGGCACGTCTCCGGCGCGCGCCCGGTACTCCTCCATCTCGGCGTCCGTCAGGGGGCCGAAGCGGTAGAGCGCGCAGCGCGAGCGCACCGTCGGCAGGAGCCGCTCGGCGACGGCCGTGACCAGGACGAGGAGCGCCCCGGGCGGCGGCTCCTCGAGGGTCTTGAGCAGGGCGTTCTGCGCCTCGGCGGTCAAGCGCTCGGACTCGTCCACGATGACCGCGCGCCCGCGGCTGCGCTCCGCCTTCCTGTGCAGCGTCTCCAGCAGGGCGCGCACCTGACCGATGCCGATGTCCCGGCGTCCCGCCTCGCGCGTCACCACCTCGCAGTCCGGATGCGCGCCGTGCGCGAACGCCCGGCACGACGGGCACGCGCCGCACGCCTCGTCCGCCGCGGCGTCGCACAGCTTGGCGGCGGCCAGCGCGTCCGCGACCAGGCGCTTGCCCACTCCCGCCTTGCCGCAGAGGAGCAGCGCGTGCGGCAGCCGCAAGGAGCGCAGGCCGCGCTTCAGCTCCTCCACCTGCGCGCGCTGGCCGATGACGTCACGGAAGAACATCGGCCAGCGCCTCCAGGATGCGCCGGAACACCTCCGGGGCGGAGAGGGAGGCGTCCACGACGCGGAAGCGCGCCGCGTCCTCGCGCGCCAGGCCGAGGAAGCCCGCGCGCACGCGGCCCAGGTAGTCCGCGCCGCGCGCCTCGATGCGGTCCCGGCTCCTGTGCACGCGCGCCAGGCCCGCGGCTGGATCGAGGTCGAGGACGACCACCCGGTCCGGCTGCAGGTCCGCCGTGGCCCAGGTCGAGAGCGCGCGCAGCGCCTGGACGTCCTCGGCCAGGCCGAAGCCCTGATAGGCGAGAGTCGAGTAGTAGTAGCGTTCGCACACCACGCACTGGGTCGGACGCGAGGAGCACGCTCCGGATCCGCTCCCCGAGCGGCGTGCCGCCCGGCTCGTGGACATGCAGCACTTCGCGCCCGCGCCGCCTGATCTCCTCCGCGAGCAGCCGCGCCTGCGTGGTCTTGCCGCCGCCGTCGATGCCTTCGAGCACGAGGAACATGCGTCTCCATCCCTGCGCGCGCCGCCGGCCAGGGCGGCGCCGAGCGCCTCAGAAGAGCAGCTTTTGGCCGGTCTTGAGCTCGGCCAGCAGGCGCCGGACGCGGGCGTCGAACACCGGGTCATCCCGGCGCCGCTCCTCGATCCGGCGCCGCGCGTACGCCGTGGTGGAGGGCGAGAGCCCGCCGAGGTGCCGCATCACCCGGCGCGCCTTGAGGTTGAAGACCACCGTCGCCACGTAGACGACGACGTGGCGCGCGAGCACGGCCGAGCGCGTCTTGCGGTTCGAGGCGATGTCCTCCGCCGTGGAGCCGAAGTCGCGAGCCGCGAGCGCGATCAGGGAGCCGACGTCGACCTCGCCCTCGCTCGAGCCGGACAGCTCGGGGAAGCGCCCGCCCAGGAACTCGAGCGTGGCGGGCCGTTCCGCGAGCGCGGCGCAGGCGGCGGCCTTCTCCAGGAAGTGGATCTGGCGGCTCACCGGCCCGTTGACGCGCCGCGCGACGCGCTCGATCGTCTCCGCCGGCACGGGGCGCGCGAAGCGCGCCGCGGCGGCCTCGAGGATGGCTGCGCGCGAGGGCACCGAGTAGTCGGCGATGCGGTGCAGGATGCCCGAGAGGAAGTAGGAGCGCAGACCCTCGTCCAAGAGGAAGATGGCGTTCGGCGGATGCCGGCTGGTGAGGATCACCGGCCGGCCGCGCAGCACGTGGTACTGCAGGACCGACAGGAACTCGCGCTGAGTGCGCGTCTTGCCGCGCAGGCGGTGCGCCTCCTCGAGCACGAACGCCTCCGCGGCCAGCATGCGGCCGCGGAACGCGGGCAGCTGATTCTCGCGCAGGGCATACACCAGGCCGGCGGAGAACGCGTCGGCCGTCACGCTGATCGTGGTGCGCGCCCCGCGCTCCGCCTGGTGCTGGATCAGGCGGTGGCGCACGAGCGCCGACTTGCCCACTCCCGGCGGGCCGTACAGGAAAAGCGGGTTGCCCGTGGCCGGATCGTCGAGCAAGCGCGCCAGCGCGGCGCTCGCCAGGCGGTTCTCCGGCCGGATGACGAAGGCCGCCTCCGGCGCCGCGCCGCCGCTCTCCTCGCCCTTGGCGCCGGCGGCGTCTTCCGCCGCCGCGGGGAGCGACGCGTCCACCTTGAGGAGCAGCCGCACGGCGCTGCCCGTGAGCCGGCGGAAGATCCCCTCGAGCTCCGCGGAGTAGCGGTGCTCGAGCCAGTCGCGCACCACCTCGTTCGGCACGCCGAGCGTGAACACGCCGCGCACGAAGCCCAGGGGGCGCGCCTGCTGCAGCCAGAGCCCGGCGACCGCCGGGCCGCGGGCGGCACGGAAGGCGTTCTGCACCTCCTGCCACAGGTCCCTGGCCAACAGGTTCATGCGCGCTCCCCCACTTCGTGGGAACGACGACCCCGCCATCGGTTCCGTCAGGGGTTCAGACGTGCCGCCAACTCCTCCGCGCTCGGCAGGCCGGGCACGAGTTCCAGGGCCCGAGCAAGGTCGCGGAGCGCCGCGGGCGCGTCCCCGGCCTCATGCTCCATCTCGGCGATGCTGACCAGGATCTCCGCCTGCCGCCGCCTCTCGTCCTCGGTCCCGTCCGGGCCTGCGCCGGACGCTGCGGGCGGAGTGTAGCCGGGCTCGAGACGAGGGTCAACGAGCAACGCGGCGCGCAGGGAGGAGATCGCCTCCGCCGGCCGCCCCAGCGCACGCAGGGCCTCGCCCTTCTGCACGTGGATCTCGCAGATGAACGGATCGATCTGCTCCGCCTCCCGCAGGAAGCGCAGCGCCGCTTCCCACTCCTCGTGCAGCAGGGACCAGGCTGCCAGATCGAGGCGCGGCTGGAGCGCCTTCTCGTCCAGAGCGGCGTACTCCATGAGCGCCTCCATCGCGCCTGCCATGTCCCCGCGCGCCGCGCGCACCTCGTTGAGTGCGAGCCAGGGGCTCCCGCGGCCGATGGCGCGCGGGAAGCAGTCGCGCGCGATGAGCAGGGCTTCCTCCGCGCCTTCCAGGTCCTGCTCCTCGCGGCGCAGGTGCGCGAGCAGCAGGGCCGCGCGGTACTCGCGGCCGCCGGCCTGGAACAGCGCCTCGAGCTTCTCCTTCGCCAGGTCCGGACGCTTGCGGTCCACGGCGCGGAACGCGGCGAGGCGCAGGGCGCCCGCGTGGTCCGGCGCGAGGGCCAGCGCCCGCTCCAGCCACACGTCCGCGTCCACCTGCTTGCCTGCCTGATAGTAGGCCCAGGCCGTGTCCGCGAGCAGGTCGACGTTCTGCTCGTCCGCGCGCAGGCGGCGCCGCAGCTCGCCGCGCTTCTTCTCGCCGAACGTCGGCTGCACCGCATACCTGTTCACGCAGGTCTCGAGCACCCAGGCGCGGAACTCCCCGTCCAGCTCCTCGGGCGCGCACGCGAAGACCCTCTGCACCACCTCCGGCGTCTCCAGGTCCGCGGCGTAGGAGTCGAGCATCTCCAGGATTCTGTCGAACCCGCGCCGCTCGGCGACGAACTGCACAAACTGGCCGGCCTGGTAGTAGGCGAACAGGACGCGCGGCCCGCGGAAGGCGGCGTTGAAATCGGCGAGCGCGATCAGATCCTCGTTCCGGCAGGCGTCGATCAGCTCCAGCTCCTGGTCGCGCGCCCAGGTCGGGTCAGCCAGGCGCTCCTCGTAGACCGACAGCCCCTCGGTCAGCCAGCGCGGCACGCGCCCGCGCGAGCGGCCCAGGGTGAAGACGTGCGCCAGCTCGTGCAGGGCCGTGCAGCGCCAGAGGAACGCGTGGCGCAGCTCCGAGCGCGGCGAGAGCAGCGTCACCAGGTCGCCGAAGCAGGCGCCGAGCGCGCCCAGGCCGGCGAAGCCCACGGAGCGCACCGAGAAGTCCCGGTGGCCCGGCAGGAGCTCGATCAGCACCTCTCCCGGCGGCGACCAGCCGTACCTCTTCGCCAGCTCGCGCGCGTCGTGCTCGAGGGCCTCCTGCAGCCGGGGCGCGAGGATCGGGTTCTCGTCGGTGTGGATGCGGAAGCGGAAGGCGCCGCTCCCCGCGTCCACGAACTCGCGGTCCAGCTTCTTCAGCACGAGCAGCATGTTGTGGCGCCAGGGATGGGGAAAGGGATGCAGCTCGAGCGAGCGCTCCAGCGCTTCCCGCCCTTCCTGCTCGCGCCCGAGGAAGCAGAGGTCGCGGCCGAGCGAGATGTGCGCCAAGGGCAGCTCGGCATCGGTCTCGATGGCGCGGCGGTGGAACTCGACCGCCTCGGCGAAGCGCATGTGGCGCGAGAGGGCGTCGCCGATGGTCAAGAACAGCTCCCCCCAGGTCGGATCGAGCGCGAGCACGCGCGCGACGTCGGCCTGGCACTCGTCCCGCCGGTTGAGCAGGTAGAGGGCGGCCGCCCGCGTGGCGAGCGCCTGCGTGGCCGCGGGATTGACCGCGAGCGCCCGCGCGACCAGGTCGAGCGCGTCGCTCTGCTGGCCGTCGAGGACCTTGAACCAGGCCTTCACCGCGAGCGCCTCCACGCTGGCGGGGTTCAGGGCCAGCGCCTCGTCGATCTCCTTCTCTGCGTCCCAGGTGTCGCCGACGTAGAGATGGACGAGAGCGCGCCCGACCTTGGCCCCGACGAGAGCGGGGTTCTGCTCGAGCGCGTCGCGGTAGGTCGAGAAGGCGCGCGGCACGTCGTCGCCGCCGGTGATGTGCGCCAACCGGTAGAGGTCGCCGAGCTGCACGAGGATGTCCGTGGTCGGCCGGTCCTCGCGCTTGCGCTTCTGCTCGGCGTAGGCGCAGCACTGCGCGGCCTCTTCCCACTGGCCGCTCGTCAGGTAGAGCCGGCCCGCGGCCAGGAGCCCGTCGGAGTCGAGCGCCTTGAGCGACCTTCCCGCAAGAGACTCCTCGACGAAGCGGCGCGCTGCCTCGCGCTCGCCGCGCTCAAGCAGGGCGCGCGCCACGACGTGGCGGGCGCGCAGGTCCGCGGCGTCGGCCGAGACGGTGCGCAAGCCCAGGGCCTCCGACTGCGCCGTGCGGCCGCGCGCGAAGGCGTAGTCGGCGCGCGCCAGCAGGACCTCGAGGGGGCACTCCTCGGGAAAGCGCTCGCCGAGGTCCTGGTCGATGGCCTCGGCCTCAGCCCACGCCCCGCGCTCCACGTGCACGCGCAGCAGCAGGACCCTGGCGCCGGCGTCGCCGGGGGCCGCCTCCAGGACCTCGGCGAGGATGCCGGCGGCCTGCAGGCAGCGTCCCCGCTCGAACTCCTGGCGCGCGACCTCGACGTCGGCTACGGGCGCAGCGGCGTCCTGCCGGGAGCGGGCGAGCGGCGCCAGCGCCGCGCCGGCGAGGAGCAAGGCGAGCAGTCGCAGCGGTTTTCTCACGGTCCCTCCAGGGCGGCGCGCCGCCCCGCTTGCAGGGCGATAGACCAGCGAGTCAAGCAGAGGCAAGGGCCGGCGGCAAGGCCGCGCGCACGTTCCGCGGGCGCGAGCTCGGGGCGGAAAAGCCCGCCGCGCGGCGCCGCGGTCGCTACGCTGGAACGTCAGAGCGCGGCGCGCCCGGCCGGCGCCGTGCCGGCCGCGCGGCGCGCTCCCCGTTCACGAGAGGTGTCGAGGTGATTCACCCTTCCGCGGTCGTCGATCCCCGGGCGGAGATCGGCGAGGACGTCGAGATCGGACCGTGCGTCGTGATCGATGGGCCGGCGAAGGTCGGAGCGCGCACCCGGCTGGTGGCCTTCGTGCACGTCTCCGGGCACACGGAGATCGGCGCGGACAACGTCATCCACCCCTTCGCCGTGGTCGGCCACGAGCCCCAGCACCTCGGCTACCGCGGCGAGCCGACGCGCCTCTACATCGGCGACCGCAACATCATCCGCGAGCACGCCGAGATCCACCGCGGCACGCCGCAGGGCACGGGAGAGACCCGGATCGGGCACGACAACCTGATCATGGGGCACGCCCACGTGGCTCACGACTGCCGCATCGCCAACAAGGTGACGCTGGTGAACGGCGCGCTGCTCGGCGGCCATGCCGAGGTGCATGACGGGGCGTTCGTTTCCGGCAACGTCGTGGTGCACCAACACGCGCGCATCGGCAAGCTGGCCATCGTCCAGGGCCTGGGCGGCATCGGCAAGGACGTCCTGCCCTACGCCATGGCCTCGGGCATCGACACGATCGCGGGCACGAACATCGTCGGCCTGCGCCGCGCCGGCTTCGACTCCGCCGCGCGCGAGCGCATCCGCGGCATCTACCGCCTCTTCTTCCGCATGCCCATCACCGACGCCGTGGCCGAGGCGGAGCGCGTGGAGCCCTGCGCGGAGCTCGCCGAGATGGTGCGCTTCATCGCCGAGACGAAGCGCGGCATCTGCCGCTTCGGCCGGAAGCAGTCGACGCGCCGCCTGCCCCTGCGGCACGCGATGGACAGCGACCTCTGAGCGCGCGCGGGCCGGCGCGCCGCTCATCAGGGCCCCGCGCCGGCCCAGACCGCGCCGTCCTCGAAGAACTCCTTCTTCCAGATCGGCACGGTCTCCTTGAGGGCGTCGATGACGCTCCGGCAGGCGTCGAACGCCGCGTCGCGGTGCGGCGCGCGCACCGCGATCGCGACCGCGACCTCCCCCAGCTCGAGCCGCCCCACGCGATGCACGACGTCCAGCGCGGTGATGTCGTGCCGCTCCCGGGCCGCGGCGGCCACGCGCTCGAGCTCGGCGCGCGCCATCTCGCCGAACGCCTCGTACTCGAGCCGCAGGACCCTGCGGCCGCGCGTGCTGCCGCGCACCGTGCCCAGGAACAGGACGAGCGCGCCCGCCTGCGCGCTTTCTCCCCGGGCGAGCAGGGACGCCACGTCGATCGGCGCGGTCGTGATCTCGATCATGACCGGCTCAGCCGCCGCTCACCGGCGGGATGAGCGCCAGCTCGTCGCCGTCCCGCAGCGCGGCCTCGGGCCCGGCGTAGCGCCGGTTGAGGGCGGTCGAGAACTTCCTGCGGGAGAACGACTCGTGGCGGCTCGCGATCTCTGCGACCACCTCGCCGACGGTCGCGCCCGGCCGCGCCTCGAGCGCAAGCTCGGGCGCCCCGAGCAGCTCGCGCAGCTCCGCGAAGACGAGCACGCGAATCCGCATCGCCGGCACAGGCGCCCGTCAGAACGGGACGGCCGACTCGCCGCCGGCGCTGGTGGACTCGCCGGGGGAGTTGTCCGGATCGATGCCGAAGTCGACGGGATCGAGCTGCGCGTCGCCGCCCGTCCGGGCGCTGGAGCCGGACGAGGCCTGGCCGAGGAACTGGAAGCGCTCCAGCACGACGCGCAGCTTGGAGCGCTTCTCGCCCTCCTTCGTCTCCCAGCTGTCGAAGCGCAGGCGCCCCTCGATGAAGATGGGCGCGCCCTTCTTCAAGTAGCGATGGATCAGCTCGCCCTGCTGGGCCCAGGCCTCGATGTCGAGAAACGTGGTCTCCTCGCGCTTCTCGCCGTTCGTCGTGTACTGGCGGTTGACCGCCAAGCCGAACTGCACGACCGCCTGGCCGCTCGGGATGAAGCGCTGCTCCGGGTCCCGAGTGAGCCGGCCGATGAGGAACACTTTGTTCAGGTTTGCCATTTGCGTCCCCGCGAAAGCCTGGATCAGATGGTAGCCGGTGCAGCCGCGAGTTGCCAGCGGTCCCGGCTGCGAAACGCGGTCCTGATCCGCTCAGGATCGCCCGCTGGAATGCCGATGAGAGAAGGACCATTGCGACGAGGCGAGGCGCCCCCTTGCAGGCGCGCCGGAGAGGCGAACATGGCTGATCGGGTCAAGGAGCGCCGCAGCAAGCCGCGCATCGAGACCAACCTCGATGCCAGCGTCACGACGCCGGACAGCGGATTCGAGGCGACGGTCAAGAACATGAGCATGTCCGGCCTCCTGCTCATCTGCGACCGCCCGGTACCGGAGATGACGATCGTCGGCATGCGGCTCTCCCTGCCGGCCAGGCCCGACAGGAAGCTGCCCTCCTTCGCCTTCGACATCACCGGCGCGGTGGTCCGCTGCCAGCCGTGCACGCCGCGCAGCAAGCGCTACGAGCTGGCGGTCTTCCTGACCGACATGCCCAGGGAAACGCGCGCGGCGCTGCACGAGTTCATCCAGTCGAACATGCGTTGACGGCGCAGGGCGCGCGCGGTTACGCCGTTTCCGCCGGCCGCGGCCGCCGCGCGCCCGAGAAGACGCAGGACACGACGCGCGGGATGCCGGCGAGGTCGCGGCGCTCCTCGACCAGTGTGCTGCCCGCGTGGGCCGCCAGGATCTCCCGCACGCGCCGCGCCTGGCCCGCGCCCACCTCGACGATGAGGCGCCCGCCCGGCAGCAGGAGCGCGGCCGCGGCCACGGCCAGGCTCTCGTAGATCGCGGGGAAGGGCTTGCCCCGGCCGCACAGGGCCAGCAAGGGCTCGTGGCAGAGCTCGTCCCGGAAGCCGTCCTGCGGGCGTTCCACGTACGGCGGGTTCGAAACCAGCATGTCGAAGCGCGCGCGCTGGAGCGCGTGCGCCAGAGCCGACACGTCGCAGCAGCAGAGGTGCACGCGCCGCGCCACGCCGTGCCGCTGCGCGTTCTGGCGCGCGCAGGCCAGGGCGCGCGCGCTCCTGTCCACGGCCACGACGCGGGCGCGCGCGTCGTTCCGGGCGAGCGCCACGGCGATGTTGCCCGAACCCGTGCCCGCGTCCAGGACCAGCGGCTGGCCGGGCCGCGCGCGCAGGAACTCCAGGGCCCAGGAGACCACCCCTTCCGTCTCCGGGCGCGGGACGAGGACCCCCTCCCCGACCGCGAAGTCGAGGCCGTAGAACTCGCGCCGGCCGACGAGGTAGGCCAGCGGCACGCGCGCGCGCCTGCGCCGCAGGAGCAGCGCGAAGGCGCGGCGCCGCGCGCGGGCGAGGGTCTCGCTCGCGCGCACGAAGAGCGCCGCGCGGTCGCCGCCGAGCACGTGCGCCAAGAGCAGCTCGCTGTCGAGACGCGGCTCCTCCACGCCGCGCAGGGAGAGCTTCAGCGTCCCCCACGCCAGCGCTTCGCGCAGCGTGCGCTCTCCTCTCAACGGCGGCGCTGGCGGCCGCGCGCCGCGGCCCGGCTCCGCTCAGGGCGCGCCCGAACGTGATCAGGACGTTCGCCACCACCCAGGACGAGCCGATCAGGACGAGGAGGAACCCCGAGCCGACGTGCAGCGTCAGCTTCTCCATGACCTCGGCCTTCCACATCATGGCGTAGCTGAAGTCCTCGAGGTGGTTGGCCACCACGATGAACTTGAACCAGGCCCAGCCCGCGGGCAGGAACATGAGCAGCACCGCGCCCAGGGCGACCTTGCGCTCGGCGATAGCCGTGCGCATCTGGCTGATGAGCATGAGCCCGAAGAGCAGGAACAGGGCGCCGGTGAACGTCTCGTAGCCGTGGGCGACGCCGGCCTTGGCCGCGGGCGCCGGCTCGGCCGCGGGCGCCGGCTCGGCCGCGGGCGCCGGCTCGACCGGCGCCGGGGCGTTCTCCACGTTGTTCAGCCCCTCGAGAATGGCCTCTTTCGAAGGCGCCGGCTGCTCGTTCTTTTGAGCCCGCGTCTCCCCGCCGTACATGGTCGCGACGACCGACCCGCCGAAGGGCAGACAGGCGCCGACCAGGACGATGATGCCCCCCCAGAGGAAGCGGAACAGCTGCGGGAACGCCTTGGCGCCCGCGGGCGCAGCCTGCGGCGGCGGCGGAAGCGGCTCGGGCGGCGCGTACGGCGGCGCCTCGCCCGCGGCGTCGACCGGAGGCGCGGCGCCCTCCGGCCCAGGAGCCTCCACGGGCTGGTCCTTCACCTCGTCGAGCCGTTCATTGTCCATCGAGACCTCCTGCGGAAACGGACGGAGCGGTTGGTTCGGTTCAAAGCAGCGCCTTGAGTCGTTCCTCGATGTCCAGGCGCTTCAAGTCGCCGAGCAGCGCGTCCAGATCGCCGTCGATGACGCGCTCCAGGTTGTAGTTCTCCTTGAGCCGGTGATCGGTCACCCGGTTCTGCGGGTAGTTGTAGGTGCGGATGCGCTCGCTGCGGTCGCCCGAACCGACCTGGGACTTGCGCGTGCGGTCGCGCTCGCTGCGCCGCTTCTCCTCCTCCAGGTCGAAGAGCTTGGCGCGCAGCACGCGCATCGCCTTGGCGCGGTTCTTGTGCTGCGAGGACTCGTCCTGGCAGATGACGACGAGCCCGGTCGGCTCGTGCGTCAGGCGCACGGCGGAGGACGTCTTGTTGACGTTCTGCCCGCCCGGTCCGCCGGCGCGGAACGTGTCCAGCCTGATGTCTTCGTCCCGCAGGTCGATCTCGATGTCCTCGACCTCGGGCAGGACCGCGACCGTCGCCAAGGAGGTGTGCACGCGGCCCTGCGACTCGGTCTCGGGCACGCGCTGCACCCGGTGCCCGCCGCTCTCGTAGCGCAGCCGCTCGTAGGCGCCGGCCCCGGCCACCGCGAAGATGATCTCCTTGAGGCCGCCCGCCTCGGACGGGCTCGACGAGAGAACCTCGACCTTGAACCTGCCGCGCTCCGCCCAGCGCGCGTACATGCGGAACAGGTCCGCCGCGAAGAGCGTGGCCTCGTCGCCGCCCACGCCGCCGCGGATCTCGACGATGACGTCCTTCGCCGCGTTCGCGTCCGTGTCCACCAGCAGGAGGCGCATCTCCTCGAACAGGACGGTCTCGCGCTCCTCCAGCGCGCGCACCTCCCCGCGCGCCAGCTCCACCAGGTCCGCTTCCCCCCCGGCCTGGACCAGCTCCCGCGCCTCCTCCTTCTGGCGCAGCACGCGTTCGTACTCGCGGAACTTCTCGACGGTCTTCTGCAGCTTGCCGCGCTCGCGCATGAGAGGGCGGGACTTCTGCGGGTCGGCGCAGACCTCGGGATTCGCCAGGAGCCCCTCGATCTCGTCGTACCGGGCGCAGAGCTTCTGCAGCTTGTCGAGCATGCGGGACCCTTGCGTCTACATCGCGCTCTTGCGTTCGCCGTACTTCCTGCGGAACTTCTCGATGCGTCCCGCGGTGTCCACGAACTTCTGCTTGCCCGTGTAGAAGGGATGGCAGGATGAGCAGATCTCGATGTTGATCTTCGGAACCGTCGAGCGGGTCACGAACTTGGCACCGCAGCCGCACGTGACCTCGCAACGCACATAATTAGGATGGATGCCGGATTTCATCGGGCGACTCCCACCAGGATCCCGCAACGGTCGAACCAGTCCCTCGGTTCGATGCTGCGATCGACTCCAGACGGAAAAACGCACAGTTTAGCGCCTTTCTGGGACGGCGCAAATCATCAGATGGTATTGCTCGGCGATGCAGCCGGCGGACCCCCGAGGACGGGGGATTCGCGGCTGATCGCCGCGGTCTTCGGGACGGCCGCGCGCGGGGTCCACAGCCCAACGCCGAGGTGCTCGCGACCCCCGGGGACGGGGCATTCGCGGCTGATCGCCGCGGTTCGGCGTCAGGGCTTGAGCAGGCGCGGGATGTTCCCCGAGAAGGGTTGATCCGGCTCGGCCGCGAGCTTCAGGATCTCCTCGGGAACGGCGACGCGGTCGCCCGCGGCGCCGCCGTGGCGCGCGAACCAGCCGCCCGGCAGCTCGAGGGCGAAGCGGCAGCTCCACAAGGACTTGTAGCTGGGAGACTCGCGGTACGGCTCCATGCCAGCGCGAATGTTGATGATGCGGAGCTCCCCGCCCTGCTCTCCGAGGAAGGCGATGTCGAGCGGGATCCTCGTGTTGCGCATCCAGAAGCCGAGAGCGCGCGCTTGCGGGTAGACGAACAGCATGCCGCGATCGTCCCCCAGCTCGGACACGAACATCAGCCCGTACCGGCGCCGCTCCTCTGTGTCCGCGATCTCGACCGTGACGTTCAGCCCGGAGACCTCGATGACGGCGCCGCGGTAGGCGGGCCGCGGCAGGTCGGCGGGATAGTCCCCGGGCGGCGCGCCGGCCTGCCCCGCGCCCGCGCCGGAGCCCCCGCTGCACGCGCCGGCGGCGAGCGCGAGAAGCGCGCAGAGCACGCGCGCCGCGGCGCTCATCGTTCCCCCCCGCGCGCGCCCAGGGCCAGCTCGAGGCGCGCGAGCATGGCCGCGAAGCGCGCCGCCGGGAAGCCCACGACGTTGTCGTAGTCCCCGTCGAGCCGCGTGACGAAGCGGTCGCCGTGCTCCTGGATGGCGTACGCGCCCGCCTTGCCGAAGCTCTCGCCGCTCGCCACGTACGCCTCGATCTCCTGCTCGTCCATGCGCCGCATGGTCACGCGCGTGGTCTCGTGCTCCACGGCGGCGACCCCGCTCGGCCGGTGCACCAGGGCCACGCCGGTGATCACGCGGTGCGTGGTGCCGGCAAGCGACCGCAGGATCGCCCGCGCCTCGGCCGCGTCCCGAGGCTTGCCGAGCAGCGTCCCGTCCGCGCCCACGACGATGGTGTCGGCCCCGATCACCGTGCCCGCGCGCACGCCCCGCGCCACGGCCAGCGCCTTGCGCAGTGCGATCTCGCGCGCCGCCGTCGCCGGAGACGCGCCGTTCTCCGGGCGCTCGTCGACCTCCGCCGGCCGCACTTCGAACTGGTAGCCGCGGTCGGACAGGATGCACCGGCGGCGCGGCGAGGCGGAGGCGAGCACCAGCGGCGAGAGGAGCGGGACCAGCGGCATGCGCGTCCTCAGACGCGGTGGATGAAGTAGTGGAAGCGGCAGTAGTCCGCCTTGTCCACCAGCTTCTCGAGGATCTTCTTCGCCACGTTCGGGCTGGCCGTCTTCCTGGCCAGGCCGAGGCGGTGCACCTTGTTCATCACGTCCATGGACACGACCAGCCCGTTCGGCTCCATGGAGCGGTCCTCGAAGAGCTGCAGCAGGACGTAGCGGATGTGGTCGCCGAGAGGGTCGAGCGCCTTCATGATGCGCTCGCGCTGCGGCCCCTCGAAGATGGCGACGAACTCCAGGTCCTTCTTGTGGAAGTCATAGAAGAGCCGGGCGAGGAGCGCGAGGATGCGCGAGATCTTGTCGTCGAGGCTGGCCAGGCCGCAGTCCTTGAGAACCGCGACGATCTCCTTGGGCGTGGCCACGCGCAGCTCGTTCCACTCGACGTATTCCCTCTCCAGGATCTTGAGCGCCTTCGCCGCCTTGCGGAAGTCGTTCCCCTCGCGCAGGATCAGGAACAGCGCCTGCTCCAGGGCGGGCGCGTCCTTCAGGATGCGCAGCTTGCCGTGCTCGCGCTCCGCCCGGTCGAGCAGGCCCTTGAGCTTCTTCTGCGCCCCCGGTGCAAGGTCGCGAGGCTTCGCCGTCATGAGGCGGTCTCGCTCTCCGCGCCGGCCGCGGGCGCGGCGGCTTGCGCCCTGGCCGCGCCGCTCGTCACTCCGGCTCTCTTCAAGATCTGCTTGACGATGTCCGACGGCTTGGCTCCCTTCCCGAGCCAGTGCCGCGCGCGCTCGGCGTCGACCCGCATCTCCTTGGCGGGGTCCTTGGCGAGCGTGTCGTAGAAGCCGATGTCCTCGATGGACCGGCCGTCGCGCCGCGTGCGCGAGTCGAACACGCAGATGCGCCAGAACGGACGATTCTTTCGGCCCAGCCTCTTCAGGCGAATGCGAACTCCCACTGGGGATCTCCTTACCTTGTCCTTGCTGCGAAGAAACAGGTGCTGGGGCGGCGCTAGCGCCGCCTCCGGTTTGCCTTTCTGCGGCTGCGCTCCTGCTTGCGCCGGCTCCTGTCGACCAGCTTGCCCTTGGAGCGCAGCCCGGCGACAGCCGCCGCCTTGTGCCGCGCGAGACCGGCCCCGCCGCCCGGCAGCATCTTGCCAGCCAAGCGGCCGAGCAGCCCGCCGGATTTCATCTGCTTCATCATCTGCCGCATGCCGCTGAACTGCCGCACCAGATGGTTGACCTGCTCGACGCTGGTGCCGCTGCCGCGCGCGATGCGCCGCCGCCTGGCGCCGTTCAGCACGTCCGGCCTGAGGCGCTCCTCGGGGGTCATCGAGCAGACCATCGCCTCGACGTGGTCCAGCGCCTTCTCGTCGATGTTCATGTCCTTGAGCTGCGCCCCCATGCCGGGCAGCATCCCGAGCACGTCCTTCAGCGGCCCGAGCTTCTTGGTGGCGCGCAGCTGGTAGAGGAAGTCCTCGAGAGTGAACTCGTCGTTCAGCAGCTTCTCGACCTGCCGCTCGGCGGCGTCCTGGTCGATGACGTCCTGCGCCTTCTCGACCAGGGAGACCACGTCGCCCATGCCGAGGATGCGCGAGGCCAGCCGCTCCGCGTGGAACTCCTCCAGGTTCTCCAGCTTCTCGCCCACGCCGACGTAGCGGATCGGGGCGCCGGTCACCTGGCGGATGGAGATCGCCGCGCCGCCGCGCGTGTCGCCGTCCAGCTTGGTGAGGATGACGCCGTCCAGGCCGAGGCGCTCGTGGAACGTCTTGGCGGAGTTCACGGCGTCCTGGCCGGTCATGGCGTCGCACACGAAGTAGACATGGTGCGGCGCGGCGCGCTTCTTGACCTCGGCCAGCTCGGCCATCAGGGGCTCGTCGATGTGCAGGCGGCCGGCGGTGTCGAGGATGACCACGTCCCGGCCGCTGGCGCGCGCGTGCGGCACCGCGCTCTGGCACACCTCCGGCGGCGTGAGGCGCGGCGGGTTGTACACCGGCACCCCCACCTTCTCGCCCAGGATCCTGAGCTGGTCCACGGCGCCCGGCCGCTGCAGGTCGGCCGCGACGAGCAGGGGGTTGCGCCCCTTGCGCCGCAGCAGGTGGGCGAGCTTGCCGGCGGTGGTCGTCTTGCCCGAGCCTTGCAGGCCGGCGAGCATGACGACGGTCGGCGGATGCGCGGCGAACGGGAGGGGACCGCCCCCCTCCATGGCTTCCGTCAGCACGTCGTGGAAGATCTTGACGATCTGCTGGGCGGGACGGATCGACTCGATGACCTTCTCCCCCACCGCCCGTTCCGTCACGCTCGCGATCAGGTCCTTGGCCACCTTGAAGTTGACGTCCGCCTCGAGCAGGGCCTGGCGGATCTCCCGCAGGCCCTCCTGGATGTTCTTCTCCGTGAGGCGCCCCCCCTTGCCCAGGCGGGCGAACACGGATTGAAGGCTCTGGCTGATCGAATCGAACATCCTGCTCTGCGCAGCTCGAATGCGGGCGGGAGGCGCCGCCGCCGCCCGACCCGGGGTACCCGGACGAATCGGGTTTTATATCAGATGCCGCGCACGGAGACAAGCGCCCTGCGCCTACTCCTGGCCGCGCTCGATGTCGGCGCCGAGCGCGCGCAGCTTCTCGTCGATGCGCTCGTACCCCCGGTCGATGTGGTAGACGCGCCGCACCAGGGTCTCTCCCTGCGCCACCAGCCCCGCGAGCACCAGCGCCGCCGAGGCGCGCAGGTCCGAGGCCATGATCGGCGCCCCGGACAGGGTTTCCGTGCCCTGCACGATGGCCTGCGGCCCCTCCTTGCGCACCCTGGCGCCCAGGCGCGCCAGCTCCGGCAGGTGCATGAAGCGATCGGGGTAGATCCTCTCGGTGATCACCGAGATGCCGCGCGCCACGGACGCCAGGGCCATGAACTGGGCCTGCAGGTCGGTGGGGAAGCCGGGGAAGGGCAGGGTCGTCACGTCGACCGCCTCGGGCCGCGCTGGCCCGATCACGCGGATGTCCCGGCCCGAGGCCGAGACCTTCGCCCCCGCCATCTCCAGGCGCTCGATGACCGCGAGGAGGTGGCTGCGCTCCGCCTCGCAGACCGTC
This sequence comes from Planctomycetota bacterium, assembly GCA_016213895.1. Lineage (GTDB taxonomy): Bacteria > Planctomycetota > B15-G4 > B15-G4 > JADJEK01 > JACQZJ01. Next base: position 1,101 of record JACQZJ010000079.1, on the reverse strand, counting down.
ACGTCTCCGGCCGTGATCGCGCCGGCGACCAAGTACGTGCCCACCTCGATGCGGTCGGGAATGACGGTGTGCTCGGTTCCGTGCAGGCGCTCGACGCCGTCGATGACCAGACGGTGGGAGTCGATCCCCGAAATGCGCGCACCCATGGCGTTGAGGCAGCGGGCAAGATCGGCGACCTCCGGCTCGAGCGCCGCGTTCTCGATCACGGTGCGCCCCTCGGCGAGGGAGGCGCCCATGAGCACGTTCGCCGTGCCAGTCACGCTCGAGCCGAAGCTCGATCCCAGGTAGACCTCGGCGCCGCGCAGCCGGCCCGGCCTGCCCTCGAGGTAGCCGCCGTTGATCTTCAGCCCGGCGCCGAGCAGGTTCAGGCCCTTCTCATGCAGATCGATGGGCCGCACGCCGAAGACGCAGCCGCCGGGCATGGAAACGCGCGCCCGGCCGCGCTTGGCCAAGAGCGGCCCGAGCACGCAGATGGAGGCGCGCATGGTCGCGACCAGGTCGTAGGGCGCGGTGTCGGGCTCCTCAGTGACCACGCGCAGGGTGAGCGTGTCGCCGTCGCGCGCCACCTCCACGCCGAGCTGGCCGAGGATCTCCGCCAGCGTGGCGATGTCGCGCAGGTGCGGCACGCGCCTCAGGACGAGGGGCTCGTCCGTGAGCAAGGCAGCCGCCATGAGCGGCAGCGTCGCGTTCTTCGAACCGGAGGCCGTGACGCTCCCCTCGAGCCTCTTGCCGCCGCGGACCAGGATGGTGTCCAGGATGCACCTCGTGTGTCGCGAGAAGGGAATGGGTTCAGGGCGGATTCTAGCCCGGATATCTCACCACCGGTGCGCGGGTATCGACGCAAGGCGTGAGATCGAGAGAAGATGGACACGCACGGACGGGACACGGCCGCGGGACAGACTGTCCTGGCCGAGTCCTCGTCGCCGAGATCGAGGCGCGAGGAGGAAGTCAACTCGGCGGAGTTCCTGACGACGTGCAACGACGAGATCGGCGACGAGGGCCGGCCAGGCGCGGACTGGTGGTGAGGTATTCGGGCCAGCAGCCGCGCGGCGCGCGCGCAGGCCGCGTCCAGCGGGTCAGCGCGCCTGTCGCGCGAACCAG
>JACQZJ010000078.1:51688-90260 GCA_016213895.1 Planctomycetota bacterium | reverse complement strand
AAACGCGCGAACAACAGGCCCATGCGCACCGGGTCGACGGCGGTGATCCCCAGGCAATAACAGACCGCGGAGTTGGCCGCCGAGCCGCGCCCCTGGCAGAGGACTCCTTGTTCGCGGGCGAAGCGCACGATGTCCCAGACGATGAGGAAGTAGCCGGCCAGGTCGAGGCGGCAGATGACGTCCAACTCGCGGGCGATCTGCATGGCGGCCTTGGGAGTGAGCGGCCGGTAGCGCTGCCGCGCCCCCTCGTGCACCAGGCGATGCAGGTAGGAGAAGGGCGTCTCTCCTGCCGGCACGGCGAAGGCGGGGAAGCGGTAGGACAGCTCGCCGAGCGAGAAGGCGCACTGCTCGGCGACGGCCGCGCTTCTTCGCACCGCGCCGGGGAAGCGGCGGAAGCGGCGCGCGACGTCCGCGATTGGTTTGAGGAAGCGCTCGCCGTTGGGGAAGAGAAGCGTGCCGGCGCGGTCCAGGTCGGTGCGGTGGCGCACGGCGGTGAGCACGTCCTGCAGGCGCCGGCCGGCGGGCGCGGCGAAGTGGGCGTTGCCCGTGGCCACGCGCGGCACGCCGAGCGCGCGGCCGAGCCACTCGAGGCGCGCGTTCAAGCGCTCGTCCTCCTCGAGCAGGTGGTCCTCAAGCTCGAGGTAGAAGCCGTCCTGGCCGAAGGCGTCCCGCCAGCGCGCGGCTGCGGCCGCGGCTCCCTCTGCGTCGTCGCCGAGGAGGAGCGCGGGCACTTCCCCGCGGCGACAGCCGGAGAGCGCGATGAGCCCGGGCGCGCAGGCGGCCGCTTCCTCGAAGGTGACCGTCGAGCGGCCCTTCTCCTCGCGCATGCGCCCGCGCGTCAAGAGGCGCGTCAGGTTCGACCAGCCGCGGGCGTCCTTGACGAGCAGCGTGACGTGGTGGCCCGAGGCGAGCGTCACCTCGGCGCCGAGAAGCGGCTTCAGGCCGGCCTCGGCCGCGGCCTGGTGGAAGGCGGGCGCGCCGTACGCGCCGTCCCGGTCGGTGAGGGCCAGGGCGCAATAGCCGAGCTCTTTCGCCCGCGCGACCAGCTCCTCGACGTGCGAGGCGCCCTCGAGGAAGGAGAAGTTCGAGTGGCAGTGCAGCTCGGCGTAGGGAGGCGTCGCGTCCGCGGCCATCAGTCGAACACCCCGTGCACGTACCAGGAGCCGGTGGCGCGGTCGCGATACAGCCAGTACCAGCCGTGGCCAGCGGTGACGACCGCGAAGTAGTCGCGCGCGAAGGGCCGCTCCCACCATTCGCCGGAGAGGCAGCAGGGGCCGAAGCGCAGGCGCACCAGGAGCGGCGGCTGGCCGGAAAGCGCGAAGGAGAGGATGCGGCCCTGGCGCAGGCGCACGCGGGCGGGCGCGGGCGGATCGAGCAGGCGCAGGGCGGGAGAGAGGGGGAGCGCGGGCTGCGGGTCGGGCTCTGCTGCTCCACGGCCGGGAGTCGCGGACGGCGCCGTGCGCGCCTCGGGCCGGTGCGCGGCGCGAACGCTCGGGTGCAGGAGCGCGTTTGCGCCGCAGAGCGAGCGCAGGCGCGCCAGCACGCGCTGCACGCGCCCCGGATCGACGCAACGGCGCGCGAAGAGGCTGCCCTGCTCGGCAACGCGCGGCGCCGCGGCCAGCACGCGCACGGTCGCCTCGACCACCGGCGCGGAGAAGGCGGTACGTTCGATCTCGAGGGAGAGGAGCGTGAGGAGCGTCTTCTGGTCGGCGCAGGGCGCGGCCGGCTCGGCGAGCACCTCGACGGTCTTGCCGTCGTCGAGGAGGAACGCGGCCTCGACTCCGAGGGCGCCGCGGCCGTCGAGGCGAGGGAGCACGCGGTCGAGAAGAGTCTCGAGGATCGGGGCGAGCTGCTGCAGTCCGTCGATGCGAACCTCCAGCTCGAAGGTCTCCGCGATCTCCTCGATCTCCGGCGTGCGCGCCAGCGGCTCGCTGTCCAGGCCGCGCGCCAGGCGGTGGGCGCGGACGCCCTCGAGGCCGTAGCGCACCTCGACCGAGGCCGCGGGCAGGGCGGCGAACTCTCCCAGGGTCTTGAGGCCCAGGGCGCGCAGGCGTTCGAGGTTCTCTTGCGAGAGGGGCAGGAGGTCGAGGGGCAGCGGCGCGAGGAAGGCGCGCGTCTCTCCCGGCGGGACCAGCGTGGTGGGCGACTCGGCGCAGGCGGCCGCGGCGCAGGCGGCGAAGCGCGTGTCGGCCACGGCGGCGCGCGCGTCCGGGAAGCCAAGGCGCGACACGACCGCGACCATGCGCTCGAGGATCGTTGCTTCGTCGCCGTGCACCCGCGACAGGCCGCGCGGATCGAGGTGGAACAGGCCGTTCCCGGCCGCTTCCACGGCCGGAGACACGCTCCTCAGGGCCTCGGTCAGCTCGGCGAGCGCTTGCTCCTCGAGATCCGACTGTTCGGGCAGGAGGCAGAGCGCGGAGCAGGCCGCGAGCGCCTGCGCCGCGGTCATGCCGATCTTCACCCCGGCGGCGAGCGCCTGCGGCGAGGCGGCCGAGACCAGGTCGCGCTTCTCCAGCCGTCCGGCCACGGCGAACGCCGCGCCCGCGAGCGCGGGGTCGGCGCGTGCGTGCGCCGCGGCGCAAAAGCCCGGCACGAACGCGCAGGCCGTGCGCCGCGCGGGGAAGGCTTCGCCGGGCAGACCGGCCGGTTCGCGCACGCATCCTCCTTCCTCAGCGTCCTCAACTCGTCCTGCCTGGAAGGAGATCGAGGTCGGCGCGGCCGCCGGGCGGTCCGAACTTGCTCTTCCTGATTTCGACGGTCACGCGCGAGCCGCCGAGCGAGAAGGGCGTCTGCGCGCGCGGCACGAAGGAGAAGCCGCTGCGCGCCACGGCCAGGCGCAGCGCGATGGCGGAGCCGAGGGAGGGCTCGCCGGGCGCGGACTCGGTGATGAGCAGGGCGATCGTCTCGCTCACCTTGGCCAGACGCCCCACGCGGAACAGGCGGTGGAGGGGCGGCGCGAGGCACTCGCCGGACAGGTCGAGGACGATCAGCGGGAAGCCCTTGCTGCGCAGCAGGTGATCGAGGACGCGCAGGCCGGCCGTGGCGTCGCGCGCGTCAAGAGGAGGCGGCGGGCGCACCAGGAGCAGGCGGTCGAGGTCGATGCCCGCGGCCTGCGCCGCGGGCGCGAAGAAGGCGCGGCGCGGATCGATGAAGGCGGCGTCTTCGTTGCGGCGCTGGGCCGCGGCGATCAGGGCGAAGGCGAGGGCGGTCTTGCCGCAGGAGGGGGTACCGGAGAGCTGGATCAGGCTGCCGCGGGGCAGGCCGTGGTCAGGAAGGAGGGAGTCGAGGGAGGGGATGTCAGTGGAGAGGGTAGTCATGGCAGATGAGAGTATACGAACAAAATACGAACAATGGGAAGAGAAAAATGTGGGAGGAGCGGAGCGGCCGTTTCCCTGGATTCGGGGACGGATGCGCGACTTGGATGCGCGACTTGCGGTGCAGGCCGTGCGCGAGGAAGGAGGAGCGGCGCGTTGCAGCGGCCGTAGCCTAGACCGATGTCGTGGCGTGGTGCGGAGCGGCGTCGCAGCCGTTTCTCCGGGGCCGGACGCGGCAGCGCGACTCCCGGTGCATCGAGTGCGCGACGAACGAGCAGCGGCTCGTCGAGGCGCACGGCGATGCCGGCGGTTCGGTGTGGTGAAGGCACGGGAGGTGAGAGTGGAACGTCGTCGCGGCCGCGTCCTCTCCCGGAGAAACGCTGCTCCGCCTCGCGGCTTCAGCCGAGCTCAGGCCGAGAGGACGCCATCCTGGACGTTCCAACATACGTGATGTGGGGCGGGATGCCGTCGCGGCCGCACCCTCCACCAGGGAAACGCCGCTCCGCTCAGCGCGCGGTTCGCCTCGATGCTCGCGGTCAAGGGTGCGCCGGTAAACCGGCAGAGAGTTGAGGATGAAAGAGCCTTACGGAGAAGGACCAGGGGCTCGGGCCTCGGCAGGGGCGAGGCGCCTCAACCGAGCTTGCGGTAGATGCCGACGGCCTTGCCCTGGATCTCGACCTGGTCGACGAGGAGCGCCTTCATCGCGCCGTTGGCCGGCTGCAGGCGGATCTTGCGGCGCCGCGCATCGCGATAGACGCGCTTCAGCGTGGCCGTGCCGTCCTCGAGCAGGGCCACGGCGATCTCGCCGTCCTCGACCTTGGGCTGCGGCTCCACGAGCACGATGTCGCCGTCGAGGATGTGGTCCTCGCGCATGCTGTCGCCCTGGACGCGGAGCGCATACGTGCCCTCCCGCACCTGATCGCGGGGAAGGAGGAGCGCGTCCTGCGGATCGTCGATCGCCTCGATGGGACGGCCGGCGGCGATGGCGCCGCGGATGGGAACGCGCAGCATCTCGGTCAGCGGCTCGAGAGCCGCGGCCTGTTGCGCGGCCTGATCCAGGGCTGTTTCGCCGAGCCGCCAGCCGTGGGCTCCTCCCCCGTTCACCAGCAGCTTCTTCCTGGCCAGGGCGGAGAGCGTCTGGTGGACGGTCGAGGCCGAGCGGCCGAGGAGGGCCCCGAGTTCGCGCACGCTCGGCGTGCGGCCGTGCGTGCGCACGAAGGCCCGGAAGGCGTTCAGAAGCCCCATTTGTCGGCGCGAGATCGGCAGGGTCATGGCGGTCCCTTCTGCAACGACTTCACGCGAGACGAGAATAGCCGCCGAACGAAAAGCGAACAACAGTGAATCGCGGAATCGGTGCTCTCCTGCACCTTCGCAGCATCTGCGCTGCTGAGCACGGAGTAGGACGGGTGCTCGGCCGCCGCGTCGATGCGAATGGCGGCCAGGGCGTGGCGCAGAGTGAAGGCCAGGGCGACGAGCGCAATGCGTCGCGCGGTCGCGCGCGCGCCAGGCCGTCAGGAGCAGCGCCAGGAAGGGCAGCGGTCGTGCCCGTCCTCGTGTCGGTAGCGCGGATCGATAGTGCGGCTTCAACCTTGCGTGTGGGTAACGCCGCATAGGCTGGGAGACTCCCCGGCCCTCCTCAAGCACATCGGTCCTGGAGCGCCCGCCCTCCACTTCGAAGGGGCGGGCGCGCGAACTGCGTCGCTCGGACAACCGGCGAGCGCAGCCCCGCGGTGAAGGGACGCGCGGCCGTGCCCCCGAAAGCGCGGGCGGAGCGCGGTTTCCCTGAGCCCCCAAGGAGGACGCGTCGAAATCGGGAGCCTGCAGCCTCTGGCGTTGGAGGAACGCCGCAACAAGCTCGATCAGCTGCCCACACAGAAGGTCGAAGCCCCGAACCTGCGCCACGCCTTCTCTGCCGGCGACCTCGGATTCGAACGCCTCGCCTGGTGGCTCGCCAGGTCCGGCCAGTATCGTGTCCTCCAGTGGACTTGGCGGAGGCGGACCATGACGCAGGAACGTCAGGAGAGACTGAAGGACCTGTACCTCGCGGCCCTCGAGCGGGACGAGGCGGGCCGCAAGGCGTTCCTCGCCGAGGCTTGCCGCGATGAGCCCGCTCTCCTCGAGCAGGTGGAGGCGCTGCTCGGAGCCGGCGCAGAGGCGAGCGCCTTCTTCGCGCGGCCGGCCGAATTCCCCGGCGCGGCGCAGGCGGAGCCGGGCCTGCCGTTCGAGCGGCTCGGAGAGTACCGGCTGCTCCGCCGCATCGGCGCCGGCGGCATGGGCGCGGTCTACCTCGCCCGCCAGGAGCCCATCGGTCGCGAGGTGGCCTTGAAGATCATCCGGCCGGAGCTGGCCGGGTCTCCCGAGGCGCGCGCGCGCTTCTGGCGCGAGATGGAGGTGGTCTCGCGGCTGCGCCACCCGAACATCGTGACCGTGTACAGCGGCGGCGAACAAGGCGGCGTGTGCTACTTCGCCATGGAGCTGGTGCCCGGCCAGGACCTGGACCAGATCCTGCGCGTGGCCGCCGGCGGCGGCGACAAGGTCCCCTTGACCGCGCTGCTCGGCTGGGCCGGCGACGTGGCCAGCGCCCTGCACGTGGCGCACTCCGCGGGCGTGGTGCATCGGGACGTCAAGCCGTCGAACATCCGCGTGGAGGACGGGCGGCGAGCCAAGGTCATGGACTTCGGCGTGGCGCGTCACCAGAACCTCGCCTTCATGACGCTCTCCGGCGAGTTCCGCGGCACTCCGCACTACGCCGCGCCGGAACAGCTCCGCGGCACGAAGCACGCCATCGACGCGCGCACTGACGTGTACTCGCTCGGCGTCACCCTCTACCAGGCGGTGTGCGGGCGCGTTCCCTTCGAGGGCGAGACCACGGAGCAGGTCTTCCGCCAGATCCTGGAGGAGGAGCCCGTGGCGCCGCGGCGCCTCAACCCGTCCGTGACCCGCGACCTCGAGACCGTCATCCTCACCGCCATGGAGAAGGAGCCCTCGCGGCGCTACCAGACCGCGGCGCTCTTCGCCGAGGACCTGGGCCGCGTGGCCCGCGGCGAGCCGATCCTGGCGCGGCCCGCCGGCGTTTTGACCCGCTCCTGGCGCCGGATCCGGCGCAGGCCGGTCGTGGCGACGGCCGTCGTCGCCGCGGTCCTGCCCCTCCTTGGCTTCCTCGGCTACGTCGTCCTCTGGTCCTATCCGCGCGCGCAGGCCCGCTACGAGGAGATCCGCCGCCTGTCCGACGTCAAGCTGCTTTCCGACCTCGAGGCCGAGGCGCAGCGGCTCTGGCCCGCGGCGCCGGAGATGGTCCCGCGGATAGAGGACTGGATCGACCGGGCGCGCTTCCTGCTCGTGCGGCTGGAGGTCCACCAGCAGAACCTGGCCGCCCTGCGCGCCTCGGCCCCCCTGGCCGCGGACGGCGCGCCGGCGTTTCGAAGCGCCGAGAGCGAGTGGCGCCACGAGGTGCTGAGCGAGCTGGTGAAGGGCCTGCTGGCCCTGTCCAGCGCCGAGTCGGGCACGCTGCGGCGGGTCGAGGAGCGCCTGGCCTTCGCGAAGACGGTGCACGACCGGAGCATCGTGCAGCAGGCGGCGCGCTGGGACGCCGCCATCGCCTCGATCGCCGACCGCGGCGCCTGCCCGCGCTACGACGGTCTCGGGCTCGCTCCCCAGCTCGGCCTGGTTCCCCTCGGCCCGGACCCGGGCTCGGGCCTCTGGGAGTTCGCCCACATCCAGACGGGCGCCGTGCCCGAGAGGGGACCTGACGGGAAGCTCCTCATCACCGAGGAGACCGGATTGGTGTTCGTCCTGCTGCCGGGAGGAGCGTTCGACATGGGCGGCAGGCCGCCCAGCGAGGCCGAGCCCGCGGGCTCCCCGAACGTCGATCCGCAGGCGCGCCCCATCGAGGGACCGGTCCATGCCGTGACCGTTCGCCCCTTCCTGCTTTCCAAGTATGAGATGACCCAGGGCCAGTGGCTGCGCTTCACCGGCAGCAACCCGAGCGCGTACCGGCCGGGCGACGAGTACGGCGGCAAGAAGGTGACCCCGCTGCATCCCGTCGAGCAGGTGACCTGGAACGAGGCGGCGCAGGTTCTCGGCAACCTGGGGCTCCGCCTTCCCACCGAGGCGGAGTGGGAGTACGCGGTCCGCGCGGGCACTTCCACGGTGTGGTGGAGCGGCGACGAGAAGGAGAGCCTCGCGGGAGCGGCGAACCTCGCCGACCAGTTCCTGATGAGGTTCGGCGGGGTCCTGGACTGGGGATTCGAGGACTGGCTGGACGACGGCTACGTCACCCACGCGCCGGTCGGGTCCTTTCGTCAGAACCCGTTCGGCTTGCACGACATGCAGGGCAACCTCTCCGAATGGTGTCAGGACTCCACGGATAAGAACTCCTACGAGGGAGCCCCGAACGACGGTTCCGCGTGGGACTCGGAGGACTCGGTCCTCCGGGCCTTCCGGGGAGGCTCCTGGGACTGCAACACCTCGCTTTGCCGGTCCGCGGCTCGGTTCACGAACGACGGGAGTGGACGGTTCGACTCCTTCGGCGTGCGCCCGGCAGCCGATCTCGCCACGGGAAAAGTCGGAATCCGTTAGCACCGGGATCGCGGTTCTCCGCCTTGGCTTTCGGAAAGCACCCGGTCCCGCAATGGCGCGGGACCTCGTACACGGAGGACAGCCATGAGGATCCTGATTGCGCTCTTCCTGCTGCTGGCGTTCCAGGCGGCCGCCTTCTCGCAGGCCTACTGGATCTACCCCGACCAGTTTCTGACGCTGCAGAACGCGATCGACACGGCCGCGGACGGCGACGTGATCCTGGTGCGGCCCGGGACCTACACGGAGCCCGCGAATGATATCGTCTTCGACCACCGGGCGATCACGGTGCGGAGCGACGTGGACGGCTACTACTGGACCCACGACCTCGCGCCCGCCGAGACCATTCTGACCAAGGGACAGAGCGCGGACATCGTCACGTTCCTGAACGACGACCACTCGGTGCTGGAAGGGTTCACCATCACCAAGAGCAGCGTCTCCTACTCCAAGAGCTGCATTTACATCAAGCACGCGTCGCCCACGATCCTGAGCAACCTTATCACCAAGAGCCAGTCGCACACCGCGACTCGTGCGCCGGGGATCCACATGGTCGACAAGTCGTGCCCCCTGATCGCCAACAACGTCATCACCAGGAACAAGACCTACTACGGCGGCAGCGCCATCTACTGCGCCGAGTCCTCGCCGAACATCGTGAACAACACCATCACCGACAACAAGACCACCCTGCACGGCGCGATCGACTGTCTGTCCAACTCCTTCCCGGCGATCACCAACACCATCGTCTACCAGAACCAGGGCTGGGCCGACATCTACGAGGACACGTCCAGCAACGCCGACGTCAACTACTGCTGCGTGTCGGTCTGGGCCGGCGGCGGCGTCGGTAACTTCACCTACGATCCAGTGTTCGTGGACCGGCCGAACGGGGACTTGCACATCGCCAACAACTCGCCGTGCCGGTACCACGGCAACACGTACGCGGTGGGCATGCCGCTCCACGACTTCGAGGACGACCCGCGCAGCGGCGTGGGCATCGTGGACGTGGGCGCCGACCAGTTCTACCGCCACCTGTACGTGATCGGCGACACCGTTCCAGGCGGCGTGGTCCAGGTCAAGGTGACGGCGACTCCTCGCAGCTGGTTCCAGCTGTTCGTCGGCCTCGACACGTACCCGTACCCCGTCCCCACGACGTACGGGTACTGGCACATCGCGCCGCCGGTCCAGCAGTCCGTTCTCCTGGGACCCGTCAACGCGCAGGGGCTGTTCTCGCTCCCCATGACGCTTCCACCCACTCCCGGCCCGTACCGGATCGTCCTGCAGGCGCTGGTCGGCGACCGGTTGACGAACGTGTACTCGATGATCTTGGAGTGACACGTCCTTCACGCACCGGCGGACCCGCCGTTGGCGCAAGCGGAGCGCGAACGGCGGGTCAACCGTTTGCACCGCCGCCGGTCATCTCGCGCCGCAGCCAGGCCTTGGCGAACTCCCAGTCCCGGCGCACGGTGCCCTTCGAGACCCCCAGGACCTCCGCGGCCTGCTCCTGGGTCAGGCCGGCGAAGAACATCAGCTCCACGACCGTGGCCATGCGGTCATCGCCGGCCTCTCCTCTTAGCTTCTCCAGGGCCCGGTCCAGCTCCTCCAGGTCGTCGACGGCGAGGCGGCCGGACGCGTCAGGCGGCTCGCAGCACGCCTCGAGGGAGAGATGCGCCCTCCCTTGGCCGCGTTTGGTCGCGCGCCGCGCGCGCGCCTCGTCGACGAGTATGCCGCGCATGGCGCGCGCCGCGGCGCGGAAGAAGTGCTCGCGGCCCTCCCAGCGCGCGTCGTCTCCCGGGACGAGGCGGAGGTACGTTTCGTGGACGAGGGCCGTGGTTTGGAGGATGTTCCGCGGCGACTCTCCCCGCATGGCGCGGTGGGCCAGGGAATGCAGCTCGCGATACACGATCTCGAACAGCCGGTTCCTCGCGGCCGGATCGCCAGCCGAGGCGGCGGCGAGGACAGCGACGGTGTCCTGCGGAATGTCGGGCATCGATCATCTCGCGCCGGGAAGGACGTCCCCAAGCGTACGCGCCTCAGCCGCGCCATGCCAGGCGGCGCGCGGGCGGCGCATTGGCGAGAAGTCCACACTCCTTTGCGAACGAAACACGAACGCACTAGGATGGGCGTCAGCGGCCAGAGGAGGTCCGCCATGAAGCGAGGCGAGCGTGCGATCCACGGCCGCGGCACGGGCGAGAACCCGAAATGCCGCTTCGACGAGATCGAGTTCGTCCCTGATCAGGACGTGCTTGACGAGGAGGCGCCGCTCCCGCGCACGCGCTTCTTCCGCGACGCCTCGCGTTCCATCCTGAGCTGGAACGACAGCCCGGACCTGCCCTACACGGTGAGCGTCAACCCCTACCGCGGCTGCGAGCACGGCTGCATCTACTGCTATGCGCGGCCGTACCACGAGTACCTCGGCTTCTCCGCCGGGCTCGACTTCGAGTCGAAGATCATGGTGAAGGAGGACGCGCCCGAGCTCCTGCGCCGCGAATTGATGAAGGAGAGCTGGCGGCCCGAGCCGGTCAACCTGAGCGGCGTCACGGACTGCTATCAGCCGATCGAGAGAACGCTCGGGCTGACGCGCCGCTGCCTCGAGGTGCTGGCCGAGTTCCGGAACCCGGTGGAGGTGTGCACGAAAGGCGCGGTGGTGACGCGCGACCTCGACCTGCTCGCCGGGCTCGCGGCCATCGGCGCGGCGCGCGTCGCGCTCTCGATCACCACGCTCGACGCCGCGCTCGCCGGGATCCTCGAGCCGCGCGCGGCCCGGCCGGAGAAGCGCATCGAGGCGATCGCGGCGCTCGCGGGCGCGGGAGTGCCGGTCTCGGTCATGGCCGCGCCCGTGATCCCGGGCCTGAACGACCACGAGCTGCCGGACCTCCTCGCCGCGGCGCGGAAGGCGGGCGCGCGCTCCGCCGGCTACCAGGTGGTGCGCCTGCCGTTCGGCGTGGCGGACCTGTTCGAGCGCTGGCTCGAGGAGCACCTGCCCGAGCGCAGGACCAAGGTGCTCCACCGCATCCGCGACATGCGCGGCGGCCGCCTGACCGACGCGCGCTTCGGCCACAGGATGCGCGGCGAGGGCGTCTTCGCCAACGAGATCGAGTCGCTCTTCCTGCTCGCGCGCCACAAGGCCGGATTCCGCGAGGACGGCGGAATCGAGCTGTCCTCTGCGCACTTCCGCCGGCCGGGACCGGCCCAGGGCATGCTCTTCCCGGACTGACCGGCGCGGGTCGCCGCGACAATGGAGTTCAGCGCGGCCGGACGGCATCATGCGTGCACCCTGGACGCGGCTCAAGAAACTCCGCGGGAGCGCGCATGGCCGGCAGCCTGTTCGTCATCTTCCTCTTCCTGTTCCTCGGCGAGGCGGTCGCGCGCGGCCTCGGCGTGCCCGTGCCCGGGAGCGTCATCGGCATGATCCTCCTGACCCTGGCCCTCGGGCTGAAGGCCGTGCGCCTCGAGCAGGTCAAGCCCTGCGCGGACCTCCTCACGAAGAACCTCGGGCTCTTCTTCGTGCCGCCGGGCGTGGGCCTGATCCTCTACTTCGACCTGCTGCGCGCGGAGTTCCTGGCCATCGCCGGCGCGACCGTGCTGAGCACCCTTCTCGTGCTCGCCGTGACCGGCCGCGTGGCGGAGTTCCTGGAGCGCCGCGGAGGCGCGTCGTGAGCAGCCTGTTCGAGTCCCCGGTCTTCAGCATCGCGCTCACGCTCGGCGTCTACCAGCTCGCCACGCGCGCCTACGCGCGCTGGCGCCACGCCTTCCTCAACAGCGTGCTGCTCTCGATCGCCGCGCTCATCCTCTTCCTTCTCGCCACGGGTATCGAGTACGAGACCTACTTCGCGGGCGGGCGCATCATCAGCTTCTTCCTCGGCCCGGCCGTGGTGGCGCTCGCCGTGCCCCTGTACGAGCGGCTCGGCGACGTGCGGCGGAACGTGCGCGCCATCGCCGCCGCCATCCTCGCCGGCGGCGCGACCGGCGTGCTCTCCGCCGCGGGCATCGCGGCGCTCCTTGGCGCCTCGCGCGCCGTGGTCCTGTCGCTCGCGCCGAAATCCGCGACCACGCCCATCGCCATGGGGATCGCCGAGGAGCTCGGCGGCATCCCGGCGCTCACCGCGGCCATCGTCATCGCCACCGGAGTGCTGGGCGCGGTGATCGGTCCGTGGTTCCTGCGCCTGGCGGGCGTGCGGAGCCGCCTGGCCTTCGGCCTCGCGCTCGGCGCGGCCGCGCACGGCATCGGCACGGCGCGCGCCGCCGAGGAAGGCACGCTCGAGGAGGCGATGAGCGGCCTCGCCCTCTGTCTGAACGGCATCGCCACCGCGGTGCTCGCCCCGCTCCTGCTGCACGCGTTCGATCCTCTGATCGCCGCCTCTTGACGCGCCCGCGCGGCCTACACCTCGTAGAGCCTCTGCGCGTTCGTCGCGCACGCGATGCACCGGGAGTCGCGATCCGGCCCCAGAGGCCGGGGAAACGGCTGCGATCGCTCCGCTCACCGGCCTCCCCTCCGGCTGCGTCAAGGCGACTGCGACGCCCCGCGCAGCCGCCGCTCGTAGAGCAGCCAGTAGCTCACCGGGATGACGAAGAGGGTGAAGATCGTCGAGGCCAGGAGCCCGAAGATGAGCGCCCAGGCGAGCCCGGAGAAGATCGGGTCGATGGTGATCGGCACGGCGGAGAGCATGGCCGTGGCCGAGGTCAAGAGGATCGGCCTGAGCCTCACCACGCGGCTTTCCATGATGGCGTCGAAGAGCGTGCGGCCGCGCTTCAAGGACAGGTGGATGAAGTCCACCAGGATGATCGCGTCGCGCGTGACGATGCCGGCGAGCGCGATCATGCCGATCATGCCGGTGGCGGTGAAGAACACCGGATCGGCGAAGCCGCCGCTTGAGCCGGCGAACAGGGCGTTCAAGAGCCAGAAGCCCGGCATGATGCCGAGGATGGTCAGCGGGATGGCGAGCATCACCACCACCGGCACCATGAACGACCCGGTCTGCGCCACCAGGATGACGTAGATCGCCAAGAGCGCCGCGGCGAAGGCCAGCCCCAGGTCGCGGAACACGTCGAGCGTGATGTTCCATTCCCCCTCGCCGGAGAAGCCGACCTCGATCTCCGCGGGCACGCTCCAGGCTACGCCGCCGCCGTTCTCGAGGAAGGTGCGGCCGCCGAGCGGCAGGGGCACGGCCGCGGCCACGCCGCCCGCGACCGGCTCGTCCGAGCGGTCGGCCTGGACGTCCATGACCACGTCCGCCGGCGGCCGGCCCGCGATCTCGGCGAACACGTACACCAGGCGTTCGAGGTCCTTGTGGTAGATCGTCCGGTCGACGGTCGCGCTCTCCCAGCGTCCGACCTCGAGGAGCGGCACGAGCGTGCCGTCTCGCCCAGTGACGCGCAAGCGCGACAGGTCGGCGCTGCCGGAGCGCAGCGCGCGCGGCAGGCGCAGCAAGAGTTCGAGCGGATGCCGCTCGCCCGGCAGGCGCAGCGTGCCCGCGCTCGCGCCGGAGAGCGCGAGTTCAAGGGTGCGCGCGATCTCCGCCACCGCGACCCCGTTCAAGGCGGCCTTCTCCTTGTCGGTGACGAAGACCAGCTTCTCCTGCGCGGCTTCCACGGTGTCGTCCGTGTCGACCACGCCCGGCTCCGCCTCGAGGCGGAGGCGCACCACGCGCGCGGCCTCGGCCAGCTCGTCGTAGGTCGAGTCGGCCTGGCCCCTGACCTCGGCGACGAGGGTTGCGATCACTGGCGGCCCGGGCGGCAGCTCCACCAGCTTGAGGCGCGCGCCGTTCTCCGCGGCGATCCGCTGCAGCTCGGGCCGCAGGCGCAGGCCGATGGCGTGGCTCGGTGTCTCGCGGTTTCGCTTGCCCACGAGGTTGACGCGGATCTCGGCCACGTTCGGGCCGCGGCGCAGGTAGTAGTGCCGCACCAGGCCGTTGAAGTCCATGGGCGAGGCGAGGCCCACGTAGGAGGTGCAGTCCGTGACCTCGGGCACCGCGGCGAGATACTCCTCGAACGCGCGCGTCGCCGCGTCGGCGCGCTCCAGCGTCGTGCCTTCGTCGTAGTCGAGCACCAGCAAGAGCTCGTTCTTGTTGTCGAAGGGCAGCATCTTGAGCGGCACGGCGCGCAGCGCGGCGAGAGCCGCGGCCGCGGCGGTGAGCAGGCCGAAGACCAGGAGGAACGACCAGGCGCGCCGCCGCGAGGCGAGGATCGGCGCCATGAGCGGCCGGAAGAACCGGTAGAGGAGCGAGCGCCTGAGCTCCACCGCGTCGGGCTCGCCGCCGTGTGCCGGCGCCTCGCCCCGGCCCTGGCGGAAGCGGCCGCGCAGCAGGTGGTAGGACAGCCAGGGCGTGATGGTGAAGGCCACCAAGAGCGACATGAACATCGCCACGGGTACGTTCACCGCCATGGGGCGCATGTACGGGCCCATCATGCCGGTGATGAAGAACATGGGCAGGAACGAGACGATCACCGCGAGCGTGGCCGAAATCAGCGGCGGCCGGATCTCGGCGATCGCCTCGAGCACGACCTCGCGCGTGGCGCGGCCTCTGAGCGCGAAGTGGCGCGTGATGTTCTCCACGTCGACGATCGGGTCGTCCACCAGCAGGCCGATGGAGAGGATCAACGCGAACAGCGTGACGCGGTTGATGGTGTAGCCGAACAACAAGTTGACGGCGAGCGTCAGGCCAAAGACCACCGGCACGGCGAGCGCCACGATGAGCGCCTCGCGCCAGCCCAGGCCGAGCGTCAGGAGGGCGATGACGATGAACACCGCCACGGCCAGCGCCTCGATCAGCTCGTTGACCTTGTCGTTGGCGGTCTGGCCGAAGTTGCGCGTCACCACCAGCTCGACGTCGTCCGGCAGCAGGTCGCGCTTCAGCTCGGCCGCGGCCGCGAGCACTGCGTTTGCCACGCGCACCGCGTTCGTGCCCTTCTTCTTGGCGAGCGCGATGGTGACCGCGGGCGCGGCGCCGCCGCCCGTTGCGCCGCCCGCCGGCGCGCCGATGAGCGTGCCCGGCGAGCCCGGCCGCGCCGCGAAGCCGCGCGCCGGCCCGAAGCCGTGGCGCACGTAGCTCTCGATCTCTGCCGGCCCGTCCGCGACGCGCGCCACGTCTTTCAAGAAGACCGGGGCGCCGCCGGAGACGCCGACCACGAGGTCGTTGAGCTCCTCGGGGCGAGCGAAGGCGCTGCCCGCCTCGACCTGGCGCGCGCGGTCGTCGCGGTCGAAGGCGCCGGCGGAGAGCGTGACGTTCGCTTCGCGGAGGGCCTCTTCCACCTCGAGGGGCGCGAGGCCGTGAGCGTCGAGGCGGTCGGGTTCGAGGTAGACGTGCACGGCGCGCGGCTCGCCGCCGGTGATGGTGGTGCGCGACACGTCCGGCACGGAGGCGAGGCGCGCCGCCGCCTCCTCGGCCACGCGGCGGAGCGCGTGCGCGTCGGCCGTGCCGCTCCGGAGCGCCAGCGTGACGATCGGCACGTCGTCGATCTCGATGGGCTTGACCACCCAGCCGGCCACGCCCGGCGGCACGAGATCGACGTGCTCGTCGATGCGCTTGTAGATCTTGACCAGGCTGCGCTCGCGATCCTCGCCCACGCGAAAGCGCACCGTGACGATGGCCTGGTCCTGGCGCGACATGGAGTAGACGTGCTCGACGCCGTCGATCTCGTAGAGAAGGCGCTCGAGCGGCGTGGCGACGAGCTGCTCGACCTCGTGCGCGGAGTGGCCGGGGAAGCTGACGTGCACGTCGGCGAGCGGCACGACGATCTGCGGGTCCTCCTCGCGCGGCGTCACCGAGAGCGCCGCCGCGCCCGCGGCCACCGCGAGCAGCAGGAGCACGAGGGAGAGGTTCGAGCGCAGGAAGACGCCGACGATGGCGTCGGTCCAGGTGTGCTTGCCGCCCGGGCTGGCCGGTTCCTGGCTGGAAGTGGAGTGCTTCGCGTCCATGGCCGCCATCCTCAGGGGCCCGCCGAGAGCGCGACCTGCTCGCCGCTTCTCAGGCCGGAGAGCACCTGGACGTCGGCGCCGAACTCGCGCCCGAGCTGCACCGCGCGGCGGCGCAGCAGGCCGCCCTCGGCCACGTCCACCAGCGTCATCTGCCCGACCTGGCGCACGGCCGTGCGCGGGATCACGAGGACTTCCTCTTCGTCGAGGGGGATCTTGAGGCGGCCGAACATGCCGCCGTAGGCGCCCGGCGGGCAGGGGCCGGTGACCTTGACCTCGAAGGTGCGGCTTGCGGCGTCGGCCGAGGGCACGACCTCGCTGATGCGGCCCTGGCAGTCGAGGTCGAGCGCGTCGATGCGCACGTCGATGAGGTCGTCCACCTTCAGGCGGCGCGCCAGCGACTCGCGCACGTTCGCCACGAGCTGCATGTGCGCCGGATCGTAGAGCGAGAGCAACGCCTGGCCGGGCGTGACCGTGTCGCCCGCCTCGACCAGCTTGTCGACCACCACTCCGGAGAAGGGGGCAAGGAGCGTGGCGTAGCCGAGCGTGCTCTGTGTCTCGTCGCGCTGCTGCGTGGCGCGCTGCATTTGCGCTTCGGCCGTGGTGAGCCGGGTCTTCACCTTGTCGTACTCGGCGTCGCTGATCACGTCCTGCTCGCGGAGCTTCTCGGCGCGCTCGAAATCGACGCGCGCCTGCTCGGACTCGGCCGTTGCTGCCGCAAGCGCGGCGCGCGCCTGCTCGAGGCGGGCCTCGAGGTCAACGGCGTCGAGCGTCACCAGGACCGCGCCCTTCTCCACGCGCTGGCCGGCCGAGATGGGGATGTCCTTGACCGTGGAGAGGAGGCGCGAGGCGAGCACGGTGCGGCGCACGGCCTCGACCGAGCCGGATGCGGTCTCGATCCGCGGCACGCGCAGCAGGCGCGCCGCGGCGAGCGGCGCCTCGCCAGCCGGCCGGCCCGGCGCGGCCTCTTGCGTCGCGGCCGCGTCCCGGTCGTCGATCTTCTCCTCGAACGCGCCCGCGAGCCAGAGGATCAGCAGCACGGTGATTGCGGTGAAGACCAGCGCCACGAGGGCGCGGCGCAGGACGAGCAAGATGGTGCGGGCGTTCACGGTCTCCTCCGGCCGCGCGGCAATGCGTCGCTTCCGTTCGGGCGCGGTCCGCTGGAGGATACACGGCCCGGCGCACGTTCCAACACCTGCGCCGAGGATGGCCGTGGCCGAGGCGCACGGCCGCCGGCAGCACACTTGCCGGGGGGGGTTCCCGCTCTGGCCCCTCGCTTTGCTGTAACCCCCGGCCGTGCGCCCCGTCCATCGCGGGCGGCAAGAACGCCCCGGTGGAATGCCATGACGAACCAGCCGCACGACCGGCTCGTGAAAGCGGTCTTCTCGGACGCGCGCCAGGCCGTCCTCCTGCTCGACACGTTCCTGCCGCGGGACATCCGCGCGCGCATCGACGCGAGCACCCTGCAGCTCGTGCCCGGCAGCTTCGTGGACGAGGAACTCACGGAAGTCATCACGGACCTGCTCTTCAAGGTCGAGATGGACCAGGAACGAGCGCTCATCTACGTGCTCTTCGAGCACCAGAGCACGCCCGATCGCGCCATGCCCCTGCGCTTCCTCCGCACGGAGGGGCGCATCTGGCAGGCGTGGCTGCGACAGAACCCAAAGGAGCTGCTTCCTCCCATCCTGCCGCTGGCGCTCTACCACGGCGCTGAGCCGTGGAACGAGCCGATCCGCCTGTCCGAGATGATCCAGCGCGGCGCGGGCTCCCGGGAGGCCCT
Organism: Planctomycetota bacterium; assembly: GCA_016213895.1. Lineage (GTDB taxonomy): Bacteria > Planctomycetota > B15-G4 > B15-G4 > JADJEK01 > JACQZJ01. The sequence continues at coordinate 72,682 of JACQZJ010000078.1, read as the reverse complement.
CGCCCCGTACCTGCCCGAGTTCCGCTTCCTGCTCGCGGACTTGTCGGGCATGACGGACGACGAGATCAAGGCGCGCGTCGTGGGCGGGGCGGGGGCGGTCTTCGGGGCGCTGGCCTTGCTCCTGCTAAGAAACTGCCGGGATTCGAATCTGCTGGCGCGCTTGCTGGACTGGCCCGAACTGCTCGTGCGCCTCATGGCGGAGCCGACGGGTCTGCGGGCTCTCGAGACTTTGGTACACTATGTGTTCGAGGCGCGCGGCGAGAGCGTGTCGCAGGAAGGCCTCAAGGCCCTGTGCGCGCGCGCGCACGCGAGCCAGGAGGCCGAGGAGACGGTCATGAACCTCGCGGAGAAGCTGAGAGCCGAGGGCCGCCTTGAGGGCCGCCTTGAGGGCCGCCAGGAGGGCCGCGAGGCGGAAGCCCGGGAGAGCCTCCTCCGGCTGCTGCGCCTGCGCTTCGGCGAGCTGGACGCCGCGGCCCTGGCGCGCATCCAGGGAGCGGACCTCCGCACCCTGCAGGCGTGGCTCGATCGCGTCCTGGGATCCCGCATGCTCGGCGACGTGTTGGCGTAGCTGCGAGGGGAGGGGGAACCTCTACCTGCCGGCGCGCAGCCGCTCCGCCAGCAGCTCCTCGAGCTTCTTCTCGAGGCGGCGGTTCTCCTCCTCGAGCTGTTCGAGCAAGGTGCGATCCGCGCCGCGCGCCAGGTCGGTGATCTCGGCCCGGAGCACGGCGTTCTTGTGCACCGCGTCGATCGCCTGGGCGAGGGGATCGTCCTGCGGCAGGCCCTTCAGGATCAGCTCGCGCGAGGCGTCGGCCAGGGCGGCGAACTCGCTGAACTCGGGGTCGCCAAGCTCCTGGTCGAGCTTCAGCGCCTCGTGCACCAGGAGGTCGAGGGAGTCGCCCTGGGCGTGGCTGCTGCGGCGCAGGAACTCGGCGAACTGCGCGACCAGCACCGAGCGCCGGTAGCCCGAGCTGCCCTGGTCGTAGGAGGCCTGGACCGCGGCGGTCGCGAGGGACTGCTCGATCTCTGCGGCCTCGCCCACCTGGCCGCGCGGCGGCAGGTGGCGCACGCGCGCCGTCGCGAGCGAGCCGGGCTCGGCCCCGGGTGCCGGCTTCCCGCGCCCCGGGCACGAAGGCGCCGCTGAAGCGATCGACCAGGGCGCGCTTGGCCTCTTGCGGGGTGTCCACGTAGCAGCACGTGCCGTCGCCGCGGTCGGCGAGCTGCTCCAGGAGCACGTCGTTGTGGTTCCCCATGCCCACGCCCACGGTGTTGAGCGCGATGCCCTTGGCGCGGTATTCCGCGGCGTCGCGCGTGATCTGCTCGTGGTCCGTGACGCCGGTGTTGGCCACGCCGTCCGAGAGGAGCAGCACGCTGTTTCGCGCCTCGGGGTCGAAGCCGGAGAGCGCCTGCTGGTAGCCGAGCGCGAGCCCGGCGGCGGCGTTGGTGCTCTGCTGCGGCGCCAGGCCGAAGAGCTTCTCCTCGATGAGCGCGCGTTCCCGCACCGAGGTGAGCGGCAGGACGAGGGAGGCGTCCGTGCTGAAGCGCACGATGGCGACGCGGTCGTGCTCCTTGAGCTCGGTCAGCAAGAGGCGCAGGGCGTGCTTCACCAGCTCGAGGCGGTTCTCCTGCGCCATCGAGCCCGAGGTGTCGATGACGAAGGTGATGTTCTGCGGCGGCCGCTCCGCGGGCGGCGTCTCGCGCGCGCGCAGCACCACGCGCAGCAGCCAGCGGTTCTCGCCGCCGAAGAGGCTCGGTGCGGCTTCGAGGTGCAGGGCGAAGACGCCGTCCTGGGGTGGCGGCACGTCCGGCCGGAAGTAGTTCACGAACTCCTCGGTGCGCACCTGGGCCTTCTCCGGGATCAGGCCGCGCGTCAGGTAGTTCCTGGCGAGGGCGTAGCTCGCGGTGTCCACGTCCACGCCGAAGGTGGACAGGTTGTCCAGGCTCGCCAGCTCGAACGGATTGTCGCCCCAGAAGCGGAAGTACATCATGGACGGCGTCTCGCCCGGGAGGCGGCGGCAGCTTTCGAGGATGCTGGCGGCGGTGTCGGGCGGCTGTGCGGCAACTGTCAAGCACCCTGATCCGACGTAGCCGAATTCCTGTAGCAGGCGCTGGGTTTCGGAATCGAGCTCGGCTGGCGCGGGATTCGGGGCCGGGGCAGGCAGTACCTCGACACTGTCGGATCTCAAGGAACAATCCGCAGCGAGCAACACCACGCTGCTCTTGGCGCCTGCCGCGGCCTGCGCCAGTTGATCTCTTGGTCCGCAGGGCAGGTTGTATGGCGAGTCGTTGGCGACAGAGAAGGTGGCGTGCGAGCTGGCGGCCCACGTCACGGACGCGGGCGCCTGGGCGCCTGGCGCCGGCCGGGGAGCAGGCGCCTCGGCAGGTTCGTACGCCAGGTACACGGCGCTCGCCACCAGCACGCTCGCCGCGAGCGCCGAGCACGCCACGGCGAAGCGCCTGCGGGCGAGTTTCGGCCGGGTCGCGGCGCGCTGCTCGGCCGCGGCGCTGAGGGCGGCCCGCAAGTGGTCCGGCAGGGCGGCCGGCCGCGGGAAGGCCGAGCGCACGGCCCCGATCGTGGCCTGGAGCCGGTCGCGTTCGGCCCTGAGTCCGGGGTCTGCCGCGAGCGCCTGCTCCACGAAGCGCCGCTCCTCGTCCGGCAGCTCGTCGAGGAGCGCCGCGCACAGCTTGACGTGAAGGTCGTCGTTGTTGTTCTGCTGGTTCATGACGTTTCTCCTGTCAGGCCGGCGACGCGCTCGCGGCGAGCCGGCTCCAGATCGAGAAGCGGCGCCAGGCGCCGCGACAGCGTCTTCAACCCCTCGCTGATGAGCCAGGCCACGGTGCCGGCCTTCTGGCCGGTGATTTCGGCGATCTCCCGGTAGCTCCGCTCGCCGAAGAGCCTGAGCACGAGCGCCTCGCGCTGGTCCTCGGCGAGCGCGAGCAGACCCTCTTCCACGGCGCGGCGCGTGTCATCCTGCTCGATGGCCGGCGGACCGCCCTCCAGCATTTCCCGGGGCGCCGTGCGCTCTTCCCTGATGCGCCGGCGCGCGTCGCTTCTCACCTGTTCCATGGCGCAGTTCCTCGTGACGCGATACAGCCAGGAGGCGAGGCGCGCCTCCGGCGGGCGCTGTTCCTCCGCGGTCTCCCGGGGAAGCTCGGGCGGGTTCCGGGCCAGGCGCAAGAGGACCTCCTGGACCACGTCCTCGGCGCCGCTCGCCCCACAGGGCAGGAAGCGCGCGAAGGCGAGGAGCGGCCCCTGGTAGCGGTCCACGAGCGCCGCGAAGGCGGTTGCGTCTCCTCTTCGCCAGGAGCGCAGCAGGTCAGCGTCCGTCGGTTCGGTCATCGCACGCGCATCCGTACCAGGAAACGGCGCCGCGCGCGGAGTTCTTGGCGGAATCCCGGGGATTCGACGCATGTCGCGCGCTGCCGCGCCGAGGCGGTGAAGGCGGGGATCGCGGCGACCGCCGATTTCGCATGTAACCCCCTGGCGTTCGGCTCGTCCGTGCAGGATGCCATGACCGGCCAGCCGCACGACAAACTGGTGAAGGCGGTATTCTCGGAAGCGCCGCAAGCCAGAGCTTTGCTCAGGAACCTCCTGCCGCAGGATCTCTGCAGGCACGTCGACTTCGCGACCCTCAGGCTCGTGCCCGGCAGCTTCGTGGACGAGAAGCTCGCCGAGCGCATCACCGACCTGCTCTTCTCGGTCCGCATGGGAGAGCATGCCGCGCTCCTCTACGTGCTCTTCGAGCACCAGAGCACGCCGGACCCGGTCATGCCGTGGCGCCTCCTGAGTGCCGAGGTGCGGATCTGGGAAAGGTGGTTTCGGGGGAACCCCAACGCCAAGACGCTGCCGCTCATCCTGCCGGTGGTGCTCTACCACGGCGAACGGCCGTGGTCGGCGCCAGAGCGTTTCTCCGAGCTGATGCCGGAGGGAGCAGCGTGGCGCGGCGCATTCCGGGAGCACGTGCCCGAGTTCCGCATCGTGTTGATCGACCTGTCGCGCTTCACGGATGCCGAGCTGAAGGCGAGGCTGGCGATCGAGCCGGCCCTGGCGCTGCTCGCGGTGCTCGCGCTGAGGAACGTCCATGCGCCGGACTTCCAGGCGTGCATGCTCGAGTGGGGCGAGCTGTTTGAGCGGCTGCTCAACGAGCGCTCGGGTTTGCGGGCCTTCGAGATGCTGCTAAATTACCTGTACGAGGCGCGCGGCGAGTGCGTGACAGAGGCCGGAATGAAGGCGCTGTGCGCACGCGCGCACGCGAGCCCAGAGGTCGAGGAGACGGTTATGAACCTGGCAGAGAAGCTAAGGGCCGAGGGTCGCCAGGAAGGTCGTGCAGAGGGTCTCGAACGAGGCGTCGAACGAGGCCTCGAACAAGGGCTCGAACAAGGGCTTGAACAAGGCCGCCAGGAGGGCATGAGGGAGGGGCTCGTGCGGTTCCTGCGGCTGCGCTTCGGCGAGCTGGACAGCGCATCTCTGGCACGCATCCAGGCTGCGGATCTTCCGACTCTCGAGCGCTGGATCGACCGAGTCGTCGGGTCGCGGACCCTCGCGGAGGCGCTGGAGTAGGCGCGCGCTGCTAACCGAAGCGCGCGGTGATCCACTCGCCCAGGTCCCGCGCCTCTTCTTCGCGGATCTCGTGGCGCATGGTGTACTCGTGCCATGCGACCTCGTGACCGAGTGCGCGTAGGCGGTCGCGCGTGCTTCTCCCGAGCGCGACGTCGACCATGGGATCGAGCGCGCCGTGCGCCTGGAACACGGCAAGGCCGCGGTTTCCTACTGCGCGCTCGGCCGCAAGCGTGTCCTCGAGCACCAGGTAGGTGGAGAGCGCGGCCAGGCCGGCGAGCGGCTCGGGATGGCGAAGGGCCAGGTAGAGCGCGACCGCGCCGACCTGCGCCGCAGAGCGCCGGATGCCGGCTTCGTCGTGACGCCGCTCGAGGTGGACCTGGCGGATGTCGAACCACGCCGGCATGACCATTCCGGAGTTGATGGTCACCGGCATGCGCGGCGCGTGGGGGAAGACGAAGCGCACGGGCAGGCCGTCCGGCAGCCGCAGGAACGGCACCAGGGGCAGGAGGTCGTAGCCCGAGGCGCCTAGCCCGTGCAGCCAGATGACGGCGTGTTGCGGGTCGCGTCCGGTCTCGGTCTCGACGGCGGGAAGCAGGGCGTCGCTCACGATCATGAGGAATAGCGGAAAGCCACGTCACGCGGAACGGGTGCGCATCGGCGCGCCGCCGCGAGCTACGCTCTTGGGCGATGGAACCACTGCCCATCGACGAGCACCTGCCGCGTATCGTGGCGGCCGCGCGCGCCGGGCGCGACCTCGTGCTGCAGGCGCCGCCCGGCTCAGGGAAGACCACGCGCGTGCCGGCCGCGCTGGTCGACGCGTGCCTGGCCGGCGGCGGCCGCGTGCTCGTGCTCGAGCCGCGGCGCATCGCCGCGCGGCTCGCGGCGCGGCGCGTGGCGGAGGAGAGGGGAGGGCGGCTTGGCGGCGAGGTGGGCTATTGCGTGCGCTTCGAGGATGTCTCCAGCAAGGAGACGCGCCTGCTGTTTCTCACCGAGGGGCTGCTCACCCGGCTGCTGCTGGAGGATGCGGAGCTTCTCGGCGTGTCCGCCGTGGTGTTCGACGAGTTTCACGAGCGCAGCCTGCACGCCGACCTGGGTCTCGGGATGGTGCGCGAGATCAAGGAGGCGCTGCGCCCCGACCTGCGCCTCGTCGTGATGTCGGCCACCCTCGACTGCGCGCAGGTCGCTTCCGTGCTCGGCGCCGAGGCGCTGCACGTTCCGGGGCGGCCGCACCCGGTGGCGATCGAGCACGCCGAGCGCCGCGAGGAGGGCGACAGCGCCCAGCGCGCGGCGCGCGCCCTGCGGCGCGCCATCGACCAGGCCGGCGGGACACTGCCCTGCGGCGCCCTGGTCTTCCTGCCGGGGACAGGCGAGATCCTGCGCGCCGCGGGTGACCTCGAGCCTTTGGGCCGCGCGCTCGGCTTCGACGTGCTGCCGCTCTTCGGCGAGCTGCCGCTCGAGCGGCAGGACCTGGCGCTCTGCCGCGGGCCGCGGCCGCGCGTGGTGCTCGCCACGAACGTGGCCGAGACCTCGGTGACGGCGGACGGCATCGGCTTGGTGATCGACTGCGGGCTGGCGCGCGTGCCGCGCCACGACGCGCGCTCCGGCGTCGATCGCCTCGTGCTGGAGCGCATCACCCGCGCCTCGGCCGAACAGCGCGCCGGCCGCGCTGGCCGCCAGGGGCCGGGCCGCTGCCTGCGCCTCTACACCAAGGGCGAGGAGCGCGAGATGCTGGACGCGCTTGAGCCCGAGGTGCTGCGCCTCGACCTGTGCGAGGCGTTGCTCGCGCTACGCGCCTTCGGCTGCCGCGACGCGCTCGCCTTCCGATGGCTCACGCCGCCGCCGCGCGCGGCCGTGGAACGCGCCGAGACGCTCCTTCGCCTGCTCGGCGCCCTCGCGCCGGGCGGCTCGAGCCTCACCGCCCTGGGCCGGCGCCTGGCGCGGCTGCCCGTCCATCCCCGCCTCGGCCGCATGCTGCTCGAGGCAGAGACGCGCGGCTGCGTGCGGGACGGCGCGCTGCTCGCGGCGCTCTCTTCCTCGCGCCTGCGCTCCAGCCGGCCCGCTCCCGCCTCCGGGAGGTCCGACCTCCTCGAACTGCGCGACCTGTTTCTCGAGCTGCGCGCCGCGCGCTTCGACCGCTCCATGGCGGAGAGCTTCGGCCTGGACGCGCGCGCGGCGCTTGCCGTGGATCGGGAGGCGCGCCAGCTCGAGCGCCTCGCGGGCGGCCGCCAGAGGGCCGCGCCGGCGGAGGACGACCTGCTCTGCTGCGTGCTCGCGGGGCATCCCGACCGGGTGGCGCGCCGGCGCGGCCCGGGCAGCGCCGAGGCGGTCATGGTGGGGGGCCACGCCATCGAGATCGTTGCGCAGAGCTCGGTGCGGGACGCCGAGTTCCTGGTCGTCCTGGACGCGGTCGAGGCGGGCGCCGGCCGCCAGGCGCGCTGCCGCGTGGCGAGCGCCATCGAGGAACGTTGGCTCGCGGAGCTCTTCCCCGAGGCTCTGCGCACCGAGGAGATCACCGTCTGGAACGAGGAGCGCGGCCAGGCCGAGAGGTGGCGGCGCGAGCTCTATCTCGACCTCGTGCTGCACGAGGCGCGCGCGGCGCGGCCGGATCCGGAGGAGGCCGCGTTGCTCCTGGCGCAGGCCGCGACCCATCCGCGCTTCCTGGCTGCGCTGCGCGCGGGCGGGCTCGAGCGGCTGCTCCTGCGCGTGGAGTGCCTACGTTCCGCGCTGCCCGAGCTCGGCCTGCCCGAAGTCTCGGACGAGCGGCTCGCGGAAGCGGTGGCGAGCCTGTGCCGCAACAGGACGAGCGTGGCCGAGATCAAGGACGCGCCCATCGAGCAGGCGCTCCTCGCCGTGCTCGGCCCGGGTGCCGCCCGGCTCGACGCTCTCGTTCCCGAGCGCCTGCGCCTGCCGTCCGGCCGTGCGGCGCGCGTCACCTACCGCGCCGGCCAGCCGCCGCTCGTCTCGGCCCGGCTGCAGGAGTTCTTCGGAGCGTGCGCGTCGCCGAGGATCGCGGCTGGACGGGTCGCGGTGGCGCTGGATCTCCTGGCGCCGAACGGCCGCTCCGTCCAGGTCACCTCGGACCTGGAGAGCTTCTGGAGGACTCTCTACCCGAAGGAGCGCCGCGAGCTGGCGCGCCGCTATCCGCGCCACCCCTGGCCCGAGGATCCCCTCTCCGCCGCGCCCACGGCGCGGCCTCTGCCGCGGCGCGGAGGTTAGAAGCCGCGCTCCTGCCTACTGCCTTCTGCGTCCCACCAGGATCCCGTCGATGGAGAGCGTTCCCGGGCCCGTGAAGACGAGCGCCAGCGCCGCGGCGAGCAGCAGGAGCGGATACTCGTAGCCCGCGGGATAGGCGTAGCTCGTCCGGATGCCGGCGAGAAGATCGGCTCCCAGGCAGCATTTCCAGATGCACACCACGAGGGTGCAGGCGTTGACCAGCGCGGCGAAGCGGGTCACGAATCCAAGAATGAGCAGGGCGCCGCCGGCGAGCGCTCCCCAGGCCGCGACATGCGCGAGGATCTCGGGCGGCGCCGCGCCAGCGAGCGGCAGGTTGAGGCCGCGCACCTTCTCGACGAACGCGTCGAAAGGCTCGGCTCCGAAGAGCTTCTGGTAGCCGTGGTAGACGAGGGCCGCGCCCGCGGCCAGGCGCAGAATCAAGGGACCAACGCGGCTCGGACCGGTCATGGCCATGGCTGAGGGACCTCCTGGAATGGAGAACGCGCCGGATCATACGGTAGTCCGGGCGGGGTATTCAACTTGGCTTGGCGCGATGCTGCGGCGATGCAGCCGGCGAAGCGCCAGCCGGGCGAGCCGCCCGCGGCGGATCGCCGGCAGCGAGAGCGTTGTCGCAATCCAGCGGGATCGCCAGCGTCCAGAGCCGATCGCGCTCGACGCCGCGCGCGCCTCCGTCCGAGTTTTCGACGCCAGCGCCGCAGCGCACGGCAGCGCTGGCGGCTGGCGCAAGAAAAGTCGTGAAACACGAGTGCGTCACGCCAACAGCGCGCGCGCGCCGCCGTAGAAACGACCCGCATGAAGGGGTCCTCCAGGGGCAGCGCGGGGCCGGCGTGCTGGGCTACCGCCGGCTCCGACTCTGGTGGACGGTCGGTCTTTCAGCGCGCGCCGCCGCCGCGCATCCCCAGCGCGGACGGCGGCCGCGAATGACCGGCTTTCACTCGTGAAGCCCGGTGCTCTGGGCTGGCGCCGGGCTTCACATTTCCTCACGCTCCCGCGCGCGCCGGCGATTGCATCGTCCTCGCGCAACGCGCGCCGCTGCAATGAACGCGCCGCGGCTTGAGCTTCCTTGCATGCGCTGAAAGCCCCGCGCAGTCAGAGAGACTACAATCCAAACTCGACCGTGACTGGATTGGACGCATAGGAGACCGGCGCCACGGTGAAGGCGGCGAAGTAGAGCTTGAGCCCGGGCAGCGCCGGATCGCCGATGCCGGGCAGGAGGAGCTTGGCCGAGGCCGTTCCGAGCGGGGAGAGGACGCCGGCGAAGTTCTGGAAGGCCGCGGAGTTGAGGAAGGCGAAGCCGATCTGCGTGACCGGGTCGAAGACCAGCGGGATGGCGGTCCCGTCGATCACCGTGGCCGGGGAGGTGCCGGTGATGCCCATGGCGAGGACGTAGATCCTGCCGGCCTGGGCCGCGCCCGCGTCGAGCGCGAAGTCGATCTGCCCGCCCTGCGCGGCTGGCAGGTAGGAGTCCGAGGCGACGAGGTCGGGGACGACTCCCGCCTGCAGGGAGAAGAGCTGGAAGTCATCGATGTTCCAGCCGCCGAACTCCAGGCCGCCGTCCGCGGTCATGCGGTACTTGACCTGGACCGAGGGATTGCCGGCCGCCTGCGCCGAGATGTCCTGGTCGTGCAGCTGCCAGCCCGTGTCGATGTGGTCAGCGGCCGAGTCGTTCTGCCAGATCACCGTGTTGTTCACGCGGATCGCCGCCTGGTCGTAGATACCCCTCTCGACCGAGAGCCAGCGCCGGAACTGCAGGCGCACCTGGCTCGCGGCCGAGCAGTTGACGATGGGGGAGCGCAGCTCTCCGGAGCAGCTCGGCTCGTACAGGCCGTCAGAGCCCGACGCGGACAGGTCCGTGCCCCAGGCGTTCAGGCCGGAATACGCCTGATTCGGGTCGGAGGCGGAGTTGGAGCCCGAGGGATTGGCGCGCTGCCACTGGTCGCCGTAGCTGCCGGAGAGGTTGACGTGCGTCCAGCCCTGGTCGTTGCCGGCCTCGAAGTCGTAGCTCGCGATCGTGATCTTATTCCCGGCGGTGAAGCCGTAGAGTTCGTCGCCCGGGGCGAGCGCCTCGGGGGACCACTCTGTCTTTCCCCCGCTGTCCGTGGCCAGCAGGTAGTACTCGACCATGCCCGCGGGCGAGACGCCGGGCAGCGTGCCGACCCAGAGGTCGGGCGTGGCCGAGCGGATGAGCGCGCGCGTCTGGAAGGCGCCGCCGTCGACGCGGTAATGCGCCGCGACGGCGGCCACGCTGCTCGCCGTGAGCGAGGTCACGGTCGCGGCCAAGGGGTAGGGCCCTCCCGCGTCCGTGGTGTCGCCGAGCGGCGCGTGCGCGATGGTCATGTCCACGGGCTGAGCGAGCTCCGCGGCCGCGGCCACCGCCACCTGCGTGATCCTCTGGGCGAGGTCGAAGTCGTTGGCACTCGTGCCGACGAGGTCGTTCGCGCTGTGGATGTAGGGCGAGTAGTGGTCGAGGTCCTCGAAGAGGAAGGCGGCGGGGAAGCCGTTGCTGGTGTAGGACGCGTGGTCGGAGGTGCCCGCGGTGAGCACGCCGGTGACGACCGGCAGCGCAGGCACGTAGGCGGCCGCCGCGTCGCTGCAGAACTGGGTCAGGGCCGGGTCGGTGGAGTTCGTGGCGAGGTCGAGATCGGGCGTGTCGCCCGCCTGGCGGTAGGCGATCATGTCCAGGCACAGCATGCCCACCACCTGGGCGCCGCCCGCGGCGAGCTGGCCGGCGTCGTGAGAGGAGCCGACCAGGCCGAACTCCTCGGCGCTGAACAGCATGAGGCGCACGGTGTTCTCGAACTGCCCTTGGGCGAGGACGCGCGCCGCCTCGAGCACGCCGGCCGACCCGGAGGCGTTGTCGTCAGCGCCCGGAGCGGCCAGGGTTGCTCCGGAGCCGTTGATCGAGTCGTAGTGCCCGCCGAGCACGACGATGCGTTCAGGGTGAGTCGTGCCGGGAAGCTCTGCGATGATGTTGGGCACGTAGCTCGAGCTGAAGGTCTCGGTCGTCACGGTCAGGCCGGGGATGGCCTGGAGCTGCTGGACGAGCCAGTTCTTGGCCTGTGTCGCCGTGGGCTGGTCGGCGCGGCGCGTGTGATAGGACGCAAGCTGCGTGACCGTGGCCTGGATGTTCGCCTTGCTCACCTGGGACACGAGCGCGGCGATGGTCGGATCCGCGCTCAGGGCCTTGAGCGCGCCGCCCGGGGCAGGGCTGAAGCCCGGCCCGGCGCGCCACGGCGCGCGCCGCACCGCGATCGGGGCTCCCATCATTCCGGCGCTGAGCGGCTCGCCGGTGACGAAGAAGAGCACCTGCGCGCGGTGGCGGAGGAGCACGCTCGCTCCGGCCGGGACGAACGCCGGCTCGGACACGTAGAGGAGCATGGCGTCCCGCCACGGGCCGACAGCGACCGCGTCGTAGCCGAGGCGCTTGAGTCCGGCCGCGGCCGCGGGGCTTCCCTCGGCCACGGCGATCACGCCGAAGTCGCCGTAGAAGTCGCAGACGCGCGCGAGCTGCTGGTGCGCGCCGGGCGCGAGCGGCCCTCGGATCGCGATGATCGAGCCGCCCCGGGCGGCGGCGGCCAGGGACATCGAGACGAGAAGCGGGAGTAGCAGTCCGCTGCGCAGGGAGGGCATGTCGGTCTCCGTCGGGGGAAACGAAGGCTTGGCCGGGACGCACAGTGAGCATATCAGATGCGAGCGCGGGGCGCCATGCGGGCGCGCGTGGAGCGTCACGCCAGCCCGAGCAGGCGTCCGCCCTGGTAGACGAGGAGGCCGGCGCTCCAGGCGAGGAGCGCGGTGTAGAGGAAGAGGAGCGCGGGCCAGCGCCAGGAGCGCGTCTCGCGATAGACCACCGCCAGCGTGCTCATGCATTGGCAGGCGAGGGCGAAGAAGACGAGCAGCGCCAGGCAGACCAGGGGAGTGAACACCGCGCGGCCGTCCGCGCGGCGCGCGTCCTGCAGGCGCTCGCGCAGCGCCGGCGTGTGCTCGTCGGCCTCCTCGCCCGCGCCGTAGACCACGCCCATGGTGGCGACGAACATCTCGCGCGCGGCGAACGAGCCGACGATGCCGATGCCGATCCTCCAGTCGAAGCCGAGCGGGGCGATGAGCGGCTCGAGCAGGCGGCCGAGCCGTCCGGCGTAGCTGTCGCGCGCCCGCTCGCTCGCCGCCTGCGCGCTCGCCTCCTCCAGGCGCGCGCGCAGGTCCGCGCGCCGTGCCTCGTCCGGGGCCGCGGCGAGGGCGCTCTCGAGCGCGCTCCTGCGCGCGCGCCGCCCGGCTTCGGCCGCGGCGTCTCTCGGGAAGTTGAGCAGGAGCCACATGGCGACGGAGCAGAGCAGGATGATGGTGCCCGCCTTCTGCACGAAGTCCCGGCACTGCTCGAAGAGCGTGCGCAGGATGGTCGGCCAGTGCGGCAGGCGGTAGGGAGGCAGCTCGATGAGCAGCGGGATCCTCGGCCCCTTGAACACGGTGCGGCCGAGCACGCTGGCGGCGGCGAGCGCCGTGCCCGCGCCGAACACGTACATGCAGACAAGCAGCGTCCCCTGGGCGAACGGCTGGGAAGCGCCGGGAGGGTAGACGGCGGCGATGAGCAGACCGTACACCGGCAGCCGCGCCGAGCAGGTCATGAGCGGAATGATCATCATGGTCAGGAGGCGGTCGCGGTTGCGCTCCATGGTGCGCGTGGCCATGATCGCCGGCACGGCGCAGGCGAAGCCCGAGAGCATGGGGACGAAGGCCCGGCCGTGCAGTCCCACCGCCTTCATGAGGCGGTCCATGACCACCGCCATGCGCGCCATGTAGCCGCAGTCCTCCAGGATGCCGAGGAACAGGAAGAGCAGGAGGATCTGGGGCAAGAAGACCACGAAGGCGCCGACGCCGCCGATCAACCCGTTGACGACGAAGTCGGCCAGCAGGCCCTCGGGCAGAAGGGCCGCGGAGCGCGCACCGAGCCAGGCGAATCCGTCCTCGATGAGGGAGATGAGCGGGTCGGCTCCGAGGAAGAGCGCCTGGAAGAGCAGGGTCATGAGCGCGACGAAGAGGACGAAGCCGAAGAGCGGGTTGAGCAGGACGCGGTCGATGCGCTCGCTGAACGTGGTCACCTCGCGCACCTGCTTGAGAAAGCGCGGCGCCTGCTCCTCGATCCAGCGGTAGCGGCCGGCGACGACTTCGCCTTCGATGCTGCGCAAGGCGGCGTGCGCCGCCGCGCGGCGCGCGCCGACCGCGTCGCGCAGCGCGCGCGGAACGTCCGTCAGCTCGTCGTCCTCGTCGAGCGAGAGCAGCGACCAGAGGGCGAGGGCGCGCCGCCGCACCGGCTCGCCGTGCCACCACTCCTCCGGGACGAGCGCCGCCACGGCGTCGATGTCCGCCACCAGGCGCGGCTCTTCCGGCACGAAGCGCCAGCTCGCGCGCGCTCCCTCAGGGTGGGCGAGCGCCGCCGCGATCACGGCACGCAGCTCCTCCATGCCATGGCCGCTGCGCGCCACGATGGGCGCCACGGGCACGCCGAGCGCGCGCGCGAGCTCCGCGGCGTCGACTTCCTGGCCGCTTCCGGCCAGCATGTCCGTCATGTTCAGCGCGACCACGACCGGAACGTGCTGCTCGATCACCTGCAGCACGAGATACAGGTTGCGCACCAGCTGGGTCGCGTCGACCACGACGACCACGAGGTCGGGCCGTGGGTGCGGAGGGAGTCCGGCGATGGCGGCCACCGCGACCTGTTCGTCCGCGGAACGGGCCGACAGGCTGTAGGTGCCGGGCGAGTCCAGGACGCGCGCCCGGCCGCCGTCCGGCAGGCGCATGCGGCCGCGGTGCTGTCCCACGGTGATGCCCGGGTAGTTGCCCACGCGCGCGTGGCCGCCGGTGAGCTGGTTGAAGACCGTGCTCTTCCCGGTGTTGGGGTTGCCGGCGATGACGACCGAGCGGCGCAGGGGAGGCCCTCCGTGGCCGGCCGGTGCGGGACGCGGCCTGGGGGTGAGATGCTAGATCGGGGAAACGGTGAGGTGGCTGGCCTCACCCATGCGCAGCGTGACGCTGGAGCGACGCACCCTGAGCTCGACGATGCCGCCCACGTCGTTCCTGCGCACCAGGCGCACGCGCGTGCCGGGGAGGAGACCCATCTCCATCAGCCGGCACTGGAAGGGGCGGGAGCCGCCGATCTCCTGGAGGAGGGCTTCGGATCCGGATGCAAGGCTGTCCAGCGTCGTCATGCTCGCTCAGGCTAACTTGGAATGAGAACCACTCTCAACAAAGACGGTGGGAGTATAGACCCTTTCGTCAAGGAAGGTGAGGATTGTTCTCAGAAATTGGATGATCTGCTTGGTCGGCGATGCAGCCGGCGGAGCGCCAGCAGGGCGCTCCGCGGCTGATCGCCGTGAAGGGGGAGGGGCTCAGCCCGCCTGGGCGAAGCGAGCAGGGCGCTCCGAGGCTGATCGCTGGGAGCCGATGCGCGTCCGGGACCTGGCCGGAGGCGAGCCGCGGCTCGCCAGCCGCTCCATCCCGGTGCGGCTGATGCGGCGCGCAACCGCCGCCCGTGGCCAGTCCTCAGCGCGCCGCCGTGCGCTCTGCGCCGCCCGCGCCTGGCGCCGCCCCCTCCAGCGCCACGCCCGCGGCGCGCGCCTCGAGCCGGGCGCGGCGCTCGAAGCCGAGCGCCTGGAGGGCGCGGCGGCCCCAGTCGTGCAGCTTGAACTCGAGCGGCAGCCCGTACCACTGGTGCTTGAGGCGCAGTCCGGCCATGTGCCGCAGGAAGCGCTTGTAGGGCGACCGGCCGCGCACCAAGCCGTCGTACCACGGCACCAGGTAGGAGTAGCGGTGGAAGTCGCGCCGGATCCTGGGAGGCAGGGCGTCGAACGTCGCGTTCTCGAACTTGTACTCGACCATGCGTCCCCAGGTGTCGAAGTCGAGCGGCATTTCGTAGCCGGCGCGCTCGGCGTCCGCGGCGCACACCGTGCCCGGCAGCGGCCGGAAGAGGAGCACCTCCGAGGTGCAGTTCGGGAAGTGGTACTTGATGTCCGCCGCGAGGTCGAGCGTGGCGCGCATCGACTCCTCGGTCTCGTTCGGATAGCCGATGATCCAGAACAAGCCGATCTTGACCCCGCGACGCCACATGCGCTCCATCGCCTGGCGCGCGTGTCCCTGCTTGATGTGCTTGCGGACGTAGGCCTGCATCTTCTCGGTGGCCGTCTCGGCGCCGACCCACATCATGTGGCAGCCGGAGTCGCGCATGAGGTCGAGCGTCTCGTCGTCCATGCGCATGATCGTCTCGACCTCGATCGTGGCGTTCCACAGGATGTCCAGCCTGCGCGCCAGCAGCTCCTGGCAGAACTCGCGCACCCGCTTGGGATTGACGCCGAAGTTCGCGTCCTGGAAGCGCACGATGTGGAAGTCGTGCGCGCGCCGCAGACGTTCCAGGCGGTCGACGACGGTCTTGGCCGGCAGCGCCACCCAGCGCCGTCCGGTCACTCCCGGAGAGCAGCAGAAGGAGCAGTCCTCGGGACAGCCGAACGAGCTGAGGAAGGAGATCGCCCGGTAGGGATTCTCCATGCTGAAGCCGGGCGGGTCAGGGAAGCGGTAGCGCACCTTGGCGGTCCGCGCCTGCCGTTCCTGGATGTCGAGGTACCTGTCCACGGGCACGAGGTCGTAGACCGGCTCCGGGAGGTCGGCGAGCGGAACCACCTTGCGCGGAGCGGTGCGCTCGACCCGGCCGTCGACCCACAAGGCCAGGCCCGGGACCTGCGTCGCCGGCCGGCCGTCGCGCAGCGCGCACAGCCACTCGCTGAAGGTGACCTCGCCCTGGCCGAGGCAGACGGCGTCGGCCAGGCCGCTGGACAGGTAGAGCTGCGGCGCCACGGAGGGGAACCACCCGCCCCAGATGATCGGCAGCTCGGGGCGCGCCGCGCGCACCTTCCTGGCGAGCGCAGCGCCGTCCGCGACCTGATAGCCGATGATGCACGTCGAGCCGAAGGCGAACGCGCCGGGGAGGCGCGCCAGCACCGCCTCGTGCGGGCGCTCCTCGATCATCGAGTCGACGACGTCGATCTCGAAGCCCTGCTGCATGGCGGGCGCCGCGATATGCAGGAACTCGAGCGGCAGCAGGTCGGCGCTGTAGGGCTGGCCGAGGTCGGGATTCCCGCGCTCGGGGTAGTACAGCACGACCCGCTTCCTGTCGCTCATCTGTCAACTTCCTGGCGCGCGCGGTCAGCGCGCAGTATAGCGCGCCGCCGCGCTCAGATCAGCCTCGCGGCCCTCTTGCCGGCCACGCGCCGGAAGAGATCGTAGGCGGAGAACTCGTACGGCCGGTGCAGCAGGCGGTTCCTCAGGCGGTGGCCGGCGCGCTTCCTCAGGTAGCGGGAGATCGGCCCCCTGCCGCCGGCGTTGCCGTCGAACCAAGGGGCGAGCGTGGTGAAGACCTTCCACGCCTCCTGCACGTCGGGCGGCACCTTGCCCCACCATGAGTTGAACTTGTAGTCGAAGAAGCGGCCCCACTGCTCGAAGTCCTGGGGAACCGGGTAGCCGGCCTGGACCGACGGCTCCCAGTAGGTGGAACCGGGGATCGGCCGGTAGGGGAAGACCTCCGACGAGCAGGTCGGGTACTTGGTCTTCATCTCCGCCGCCTCGTAGATGGTCTCGTACATCGACGCCGGGCTCTCTCCCGGGTAGCCGATGATGTAGGTGACGGCGAACTGGATCCCGGCCCGGTACATGCGCCCGATGGCGCGGTCGGTCCAGCCCTCCTTGATGTTCTTCCTGATCATGCGCTGCGTCTCTTCCGACGCCGCCTCGGCGCCGGTGATGAGCATGTGGCAGCCGGAGCGCTTGAGCAGCTCGATGGTCTCGTCCGCGTACTGGCAGACCTGCTTGATCTCGATGGTGGCGTTCCAACGCAGCTGCATGCCCGACTCGATGAGGCGCTCGCAGAAGCGCGCGGTGCGCTTCTCCTGGACGCCGAAGTTGGCGTCCTGGATGCGCAGCACGTCGAACGGGTGGCGGCGGTGGATCTCCTGCAGGCGGTCCACGAGCAGGTCGGCGTCGAGGGAGACCCAGCGGCGTCCGGAAACGCCCGGCGAGCAGCAGAACTCGCACGGCTCCGGGCAGCCGAAGGAGGTGAAGTAGGACAGGCCGCGCAGCGCCTGATCCGGCGGCACGTCGAGAGGGTTCGGCAGCTTGTTGCGCACCCGCCGGCCGTAGGGCGCCTGCCTGCCCGCCAAGTCGTAGTACTTACGCAGGTCGATGAGGTGGAACGAGGGCGCGGGCAGGTCGTTCATCGCGGCGACCGCGCGCCGCGCCGTGAGATGCAGCGCGTCGTCGCGCCAGAGCGCCAGGCCCGCGACGCGCTCCAGGTCGGCGCCGTGGTCGACGGCCTGCACCAGCTCGGCGAACGTGACCTCGCCCTGGCCGATGGCCACCGCGTCGCAGAAGCCGCTCCGCAGGTACAGCTCCGGCACCGAGCCGGGAAACCACCCGCCCCAGACCTGCGGCAGCCGCGGAAACCTCTGGCGCACGGCCCGGCCCACGAGCGACCCGTCGTACACCTGGTAGCCGAGGATGCACGAGGCGCCGAAGAGGAGAGCGCCGTCGCACGCCGCGAGCACCTTCCGCACGTAGTCGGGCTCGACCAGCGCGTCGATGACCTGCACCTCGTAGCCGAGCTTCTCCACCGGGCCCGCGATGTGCAGCAGCTCGAGGGGCAAGAGGTCGGGGGACGCCAGGTCGCCGATGCTCGGGTCGACGCGCGAGGGAAGGAACAGGACGACGCGTTTCCTGGCCATCGCTGCCTCTCAGAGCACGCTCGCCGCGCGCTCCCCCGCGAGGCGGCGGAACACGTCGAACGCCTTGAACTCGACCGGCGCGCCGTAGCGGCCGTGGCGCAGGCGCCAGCCGGCGGCGCGGCGGATGAGGCGCGAGACCGGCCCGCGGCCGCCGGCGTTGCCGTCGAACCAGGGCGCCATGATCGTGTAGCGCCGCCACAGCCTGAGCACGTCCGCGGGGATCTGTCCGAACCAGGAGTTGAACTTGTAGTCGAAGCAGCGGCCCCACTCCTCGAAGGTGCGGGGCGGCCGGTAGCCCGCGGCGATGGATGGCTGCCAGAAGTCCGAGCCGGGGATGGGGCGGTAGGGGAAGACCTCGCTCGAGCACGAGGGGTACTTCCACTTCATCTCGGCGGCGTGCAGGATCGTCTCGCGCATCGACGCGGCGCTCTCGCCCGGGTAGCCGATGATGTAGGTCAGGCCGGACATGATGCCGCGCTCGTGCATGCGGCGCATGGCCTCGTCCGTCTGCCCCTCCTTGATGTTCTTCTTGATGAGCCGCTGCGTCTCCTCGCTCGCCGCCTCGGCGCCGAACCAGGCCAGGTGGCAGCCCGACTGCTTCATCAGGTCGAGGGTCTCCTCCGAGTACTGGCAGATCTGGCGGATCTCGACCGTGCCGTTCCAAAACACCTCGAGGCCGGAGGCGATGAGCGCCTGGCAGAAGCGGCGCGTGCGCTTCTCGGACACGCCGAAGTTGGCGTCCTGGAAGCGGATGATGTCGTACGGGTGCTCGCGGTGGATCTCCACTAGCCGCTCGACCAGGACGTCCGGATCGAGCGCCACCCAGCGCCGCCCGGCAATGTGCGGCGAGCAGCAGAAGCTGCAGGGCTCGGGGCAGCCGTAGGAGGAGAAGTAGGACAGGCCGCGGCAGGGCCTGCCCGACTTGAACGGCTCCGGCGGCGGCAGGCGGTTGCGCACGCGGCGGCCGAGCTGGGCCGAGCGCGCGTTCAACGCGTAGTACTGCTCCAGGTCGATGAGGTGGAAGGCGGGCGGCGGCAGCTCGTCGAGCGGCGCCACCTTGCGGCGCGGCTGCAGGCGCACGGCGCCGTCGCGCCACAGGGCCAGGCCGTCGACCTGCTCCAGCTCCGCCTGCAGCCGGCCGCGACCGCCCGCGGCCGCGGCGGCCCGCAGCATCTCGACGAAGGTGATCTCCCCTTGGCCGACGCAGACCGCGTCGCAGCAGCCGGAGCGCAGGAAGAGCTCCGGCAGCGAGGAGGGGAAGAACCCGCCCCAGAAGATCGGCAGGTCGGGATGCGCGGCGCGCACCGCCTGGGCGACGAGCGCTCCGTCGTAGATCTGGTAGCCGAGGATGCAGGAAGAGCCGAAAGCCACGGCGCCGGCGCATGCCTGGACCACCCGGTTCAGGTAGCTGGGCTCGGTCATGGCGTCGATGAGCACGACCTCGTAGCCGGCCTGCTCGGCCGGCGCGGCGATGTGCAGGAGCTCGAGCGGCTGCAGGTCCGCGGCCGGCAGGTCGCCGAGGGCCGGATCGACCCGGGAGGGCAGGAAGAGAACGACGCGCGGTCTGGCCAAAGGATCCTCTGCTGCGGGGGCGGCCCGGGTGTCCTACCTTAAATAGTCGACTTCGGCCCGCGCGCGCGGATTCTTTACGGCGGCGCGAGCGCCGCGCCCGGGGCGGGACGCTCCTACTTGCCCGTGCCCGGGTCCTTGAGGTACTTGAGCAGGTCGCTGCCGCTCGACATCACCATCGTCGTCGTGCCGCCGCCGAGAGCCTTCTTGCACGTCTCGAGCGTCTGGTAGAAGGCGTAGAACTCCTCGTTCGCGCCGTAGGCTTCGGCGTAGATCCTGGTGGCCTCGGCGTCCGCCGCGCCGCGGATGGCCTCCGCCTGGCGGAACGCCTCCGATTCGATGCGCTTCAGCTCCTTCTCCATCTTCCCCTCGATCTCGGACGCCTTGCCACGGCCCTCGGAGCGGTACTTGTCCGCGATCTGGTTGCGCTCGGCGATCATGCGCTCGTAGACCGATAGGCGCACCTTCTCGTTGTAGTCGATGCGGCGGATGCGCACGTCGACGATCTCGATGCCCAGCTCGGCGACGTTCCGCTGCGCGTTCTCCACGATGCTGGCGATGAGCCGGTCGCGGCCGACCGTGATCGTCTCCTGGCGCGCCGCGCCGTCGCCCAGGTCGAGGTCGATGCCCTCCTCGGGACCGAACTCGCGGTTGGTGGCGCGCACCGCCTCGATGAGGTTGTTCTTGGAGATGAACTCCCGCGTCGCCCCGTCCAGGATGTCGTCCAGGCGGCTCTTGGCGCTGCGTTCGTCGTGCACGCTCTTCAGGAACTTGAGCGGGTCGTTGATGCGCCAGCGCGCGGTGGTGTCCACGCGGATGGTCTTCTTGTCCCGCGTGACGATGTCGTTCTCGTCGCCGTCCCACTCGAGGATGCGGCGCTCGAAGCGCCGCACGCTGTCGATGAACGGCATCTTGAGGTGCGGCCCGGCCGCGGTGATCGGCCCGGACACCGGGTCGCCGAAGCGCGTGATGATGACCTGCTCGGTCTCGTGGACCGTGTAGAAGCCGCCCGCCAGGAAGACCACGCCGAGCACGACGAGGATGAGGAAGAGCGCCTTGCCCATGACTACTTGCCCTTCCCGCCGCCCAGCTCGAGGAGCGGCAGCAGGCCGGTCACGGCGTCGTCGACGATGACCTTCGTGGTCACGCGCGGCAGGAGGTCGGCGAGCGCCTCGAGGTAGAGGCGGCGGCGCGTGACCTGAGGCGCCTTCTGGTACTCGGCGAGGATGGCGCTGAAGCGTTCCGCCTCGCCACGCGCCCGGTTGACGCGGTCGAGCTTGTAGCCCTCGGCCTCGCTGATCAGCTTGAGGGCCGAGCCCGTGGCCGCGGGAATCTCCTGGTTGTAGCCCTGCTGAGCCATGAGGATGGTCTCCTCCTTCTCCTGCTTGGCGGCCTCGACGTCGGTGAACGACTGCTTCACCTGCTCCGGCGGGAACACGTCCTGGAGCTTGACGCGCTGGATCTGGATGCCGGCGCGGTACTGGTCGAGGATGCTCTGCAGCAGCTTCTCGGCCTCGCTCTCGACCTCGGCCTTGCCCACGGTCAGGACCTCGGTGACGCCGCGGTCGCCGACCACCGCGCGCATCGCGGACTCGGAGATGGCGCGCAGCGTGGTCTGCGGGTCGCGCACGTTGAAGAGGTAGGCGCGCGGATCCTTGATCTTGTACTGGACGGTCCACTCCACGTCCGCCTGGTTGAGGTCGCCGGTCAGCATCAGCGACTCGACGGAGTAGTCCTTGGCCGAGTAGCGCGTGCGCACGTCGGCTTCGAGCGTGCGGAAGCCGAACTCCTCCTTCTCGACGCGGTCCGCCTTGACGCGCTCGGCGCTCTCGATGCCGAGGGGCCACTTGAAGTGCAGGCCGGGCTGCTCGGTGC
>JACQZJ010000078.1:36938-51605 GCA_016213895.1 Planctomycetota bacterium | reverse complement strand
GGTGCGCGTGTACCTGCCGAAGCGGGTAACCACGGCGACCTCTTCCGGCTCGACCGTGTAGTAGGTCGAGCCGAGGAAGAGGAGCGCCAGGAAGGCGAGGACCGCGATCAGGCCGATGCGCAGCTTCTGGCCCAGCCTGCGGGCTCCTCCGGGAACGTGTCTCATGTCCACCATGTCTCCTCCGTAGCGTGGCGGGATCCTTGCGGGATCCGTCCGGCGCGCGCGCCTCCGGCCCGGGCCAGTCTACGGGGCTCGGCGGGGAAGCGCCCGCGGATTCGGCCGGCGGCGGGGCGCGCGCCGCCCGGGGCTTGCGCCGCGCGCGCGCGCACGGCAGCATGAGGCCATGAGGTCGAGGCGCGTCTTCCTGCGGCAGGCGGGCGGACTGTTCGGCGCGGGGCTCATCACCGCCGTGCTCGAGCCGCGCGCGCATGCGCTGCTCGCTCCCTGCCTGCGGCAGGCCGCCGGCCGCTCCCCGGCGGAGGTGGCCAGGGACGAGGACTTCTGGTTCCAGGTGCAGCAGGCCTTCACCGTGGACCGCACCCTGATCAACCTGAACAACGGCGGGGTGTCGCCGGCCCCGGGCGTGGCCATGGAGGCCATGCGCCGCTTCGACGAGTACGCCAACCACGCGCCGGCGCGCACCATGTGGCACGACCTCGCTCCCGGCTGCGAGCTGGTGCGCGAGCGCCTGGCACGCGCCTTCGGCTGCGCCGCCGAGGAGGCGGCGCTGACGCGCAACGCCACCGAGGCGCTCGACAACGTCATCTTCGGCCTCGACCTCGCGGCCGGGGACGAGGTCCTGACCACCGACCAGGACTACCCCTCCATGCTGGCCGCGCTCGATCAGCGCGCGCTGCGCGACGGGATCGTGGTGAAGAAGGTGCGCGTGCCCGCGCCCGCTCCCTCCCAGGAGGAGATCGTCGAGATCTTCCGCGCCGGCCTGAGCGAGCGCACGCGCGCCATCCTCTTGTGCCACGTGGTCAACCTCACCGGCCAGATCTACCCGGTGCGCCAGATTGTCGACCTCGCCCGGCCGCTCGGCATCGAGGTGATCGTGGACGGCGCGCACAGCTTCGCCCACTTTCCCTTCACGCGCGACGAGTTGGACTGCGACTACTTCGGCAGCAGCCTGCACAAGTGGCTGTGCGCGCCGGTCGGCAGCGGCCTGCTCTACGTGCGCGCGCAGAAGATCGAGCGCGTCTGGCCGCTCTTCGGCCAGGGCGAGCCGCGCTCGCCGGACATCCGCAAGTTCGAGAAGATCGGCACGCATGCGGTCTCGCGCTGGCTCGCGGCCGGCGAGTCGCTGGCCTTCCACGAGAGCATTGGCGCTGAGCGCAAGGCGGCGCGCCTGCGCTACCTGCGCGACCGCTGGGCGCGGCGCTTCCAGGAGCGCGCGAACGTCAAGTTCCACGCCCGGCTGAACGAGGTCGACTCGTGCGGCATCGCCACCGTCGGCGTCGCCGGCCTCGATGCCGGCGCGCTCGGGCAGCACCTCTTCGCGCGCCACCGCATCGTGACCACGAGCATCGACCACGCGGACGTCAAGGGGATCCGCGTGACGCCCTCGGTCTATACCACCATCGCCGAGATCGACTTGTTCGCCGACGCGCTCGAGCGCGCCATCGACAAGGGGCTGTGAGCCCAGCGCGCGCCCGCGCGCCGGAGGATGATCATGGAAACGGCGCCGCCGTCCGCTCCCCAGGCTCGGCTCGGCCTCCTCGCCGGCGTCTTCAGCGGCGAGGAGATCCTGCATCCCGCGCCCGCGCTCCCTCAGGGCGGCCGCGCCACTGGCCGCTTCCGCAGCCGCATGTTCGAGGGTTCCTTCCTCATCACCGACTACGAGCAGGAGTGCGACGGCCGGGTCGTCTTCCGCGGCCACGGCGTGTACGGTTTCGACGCGGCGGAGCGCTGCTACACCATGCATTGGTTCGACTCGCTGGGCGGCGATCCGGGAGGGCCGGTCAAGGGGCGCTGGGCCGGCAACCACCTGGTGTTCCAGCGCGAGTGCGCGCTCGGGCAGCAACGCTACGCGTACACCATCGAGGGCGGCGACGCCTTCCGCTTCGTCATGTCCTTCTCGCCGGACGGCGCGAACTGGCGGCCGCTGCTCGAGGGCCGCTACCTCAGGAGCTGAGCGGGGCCGTCAGGCCGGCGTGCGCGCGGCGGGCGCATCCTTGGCGTGCGCCGCGCAGGCCGCGCACTCGCAGAGAGCGCGCAGCAGGGCGAAGGTGTAGATGCCGGTGCTGTGGCCGTCGCTCCAGTGGATCTGCAGGGCGTAGCGTCCGACCTGCTCGACCGCGGTCGGGCGCACCGCGGAGTCGACCTGGTCGAAGGTCAGCTTGCGTTCGCCGCTGTGTTCGTCCACGCAGCCCGCGCAGGAGCAGTGGAAGCGCAGGCGGCGGAAGTCGTAGACGCTCTTGTGGCCGTCGTCCCAGGTGATGAGGAGCTGCTCGCCCGCGGCCTCCACCGCCGCGGGGAAGCCGGTGCGCGCGGCCTCGTGATCGAGGACGGAGAGGGCGGCCGCGACGCGCTCCGCCAGGGCGGCGAAGGCGCGCGCGCTGGCGCTGTCCCGGCGGCTCGCCACGAGCGGCGTGCCCTGGTCGGAGAGAGCCGAGAGCTCGGGCTCGAGCGGGATCTCGCCGAGGAGCGGCACGTCCCATTCCTCGTGCGGCCTCCGCCCGCCGCCGGGCCGGAAGACGTCGTGCTTCTCCCCGCACTTCGCGCAGGTGAAGTGGGCCATGTTCTCGACCACGCCGAGCACCGGCACGTGCACCTCGCCGAACATGCGCAGTCCCTTGCGCGACACCTCGGCGGCGATCTCCTGCGGCGTGGTGACGATGACCGCGCCCGAGATGTTGGCCGTCTGCGTGAGCGTGAGCTGCACGTCGCCGGTCCCGGGCGGGAGGTCGATCACCAGATAGTCGAGGTCGCCCCAGTCGACCTGGGTCAGGAACTGCGCCACCAGGCTGCTGGCCATGGGGCCGCGCCAGATGACCGGGGCGTCGCGGGTGACGAGCATGCCCATGGACACGAACTTGAGCCCGTGCGCCTCGAAGGGCAGAAGCTTGCGGTCCGGGGTGGTGCGCGGCTCGCCGCTCCCGCCCAGGAGGCGCGCGACGGAGGGGCCGTAGATGTCCGCGTCCAGGAGACCGACCGTGGCGCCGCTCTGGGCGAGGGCCACGGCGAGGTTCACCGCCACCGTGGATTTGCCGACGCCGCCCTTGCCGGACGCGACCGCCACGACCTGCTTCACGCCGGGGAGAATGCGCGCGGGCTGCCCGGCAGCCGGGCCGCCGCGCACGGCGGCGGTCATCTTCACCTCGACCGCGGACACGCCGGGCAGCGCCTCGATCGCCTCGACGCACTGCCGGCGCAGCATCTCCTTCACCGGGCAGGCCGGCGTGGTCAGCTCGATCACGACCGAGACCCTGCCGCCCTCGATCGTGACCTGCTTGACGAAGCCGAGCGAGACGATGTCGCGCTGCAGATCCGGGTCCTGCACCCGGGAAAGGGCGCGGAGGACGTCTTGCTTGTTCGCCATGGGGCACCTCGGGCGGCGGGAGCTTCTGGCGCTCCCTGGACAGGGGTCAGATAGCACGGAGTCCGATCCGCGCGCGCGCGGCGGAACCCGGCATTAGGCCAGACTCCGCGCGCGGATGCCAGACCCTCTTCACTCGGCGAGACGGATCTCGGTGAACTCCCCGGGCTCGAGGACGCGCTCGGAACCGTCCTCGACGGCGACGAGAGGCCGGCCGTCCCGCGCGCCCAGGAGCCGCGCCAGGATCGAGGAGCGCCCGTCCCGCGGCCTGGTCAAGCGCACGCGCACCTGCCGGCCGGCGAAGCGCTCGAGGTGGCGCGGCGTCTTCAAGAGGCGGCGCGCGCCGGGAGACTCCAGCTCGATGGCGAAGAGCCCGGGATCGAGCCCGCGCGCGGCCAGCGCCTCCCGCAGGGAGCGGATGACGCGCGTCAAGAGGCCCGCGTTGATCGGGTCCGGATCGCGGTCGAGGACGAGGCGCAGCGCCCAGGATGACGTCAGGCTGCGCTCGAGCACCTCGACGCCGTGCGCGCCCGCGACCTCCTCCGCCAAGGCAAACACCAGGGAGGCGTCCGGCGCCTGCTGCGGCGCTTCCTTGCGGACCGGCTTTCTGTTGCGCGGGTGCGGTTTCATGCCCGCGTCAGGGTAAGGCTTCTCGCCGGACGGCGGTAGGCTGCTGCCGCGCTCGATCGAGCGGCGCATGGCGCGGAGTCTTCATGAACCGGCCTGTCTGGTACGCGGCGCTTGCGACGGCCGCCGCACTCGGCCTGCAGGTGCTGCTGCCGCGGGTCTTCTCGGTCGTACTCTGGTACCACCTCGGGTTCTTCGCGGTGAGCCTGGCGATGCTCGGGCTGGCGGCGGGCGGGCTCGTGGTGCGCCGGCGCGTGGAGCGGAGCGGCCGGGCGGGCGGCGGGCTCGACCTGGACCTGCTCGCCGCCCTCTCTTCCATCTCGATCCCGACTGCCCTCGCCTTGGTGCTGCGCCTGCCCATCGACCCGACCGCCCTCGCCGAGCACCCGGGAGCGCAGTGCCTCCTCGGCCTTGCCGGCCTCGTTCTGGCCGCGCCCTTCGCGCTGCTCGGCACCCTGGCCTGCGCCTGCCTCGACCTGGAGCAGGAGCGCATCGGCCGCGCCTACGGCGCGACGTTCTTCGGCGGGGCGGCGGGCGCCCTCGTCTGCCTCGGGGTCATGGAGGAGTGGGGCGCTCCGGCGGCGGCCGGCGCGCTCGCGCTCCTGCCGCTCCTCGGCCTGTCCGGCCGGTTGTGCAGCGGATCGTCCCTCGCCGCCCTGGTCGTCACGGCCGCGGCCCTGCTCGCGCCCGCGCGCCTCCTGCCGTTCGAGAGCCGCAAACACTTCCCGCACATCGCGGCCGAACAGGTCATTGCCGAGGAATGGAACGCGTTCTCGCGCGTGACCTTCTACCGGAACCCGGAGCACCACGGCCTGTGGGCGATCCCCGCCTCCTACGGCGGCCCACTGCCGGACTCGATCGGCGTGGCCATCGATTCCTGGGCGATCACCTCGATCCTCGAGCGCGGCGCCGATCCCGCGGCGCTGGGCTTCCTCGGCGCCTATCCGCCGGCGCTGGCCTTCGTCGGGGCCGAGCAGGGCTTCGACGCCCTGGTGATCGGCGCGGGCGGCGGCGTCGACGTGCTGGCGGCGCTCGAGGCCGGGGCCGGGCGCGTGGACGCGGTGGAGATCAATCCTCTCATCGTGGACGCGGTGCGCGGCCGTTTCCGCGAGTTCTCGGGCGCGCTCTACGACGACCCGCGCGTGCACGCCGCCGCGGCGGAGGGCCGCCACTTCGTCGAGACGCGCGCGGGGCTGTACGACCGCATCGTCCTTTCGGGAGTGGACACGTTCGCCGCCACCGAGGCCGGCGCCTTCGCCCTGGCGGAGAACTACCTGTACACCGAGGAGGCGATCGCCGCGTACCTCGAGCATCTGCGGCCGGGCGGCATCCTGGCCATCGGGCGCTGGTGGTTCGAGCCGCCGCGGCAGACTCTGCGCCTGGCCCTCACCGCGGCCGCCGTCCTGGAGGCGCGGGGCGGGCCGGACGCGCGGCTCTGCTTGTTCGTCGCGCGCGCGGAGCGGAACTCGTTCCTGCTGCTCAAGAACGGAACCTTGACCGGGGACGAGGTCCAGCGCCTGACGCAGGCGTGCCAGCCGCGCGGCGCGGAGATCGTCTTCGCGCCGGGCGCGCCCGCGCACGCGACGTTCGCGGCCTTCCTCGATCCAGCGCGCCGCGCCGCTCTGCTGGCGGAGTACCCGTACCGCGTCGATCCGACGACCGATGATCGGCCGTTCTTCTTCGAGAACGCGCGCCCGCGGCACCTGTTCCAGGCCAGCGGGGACTGGATCCATGACCGGCTGGGCGGACTGGAGGTCCTGGTCGTGACCATGGCCGTCCTCCTCGTGCTGTCGCTGCCGCTCTTCTGGTTCGGCGGTCTGCGGGGCGCGGGGCGCCTGGGCGGGAGGTTCCTCGCGGCCGCGCCCTTCGCGTTCCTGGGCCTGGCCTACATGCTGGTCGAGGTTCCCCTGCTGCAGCGGCTCTCCCTCGTGCTCGGCCACCCGGTGCTGGCGGTCGCGGTCGTGCTGGTCGCGCTGCTCCTCGGTTCGGGCGCGGGCTCGCTCATGGCGGGGCGCCTCGAGCCGGCCCGGGCCCACGCCGCGGCCTTCGCGGCAGCGGGAGCGGTGCTCGTGGTGCCGTGCTTCTCCCACCAGGCGCTGCTTGACGCGGTTGCTGGGGCGGGCGGAGCGGGGAGGGTCCTGGCCGTGATCGCCTTCCTCTCGCTGCCGGCCTTCGCCATGGGTATCCCGTTTCCGCTCGGCGTGCGCGCCCTGCGCGCGCGCGGGCCGCTTCTCGTGCCGATCGCCTTTCTGGCGAACGGGGTCGCATCGGTGCTGGCCTGCCCAGCCGCCGTGCTGCTCTCGATCGCGTGGGGCTTCTCGACCACTCTGCTCGGCGGCGTCGTCGCCTACGCCGCTGCCGGGGCCCTTCTGCTGGCCGGGGCGCGGCATCCTGCTGCCGCAGGGGGCAGAGGCGGCATCGCGCACTGACACGCGGCTTCAGGACACGATGGGCCGGCAAGACGCTTTACATGGCTGTAAAATAGTCGGTTACGACGACAAACCAGGCGTACCTGAGGAGGCCGCGGCACTTGACGAGTGCGCGGGAGGCGATCCCCGCTGGGAGGCCCTTCCGCGGCCTGCATCGGGGCAGCTCCACGGGAATCTCAATTCTGGAGTCGCCGGCATTTCTCATGCGCGGCCCCGGGAAGGGGCTTGTATCATGGACTTGCGTCGAGCAAACCTCCGTCGGATCGCCTTCTACGAGTCGTGAGGGAGGCTGGTGACGACCGGTTGCCGCCTCCACTGCGGCTCGGGATCTTTGAGGACGAGCAGTTGTCGCCTCGTTCGTGGCCACGTGGTTCGCTGCCAGGCGTGGCTTACGTTTCGTGTCCGGAGGGGCCGGAGCCCCGCGTCACCGGCCCTCCATAGAACTCGGAAAGGTGTGATGACATGCGGGTCACTACCCTCCTTCCCCTCCTGGCGGTGCTTCTGGCCGTCACGCTTCTGGCCTCGGGAGCGGCTGCGAATGATGCCGTGACCGTCGAGGTTCTCAACAGCAGCGTTCAGCACACGGTCATCAAGTACACGCTGAACGACTTCACCACCCAGCCCGTCACCATCGCCGGCCAGAGGTGGGACTCCGTCACCCTGGACGGCGAGGGCTATCTGACGGAAGTCGGATCGCCCCAGCTGCCGCACGTCTGCAGGAGCGTCGAGATTCCCGACACGGCGGCCATGCGGGTGAACGTGATCGGCAGCCGCTATCACGACATCCAGAACGTGCTGGTCGCCCCGTCCAAGGGACCGATTCCCCGGTGCATCGACCCGGCGCGCGTGCCATTCACCTTCGGCGCGGTGTACGGGCAGGATGCGTGGTATCCGGCCAGCCCGGCGAGCCAGCGCGATCCCTACGTGATGCGCGACGTGCGCGGAATGGTCGTCGAGGCGAACCTCTTCCAGTACAACCCGGTGCAGCAGGTGCTGCGCGTGTACGACGAGCTCGTGCTCGAGGTGGTCGTGTCGGGCCCGATGGGCAAGAACCCGATCGACCGATCCGCGATGGCCTCGCATCCGGACTACAACTTCGACCTGCTCTACAACCGCCACTTCCTGAACCACGTGCCGCAGAAGGCGCTGAACCCGGCCGGTGACCTGCTCATCATCTGCTACGGCTCCTTCCTGACGAACATGCAGCCGCTGGTGAACTGGAAGAACTCGGTCGGCGTCCCGACGACGCTGGTCAACGTGTCGTCCGTCGGCAGCACGGCCGCGGCCATCAAGACCTACATCACCAACCTGTACAACACGACCAACCTGACCTACGTGCTGCTCGTAGGCGACATCGCGCAGATGCCGAGCTTCAGCTGGTCGGGCGGCGCCTCCGACCCGACGTACTCCACCATCACCGCCGGAGACTCCTACCCCGACATCTTCGTCGGCAGGTTCTCCGCGTCCACGACCGCGCACGTCGACACGCAAGTGGCGCGCACGGTCGCGTACGAGCAGGCGGGCCACACCGTGGCCATGGGCGGCTGGAACGCCAAGGGCATGGGCATCGCGTCGAATCAGGGGCCCGGCCACTACGGCGAGTACGACAACGCGCACGTGGATCTCATCCGCGGCCAGCTCATGACGTACGGCTACACCCTGGTGGACCAGATCTACGACTACTCGGGCACCAAGGCGATGGTGACCAACGGCCTGAACAACGGTCGCCGTTCCATCCACTACTGCGGCCACGGCAGCACCACGTCCTGGGGTTCCACTGGCTTCTCCAACTCGGACGTGTACGCCCTGAGCAACTACGGGATGCTGCCGACCGTCCACAGCGTGGCCTGCGTGAACGGCGACTTCAGCTACTCGGAGTGCTTCGGCGAGGCCTGGCTGCGCGCCACCAAGAGCGGCCAGGCGATCGGCGCCGTCTCGGCCTACATGTCCTCGATCAACCAGTACTGGAACGAGCCCATGTACGGCCAAGCCATCCACGGCAAGACCGCGGGCAAGTACGGCGCGGCGGATCTCTTCTGCGCCGAGACCTGGACCTCCATCGGCGCGCTCTGGTTCGGCGGCTCGTGCGCGATGATGGACATCACCGGCGCCTCCGGCAAGGACATGTTCCTGACCTGGCACATCTTCGGCGATCCGTCGCTCTGCGCCATCGGCCAGCTCTCGACCTGCCCGGTCGGCGTCAACTACGGCACTGGCGAGGTCGGCTCGAACGGCAAGACGGCTCATACCAGCCACGTCGGCGCCGGGACCCAGGGCAACCCCAACTTCTACATCACCCTCACGGGCGCGAGGCCGAACATGTTCGCCGTGCTGCTCAAGGGCATGTCGCAGGCGAGCGTGCCGTACTCGTGGGGCACGGTCCTCGTGGGGGCCCCGAGCTACGTGCGGGTCTACACCACGACGAACGGGCTCGGCGAGGCCTCGCTGCAGGAGACGATCACGCCGGCGATGGTCGGCCAGACCTGGTACTACCAGTTCCTGGCGCGCGACCCGGGCTACGGCGGTGACGTGCAGGCGGGCGACGGCATGTACATCACGTACTGCCCGTAGACCGTCCGCGCGACGATGAGACAGCCGGCGCCTGGCGCCGGAGGACGGAGCACCCGGTGCGAGGGCACCGGGTGCTCTTCTCTTGCCCGAGCCAGCGGCCGGCGGCACCGCGGCCGCCGCGCCCGGAGCGGTTCCGGGCCACGCGACCGGCGCCGGGAACTCGCCTGCTTTCCAGCGCGCCGCCTCTATCATTCGTGAGGCTCGCTTCTCTTCCCATGCCGGGTTCCCGCCATGAGCGCCCACGCCGCGGAGCTTCTCGTCGCCGCGTTCCTCGACTCGCCCGCGGCTCGTTCCCTGCGCGCGCCGGGCGCGGGCGAGCTGCGCCGCGCCGCCGCGCTGATCGTCGCCTCGGCGTACGAGGACCTCGGCGTCGAACCGCGCCTGCTGGATGGAGGGCAGGTGCGTGCGCTGCTGCTGGAAGGGGTGGCGCGCAGGCTCGGAGCGGGAGACGCGTTGGCCGCGGCGCTTCCCGGGGTCGCGCGCGCGTTCTTCGCTTACCTGTCGGGAGCGCAGTTCGTGCCCGCGTCGTTCGAGATCGAGCTGGCTCTCGCTGACATCGACTTGGAGTTCGCCGCCGCGGCGCGGGCGGTGAGCCCCGAGGAGCGCATCGGCGGCGCCGTGCGGACGATCCGCGGGCGCGGCACGCGCGTCGGCCGCAATGAGCCGTGTCCGTGCGGCAGCGGCAAGAAGTTCAAGCACTGCTGCGCGAAGCTCGGACAGTGACGTGGCGGGCGAGCGCAGGATCTTCATCGGCGACGTACAGGGCTGTCTCGACCCCCTGCTCCGCCTGCTCGACCGGCTGCGCTTCGACCAGTCGAGCGATCGCCTCTTCTTCACCGGCGATCTCGTTTCCAAGGGCCCGGACAGCGCCGGCGTGCTGCGTCTCGCACGCGGCCTGGGCGCGGCCGCGGTGCTGGGCAACCACGACGTGCGCCTGCTCGAGGCCAGCGCGGGCCGGAGGCGCCGCAAGAAGGGCTTTCCTTGTCCCGACCTCCTCGAGGCGGAGGATCGCGCTGACCTCCTGGCCTGGCTGGAGGGCCTGCCGCTGCTCATCCACCTCGGCGACATCGTGTTGGTGCACGCCGGCATACGGCCCGGCTGGGTGGACTTGCGGGCGCGCGCCCCGCAGCTGCGCGCGCGCTTCGAGGCGGCGCTCCGCGGCGGCGGTTCCCTGTTCGGCGACGAGGACGTGCGCTTCGCCTTGAGCGCGCGCTTCTGCACCGCGGAAGGCCTGCAGGCCCTGGAGGACTGGCCGCCGCCCGGCCCGCCGTATCGCAACTGGATCGACTGGTACCGAGCGCCGGAGACGGTCGTGTTCGGCCACTTCGCGTGTCAGGGATTGAGGATTGAGCCGCGCGTTCGCGGACTGGACACGGGTTGCGTGTATGGCGGGGAACTCACCGCGTGGATCGCCGAAGAGGACCGCGTGGTGGCCGTGCCCGCGACGCCGCGCGCGCGGCCGCGATAGGCGCGCGGGGAAGGAAGAGCGGGCTCCCGGACCTCGCGCCGCGCTGCGGCGGCTGCCGCTGCAGGTCACGCCTCGTCCGGGCGTCGACGCGGCGGCGCGCTGCCGCCGCGCGAGCGACGCCTTGGGCGGGCCTCGGCGTGACGCGGCGCCGCGGCGGCGCGACTGGGGGGTTGACTATCTATGGAGGGCGCGCCGACAGTCACCCGCGGAGCACAGTGATCCGATTCGCCGTTGGACCATTCCCGGACTCGCAACGCCATTTTCTGGTAAGTTCACTTGCGTTTGGCGCCGGCCGGCCTACTTTCTAGGGCTGTCTTTCATTCACACGGAGTCGAATCGATGCCACGAAAGAAGGTCGCCACGGCGAAGAGCCCCGCAATGGACTTCCTGGTCAGCTTCATGAAGGCGCGTCCGAAGGCGTCCTACGGGGAGGCGCGACAGGCCGCCAACAGGTCGGGTCACACGGTCTACCCGATCATGTGGGGGCGAGCCCAGGTGATGCTCGGCCGGGTCAAGGCCAAGAAGCGCGGCTCGGCGAAGGCGGCCGCGGCGCCGGCCGCGAAGCGGCGCATGGCGGTCCGTCCGGGCGTGCGCAAGGTCGGGCGTCCGCGCAAGGTGCTGGCGCGCAAGGCGCCGGGCGGCAGCGCGCGCGTGGTTCTTCCCATCCAGGACCGGGTCGCGCTGGAAAGCTGGCAGAGCTTCGTGGCGATGATGAACGCGGGCAGCAAGGTCGCCCTGCAGTACGACGGCGCCCGCTGGGTGCTGGTCGGCGTCTGATCCGCGCGCCTCGGAGGTCTCCTGCCGCGTCGATGAGCGCGCCGGCGCATGCGCCGCGCGCGCGCTGGAGGGGGACGCGCTGCCCTGCGCCGTCCGGTTGACGCCGCGTCGGAGGGCAGCGCGGCGCGGCCGGGCTCGGCCCTGCGGGGCGGCCCCGGCTGCCGGCAGCCAAACGGCTATCTCGGGGCCTGTTCGAGGATCGCGCTCATCGAGCCGGCGCAGTGCGCGATGCGCCAATCCGCGCCATAGGCGTGGATCTGCTGCTGCTTCAACTCGGCCAGCTCGAAGTGCCCGGTGAACACCACCGCGCGGCCGGTGGAGTCGACCTCCACGGCCATCTGGTAGCCCTGCACGACCGGATGGCCGAACACCGCGCAGAGCATCTCGATCACGTACTCGTACGTGTGGTGGTCGTCGTCCAGGAGGACGACGTTGAACTGCGGGGCGAGGCGCGTTTCCTGGCTCGCCTCAGGCCTTCTCTTGGTCTCGGAGCCCATGCTGCGTTCCTGATTGGTCGTCGCGGGTCTGTCTCGTCCAGCAAGTGGACTCGCCGGCACGGGAAAGATCTGGGGAAGTCCTGCTCGCCTCGGGCCGTGGGCTCGGACCTCGCGCGTCACGGCCGCGGCGATCCGGATATCATAGCAGCTCCGCGCCGCTCGCTGGCGCACGCGCGGCGCCGTGGGATGCGCCGCCCCGCTCCCCGGCTCACGTCTCGACGGCCACGCGCGGGTCGGGGCCCGCAACCTTGAGGTGGCCGATCGCCCTGAGCTGCAGCTGCCGCACCCTCTCCCGCGAGATGCGGAGGATCTCGCCCACCTGCTCGAGAGTGTGCGGCGGCAGTCCCCCCAGCCCATAGCGCAGGTTGATGACCCGCTGTTCTCGCTCCGGCAGCTGCAGGATCATCCCGTCCAGCCGGGAGCGGAGGTGCTCGATCTCCTCGAGCTCCTCGCGGCCGGCGAGATCTGGTCCGACCAGATCGTCCTTGATCGGCCGGCCGTCATCGAGTCCGGTGCGCTCGAGCGAGGCGATTCCGGACTTGACGCTGAAGATCCTCGCCGCCGCGCCGCGCTCGACGCCCATCATGTCCGAGAAGCGCCTGGAGTCGAGAGGCTCGTCGTGGCCCTGCGCGCGTCGCGCGAGCCGGGCGCGGGAGATCTTCTGGCGCACTGGACGCGGGATGTGGATGACGTCGCGATCCGTGTCCGTGGCGCGCTCGATCGCCTGGCGGATCCACCACTCGGCGTAGGTCCGGAAGCGGACGTTCTTGCGCCAGTCGAACTTGTCCGCGGCCCTGATCAGCCCGAGGCTGCCGTGCTGGATGAGGTCGCAGTCCGGGATGCCGTAGGTGCGGTAGCGCGCGGCGATGCGGCCGATGAGCGGGAGGTTGGCCTCGATCAGGTCGTTGCGCAGCCTGATGTACTCCTCAAAGCGGTCGCGCAGGGTCTGCTCGTCCGGCGCCCCGGGCAGGGGCAGGCCCGGCAGTGCGCCCCGCGCCACGTCGGGCGTCTCGATCCGGTCGAAGAAGCGCTCCCTCACTTCCCCGGGGGCGTTCGAGCTGACGATCATGCGCTCCAGGCGCCGGCGCGCGAACTCGATGCGGCGCGCGAGGCGGACCTCCTCCGCGCGCTGCAGAAAGCGGGCCCTGGCCACGAAGCGGCGCAGGGGCGACGGGCTGTTCGCCCCCGCTTCCCGAGCATCGCGACCCAGGATCCTGGTGCGCAGGCGGTCGTCGAAAAGGGGCGCCTGGCCGCACTCCACCAGGATGCGGGGCAGCTCGCGGCCCAGGGCGTGGCGCCTTTCCAGGACCACGTCGAGCAGGCTGTACGGCACGCGACCCTGTTCCCTCGCCGCCGCGATCTGCGCCTTGACTTGTCTCCAGGTGGCCATCGCCCGCCTCATCCACATGGAAGCGCCCCAGGGCGGCGCCATGCTCCTTTATCTGCAAATACGCGCGAGTCACCTCCGGGCGCGGCAGCACCGGTCTTTTTTTCCTACCCGCCGGGCGCTGGGTTCAGCCGCGCAACCCCGCGAGGGCGCGGCGGCGGGTCTGGCTGGCGCGCGCGGCCAGGAGCCGGTCGGGCGTTCGCCGGCGAGGGTCGCTGCGAACCGGCGCCGGGCACGCGACTTCCGTTCGCTCCTTGCGGCCGCGCTCCAGCCCGCTATCATCACGTGATTTCCGCTCGCGTGCACAGTACTCGTGTCGCTCGAACGAGGAGCCGAGATGGCTGCTGAAAACGTGGATGGCGGGTTCGCCATGACGGGACCGCTCGCCTGGCTGCTGAAATGGGCGCGGAAGAACTCCTTGTGGCCGATGCCCCTCGGGCTGTCGTGCTGCGCCATCGAGATGATGGCCGCGCTCGGACCCAGGTTCGACCTCTCGCGCTTCGGCATGGAAGTGGCGCGCTTCTCCCCGCGGCAGAGCGACGTCATGATCGTCGCCGGGACCGTGACCTGGAAGATGGCCAGCGTGGTCCGTCGCATCTACGACCAGATGCCCAATCCGAAGTACGTGGTTTCGATGGGAGTCTGCGCTTCCTCCGGCGGCATATACCAGAACTACGCGGTGCTCCAGGGCGTGGACCGGATCATCCCGGTGGACGTCTACACCATGGGGTGTCCGCCCCGTCCCGAGACCTTGATCAACGCGCTGCTCATGGTGCAGAAGAAGATCGACGACGGCACGACGCACGCCCAGGGCAACCCCAAGCCAGCGGTCGTTGGACTGGAGGCCGCCTCATGAGCGCCGCACGCGAAACTGCTGTCTCGCGCCTGCAGGACCTGGCCACGGCCGCGGGGGGAGGCCCGCTCCCGGCCGCGAGCGACGGCCTGGCCGCGTTCTCCGTGCCGCGCGAGGGGCTGCTCGGGCTGCTCGCCGGGGTGCGCGACGACCCGCAGCTCGGCTTCCGGCTGTTCCTCGACGTGACCGCCGTCGACTGGAGCGGCTGCGAGCCCCGCTTCGAGGTGGTCTACCACGTCTACTCGCTGGATCTCAGGATGCGCGTCCGCGTCAAGACGCGCTGCTCCGAGCGCGACCTGCACGTGCCGAGCATCGTGTCGGTCTACCCCGGCGCCGAGTACTTCGAGCGCGAGGTCTTCGACATGTTCGGCATCA
Organism: Planctomycetota bacterium; assembly: GCA_016213895.1. Taxonomy (GTDB): domain Bacteria; phylum Planctomycetota; class B15-G4; order B15-G4; family JADJEK01; genus JACQZJ01. Next base: position 37,083 of record JACQZJ010000078.1, on the reverse strand, counting down.
CCTTCGACGGGCATCCCGATCTGCGCCGCATCCTCCTGCCGGAGGAGTACGAGCACCATCCCCTGCGCAAGGACTTCCCGCGGGAAGGCATCGAACCCGAGAAGGTCTACCGCCTGCGCGGCGGCCCGATGATGCCGCGGCCGGA
>JACQZJ010000078.1:26103-36924 GCA_016213895.1 Planctomycetota bacterium | reverse complement strand
ACGACGCCGTGACCAGCCAGACCACGACCCGCCCCCAGGGCGACCTGCGCACCGAGGTCATGACCCTCAACATGGGCCCGCAGCATCCGTCCACGCACGGCGTGCTGCAGGTGGTCCTCAAGCTCGACGGCGAGGTCGTCATCGATCTCGAGCCGGTGATCGGCTACCTGCACCGCGGCAAGGAGAAGCACGCCGAGCACATGACGTACCAGCAGTGGTTCGCCATGACCGACCGCCTCGACTACCTCTCTCCCCTGCAGAACGAGATCTGCTACGCCATGGCGGTCGAGAAGCTCTGCGGCATCGAGCTGCCGGAGAAGGCGCAGGCGATCCGCGTCGTGCTCGCCGAGTGCATGCGGCTCACCGCCCACCTCATCTACTACGCGTGCGTGGCGCTCGAGATCGGCGCCGTCACGCCGTACTTCCTCGCCTTCCGCGAGCGCGAGGACCTGTTCGACCTCCTGGACGAGCTCACCGGCCTGCGTACCAACCAGGAGTTCGTGCGTTTCGGCGGGGTCAAGGCCGACATACCGGGCGACCTTGCCCGGCGCCTGAAGGAGTGGGCGGACCGCTTCCCCTCGTGCGTGGACGAGTACGAGCTGCTCCTCACCGGCAACCGCATCTGGTACGACCGGGCGCGCAACGTCGGCGTTCTGAACACCGCCCAGGCGCTGGCGCTCGGCCTGACCGGCCCGAACCTGCGCGCCACCGGCTGCGCGCACGACCTGCGCAAGGCGGAGCCCTACTGCGGCTACGAGAAGTACGACTTCGAGATCCCGGTGGGCACGATCGGCGACGTGTACGATCGCTATCTGGTGCGCATGGAGGAGATGCGGCAGAGCGCGCGCATCATCTCCCAGGCCATCGCCGCCATGCCCGCGGGCGAGCACATGGCCCGCGACTATCGCCACGTGCTCCCGCCCAAGGACCGGNNNNGTCCATGGAGGAGCTCATCTACCAGTTCAAGATCGTCACGGACATGCGCCCGCCCCGGGGCGAGGTCTATCAGGCGATCGAGGCCGGCAAGGGCGAGCTCGGCATGTACGTCATCAGCGACGGCGGGGCCAGGCCGTACCGGGTGCACGTGCGCGGCCCGTCCTTCGCCAACATGATCGCGCTCAAGCCAGTCTGCGTCGGCCGGCTCATCTCCGACGTGGTGCCGATCGTGGGCTCCATCGACTTCGTGATGGGCGAGTGCGACAGGTAGCCGCCGCCAGAGGAGAAAACCGACGATGGTTCTGGTCAAGGATCGCAAGCTCAGCTTCGGCGAGCGCTGCTACGTCAAGTCGATCGTCGCCGGACTGCTCTACACCTTCTCCAACCTCTTCAAGAGGAAGGTCACCCGGTGCTACCCGGAGCAGAAGCTCGCTCCCGGCCCGAGCTTCCACGGGGTGCCGGTGCTGGTCATGGACGCGAACGGCCATCCGAAGTGCGTGGCCTGCGGCCTGTGCGAGTACGTCTGCCCGGCGCGCGCCATCCGGATCGTCGCGACCGAGACGGAGCGGCCCATCGAGCGCACGCCGAAGACGTTCGAGATCAACATGCTGCGCTGCATCGAATGCGGCTACTGCGAGGAGTCCTGCCCGGAGGAGGCCATCGTGTTGAGCCAGCAGTACGAGCTCGTGGCTTCCACGCGCGGCGAGATGCGCTGGGACCTGAACCGCCTCCTCACCCCCGAGGCGGCGCTCGGCCCGCGGCTCGGCTACATCCGCAAGACCTTCCACCGCTTCGAGGCCGATCCGCGCTCCGAGGGAACCGCGCGCGCCGTGCCCGGCAAGGGCGGCTCGGGCGCCGGAGCGAGCGGCGCAAAGGTCGCCTCCGCCCTGGAGCGCTACCGGGACGGCTACTGAACCCGCCAACCGGGGACCCGGGGCGCGGAACGGGGCTCCGGGGTGGACCCTTCTCGGAGGCCGCGACGAGGCTCGGACTCAAGTCGCTGCCAGAAAACGGTTTGAGACCGCATCTGCCCCACGGTGGAGGGGCGCCGGCAGACTCCGTCTTCAAGCCGGACGCCGCTGCGCCCGATAAGGCCCTTCATCCGGACGTGCCTGCCGCACGGGCCACCCCCGGAGGAAACATGCTTCGCGCCGACGCCGTTTCAGAAGCAGTGACGCGCGCGCGCACGGACGAGCGCGTGCTCGTGCGTCCAGGCGAGGTCAAGGTGTCCTGCGGAGAGCACGTGGTCTTCCAGACGACTCCGCTCGAGAAGGGCTTCGCCCTGGCGGTCTACGACGGCAAGGCGCACGTGGGCGGCGTCATGGCCGCGGCCCCGATGGCGGCGCCGGGCTCGCAGGAGGCGGGGGAAGCGTGCCTGAACCCGGTCGTCGCCCTGCCCTTGCTGGTGGAGTCGATCATCCGCATGGGGGCGGACCGCTGCCGGCTCTCCTTCGCCGCCGCGGGCGACGCGGGTTTCCTGGCGCTCGTGAACCCTGCTTTGGCGGACCTCTCCGCCGGAGCGAAGCCGCGCCGCCGGGCGCGCCAGCGCCGGCCAACGGTGCTCGTGCTCGACCTCGGCAGCGGCCTCGCCAGGACCGAGGATGCGGCCGAAGAAGAGGCCGCCGAGTAGCCGCCAGGGGGCGCCGCCCGCGCGCTCGCGATTTCGCCGCTGGGCCGAACTTCGCCGAGCGCTAGAATCCGCGCCGGCAGGGGAACCAGGCTCTTCCAGGCGGCGATGACTCAACAAGACCCTGTGCACTGGATCGACGACCCGGAGGCGCTCGCGGATCTCGGCCGCAGGCTCGCGAGCGCGGACGTCATCTCGGTCGACACCGAGCAGGACTCCTTCTTCTCGCACAGCACGAAGGTGTGCATCATCCAGGTCGGCGCGTTCGGCCGCGAGTGGATCATCGACGCCCTCGCGCTCAAGGACTTCGCTCCGCTCAGCGGCCCGTTCGGCGACCAGGCCATCCCCAAGATCCTGCATGCCGGCGACAACGACATCGACCTGCTGCGCCGCAACTGCGGCCTCGAGATCCGCGGGCTGTTCGACACCATGGCCGCGGCCTCGATCCTGGGCCACCGGCGCACCGGGCTGGCCGGCCTCCTCGAGGCCCTCTTCGGCGTGGTCATCGAGAAGAAGTACCAGCGCAGCGACTGGCGCAAGCGGCCCCTGGAGCTCGAGCAGATCGAGTACGCGGCACTGGACGTGCGCCACCTGCCGCGCCTGCGGGAGGTGCTTGCGGCCGAGATCGAGGAGCGCGGCCGGCTGGAGGAGGCGCGCGCCGAGTTCCGGCGCATCGAACGCGTGGTGCACGAGCCGAAGGTCTTCGACCGCGACGACTACTACCGCATCGACGGGGCGCGCTCTCTCGATGGCATCGGGCGGCGCGCGCTGCGCGACCTGTTCGTGCTGCGCGAGAAGATCGCAGCGGCCGAGGATCGCGCCGTGTTCCGCGTGTGCGGCGACCGCACGCTTCTGGACCTGGCGCGCCTCGCGCCGGCGCGCGCCCGGGACCTGGAGCGGGTGCAGGGCCTCTCCGAGCGCATGCGCCGGCGCCACGGCAAGGCGCTCCTGGCGCTCTTCGCCCGGGCGCGGAGCGCCGGGCCGCTGCCCGCGCCGCGGCCGCGGCGCGCGGCGAATGCGGGCGTGTTCCAGCTCGACGGTGCGCAGCGCGCGCTCTACGACCGCCTGCGCAGGTGGCGTTCGCGCCGCGCCCGCCAGCGCGACGTCGAGCCGGGCAGGGTGATTCCGAACGCGTTGTTGCTGAAGATCGTCCTGACGCGGCCGGAGACGGAGCAGGGCCTGGTCGAGGCGGGCCTGGAAGCGTGGCGCGCGCGCGAGTACGGCGCGGACCTGCTCGCCGTGCTCGGCGGGCGCGAGGATTGAGTGCTCCCTGCGCCGCCGCGCCGCGGCCGCTGACGCTATTCGTTCGCCTTCTTCGCTCGCAGGCTGGTCGAGATCAGCGCCAGCCGCTCACCCTCGCCGCGGGAGCGGATCACTCCCACCCCGCTCGCGATCCACTTCCTCTCCAGACCTGAACCGGGAATCAGGCTGGTCTCCTTCAGCCGGAGCACGTTCTTGAACGTCCCGCCTTCGACCTTCACCGCCTGCACCGTCGCGACCACGGTGACGGTCTCGTCGACCACGGGGTAGAGGTCCTCGGGTTTGAACTGGTCGCCGACCTCGGGATGGGCCGGCATGAAGACGGTGGGGTCCACGGCGGCGGGCGTGCCCGGCGGGTCGGAAGGAAGCGTCGCGCCGCCGACCAGCCAGCTGCCCTCGTGCGAGACCACGACTCCGTCCTGGTACGCGTCCGCCAGCTCGCCGAAGCAGTAGACCGTGCCGTCGTCCGCCTGCGCGAAGTAGCGCAGCGACGCTTCCATGAGAACGCCCCGCTCGAACTCCATCTCGCGCACGATCCGCGTCTCGACCGGTCCTCCGCCCCAGAGGAACGTGCGCGTGGCCGCGAGGTGCGAGTGGGTGGTCACGACGCGTTCGCCGTCGGCCGTGCCGCGGAAGACCTTCATCGCTCCCTCTTCGAACGGGGACCACTCGTTCGTGATGGTCAAGGGCTGCGAAAAGACCGGCGGGCCGGCGGGCACGGCGGCGCGGAGCGGCGCGGAGGAACTCAGCAGCAGGAGAAAAGCGGCGCCGGCGAGGAGCACGGGCGTCCCGCAGCTCACGCCGTTCGAACGGGTGTTCATGGTCAGGGCCTCCAAGTCGAGCTCGCCGCGAGACGGGCGCGCGGGCCAGCCGCTCGGGCACACGCTGTTGATTGTAGCTCGGAAGGACCTTACGGAGGGATTACGCCGCGCCGCCGCGCAAGGTCACGCGGAAGCGCGCGTCCAAATGGAACTCGAGCTGCAGCCCCAAGGCAGCGGCCGCGGTCGAGACCAGCGTCAGCCCGAGCCCGCTGTGCGCCTGGTCGCTGCGCGCCGGGTCCTTCTGCCAGAACGGCTCCGTGAGGTGCTCCAGGTCTGCCGCGGCGAGCCCATCGCTCGGATTCTCCAGGCTCCAGCGCACGCCTCCCTGCGACTGGGGCGCGGCGCGGCAGGAGATCGTGCCGCCCGCCGGCGCGTGCTGCACCGCGTTGTCCAGCAGGTTCTGGACCACGCTGGCGAAGAGCGTGCGATCCGTGCGCAGCAGCAGTCCCGGCGGGGCGAGATGCTCGAAGCGCAGTGCGCGCTCGCTGGCCCTCGGCTTGAGCGGCGCCCACAGCTCCTCGACCAGGAGGCGCAGGTCGACGTCCTCCAGCTCGAGCTGAGCCTCTCCCGCCGCGACGCGCGCCAGCCGCAGCAGTCCTCCGATCAAGCCGCCCATGTGCACCGCGACGGCGTGCGCGGCTTCGATCGCGCGCTCCTGAGCTCCGCGATCGGGCCGCGCAGCTCGTGGGCGATGTTGCCGGTCACGCGTCGCTCGCGCTGGAAGGCCTGCTCCAGACGGGCGAGCAGCTCGTTCAGCTTCGCGGCCATGCCGTCGAGCTCGAGCGGCAGCCCGCGCCGCGAGACGCGCCGCGAGAGCGATCCAGCCTCGATCGAGGCGACCTCCTGGCCGAGGGCGGCGAGCGGCCGCAGGCCGCGCCGCACGCCGGCGAGGACCACGGCGCCGGCGAGCAGCGCCAGCACGGTTCCCGCGAGCCACAGGGCGTCGCGCAGGGCGCCGAGGGCGCCGTCCAGCTCGGCCCGCGCTCGCGCCGCCACGAGCACCACGTGCACGTCGAAGCGCTCGCCCGCCGCCTCCTCGCGCGTGACCGGCGCATCGTCGTCGCTCTCCAGGTCCACCGGCGCGATGACGCCGATGGCGCGCCCCGCGCGGCCGTCAGGAAGGACGAGGTCGAACAGCTCGGCCGCGCCGACGTTCCCGTAGCAGAGCGGCAGCTCGGCCGCGCCGAGCGTGGCCGACTTGCGCAGGAGCCGGCCGTCGGCAAAGGAGATCTGGAAGTACTCGGGGTCCGAGCCCCCCTCGAACTCCGGCATGAGATCCGCGGCATAGTTGAACTCGAGCCAGCCGTCGTCGACGTCGAGCATGGAGGCGAGGGCGCGCACCTTGGCGGCCAGGACCGAGTCGAACTGGGACACGAGGGTTCCCTTCATCCTTTGGTAGAGGACGCCGCCGCAGACCAGGCCCGACACGACGATTCCCGAGAGGATGGAGACCAGCAGGGAGCGGCGGATCGATTTCACGGCGGCTCCTCGTCCAGCATGTAGCCGCGCCCCCAGCAGGTGTGGATGAGCGGCGCCGCGCCGGGCAGCGCCAGGCGCGAGCGCAGCAGCGAGATCGCCGACTGAACCACGTTGCTCTCCGGGAAGGTGCGCTCGTCGTAGAGGTGGTCCTCGATCTCGATGCGCGACACGACCTGCCCCTTCCTGGAGGCGAGGAACACGAGCAGGGAGTACTCGCGCGGGGTCATGCGCAGGACCTGGCCGGCGCGCTTCACCCGGCGCGCGGCCGTGTCGATCTCCAGGTCGCCGATGCGCATGAGCGGCGGCGTGGTTTCGACGCGTCGCCTGCCCAGCGCCTCGATGCGCGCCACCAGCTCCGCGAAGGCGAAGGGCTTGACCAGGTAGTCGTCGGCCCCCTGGCGCAGGCCGAACACGCGGTCATCGACCGCGTCCTTGGCGGTGAGCACGAGGACGTACACGTTGCTCCCGCTCTCGCGCAGGCGCCGCAGCACGGTGAAGCCGTCCAGGCGCGGCAGCATGATGTCCAGGACGACCACGTCGTACGGATTGTGCAGCGCGTACGAGAGCCCAGTTTCCCCGTCAGCCGCGATGTCGACCGCGTGACCGAGCTTCCTGAGGCCGGAGCGCAGCGCGCCGGTCAGGCGCTTCGAATCCTCGACGAGCAGGATGCGCACGGGGACCTGCGGTGCTCCAGGCAGCCAGGACGGTGCAGGCATCGTATCACGCGCGCCGGCCGTTGCCCTTACGTGGACCTTACCGCGCCTGGCGCCGCGCGCTAGGCTCTTGGCGGCCCCGCCGGCCGGCGGAATCGCGGAGAACGCCGCGCGCGTTCACGTTCCTTTCATCCGCCGCCCGGTGTGATCATTCCGCTTTGACAACGAACCCGGGGCGTTCGCCCTCGGAATGAACGCGGTTGGCTGTGCTGGAGGATCGACCCATGAAGAGAGTGTTGCTTGGTCTGACGCTGGTGGTCGCGGTCGCGCTGTGCGCCTCCGCTGCCGTGGTCTCGTTCGAGGGCGATCGCGCGGCGAAGCTCGCCGCCGCGCTCAAGGGACTGAAGTTCTCGGTGAGCGACGCGGTCCTGGCCGCCGAGAAGGAGACCTCGGGCAAGGCCGTGGGCGCCGAGATCGAGGTCGAGAAGGGCAAGGCGATCGTCGAGGTCCTCGTCCTCAAGGAAGAGGACGTCCAGGGCGTGAAGACGTCGAAGCTGCTCGAGGTCGAGGTGGACGGCGAGTCGAACAAGATCATCGAGGTCGAGCGAAGAGGACGATGACGATGATGAGGATGAGGACGACGACGACAGGTAGCTGAAGCGCCGCGGGAGGGGCGGCCAGCTTCTGCCGCCCCTCCTCGCCTCATCCATGCGTGTCCTCATCGTGGAAGACGAACCCGATCTCGCCCGCGTCCTGGGGAAGACGCTGGAGGAGGACGGCTTCGCCGTGGACCTGGCCCACGACGGCGAGAGCGGACAGCACCTGGCCGAGAGCGTCGACTACGACGTGATCCTCCTCGACCTGATGCTCCCCAGGCGGGACGGGTGGACGGTGCTCGGCGGCCTGAGGAAGCGCAAACAGACGCCGGTCCTGATCATCACGGCGCGGGACGCGGTAGGGGACCGCATCCGCGGCCTGGACAGCGGCGCGGACGACTACCTGGTGAAGCCCTTCGAGCTGGGCGAGCTGCGCGCGCGCATCCGCGCCTTGATCCGGCGCTCGGCCGGCCGCGCCTCGGCCATCCTCTCGTCGGGCGAGGTCGAGCTGGACACCAGGTCCCGCACCGTGCGCAGGAAGGGAGAGACCGTTCCGCTCACGCCCAAGCAGTACGCCGTGGCCGAGTACCTGCTCATGCACCGCGGCGAACTGGTGACGCGCGCCATGCTCTACGAGCACGTCTACGACGAGGACGAGGACACGCTCTCCAACGTCGTGGACGTGTACGTGGCGCAGCTGCGCCGCAAGCTCGGCCAGGACTTCATCCGCACGCGGCGCGGCGAAGGGTACATCGTCGATGGCTAGCGGCGCGCGTCCGGGCGCGGCGCGGCCGCGCGCCGGCGGATCGATCCGCGCGACCCTGCTCCTCTGGTACGCCCTCATCCTCGTCGCCACCATGTGCGCGTTCGGCGTCGTGCTCTATTCCTCGCAGCGGCGGGCGCTCGAGCGCGAGCTCGACGATCGCGTGCGCGGGCACGCGCGCGCCCTGGCCGCGGCGGCCGAGGACGACGCCGAGGACGGGATCGAGCTCGAGCTGGCCGACGACTACCTGGCCGCATTCCGGCTGGAGGGGGAGGAGCACCCCTACTTCGTGATCTTCGACCGCGAAGGCAGGGTGGCCATCGCCTCGCGGCCCGGTCTGGATGCTCCGGCCGCGCCGGAAACCGGCCTGCGCGATCGCGGCGAGTACCGAGAAGCGCTCGCCGCCGGCCAGGACGGCCTCCTGGTCCTGGCCGGCGAGCACGCGGGCGGCGTGCGCCGGGCGCTGCGGGACTTCCTCGCGCTGCTCATCGGGTCCGGAGCGGCGGCGCTCGCGCTGGCGCTCCTCGGCGGCTTCTGGCTCTGCGGCCGCGTGCTCGCGCCCATCCGGCGCATGAGCGACGCGGCGTCGGAGGTTTCGGAGGCGAACCCGGCGCACCGCCTGAACGTGGGAGCGACGGAAAGCGAGCTGGGACGGCTGGCGGGCACGCTGAATGAGGCGTTCGACCGGCTCCAGGCCGCGCTCGAGCGCCAGCAGCGCTTCATTGCCGACGCCTCGCACGAACTGCGGACGCCGGTCTCCGTGGTGCTGGCCGGCGCGGAGCACGCGCTCTCCCGGGAACGCGAGGCCGCGGACTACCGGGAGACGCTGCAGTCGATCCTGCGGGCGGCGCGGCGCATGAGGGGCCTGATCGACGGCCTGCTGACCTTGACGCAGGCCGACTCCGCGAGCCTCCCGCTCGTGGTCGCGCCCGTGCCGCTCGCCGCCCTGCTGCGCGAGGCCGTCGCCTTCATCGAGCCGCTGGCCAGCGCGCGCCAGGTGGCCCTCGAGCTGCACGGCCCCGAGGCCACGGTGGCCGGAGACCGCAGGCGCCTGCTCGAGGCCTTCTCCAACCTCATCGCGAACGCCGTGCAGTACAACCGTCCCGGGGGGCGGGTGCGCATCGAGGTGCGCCAGAGCGACGAGGGAGCGGATGTGGCGGTGGCGGACACGGGCATCGGCATCGCGCCCGAGCACCTGCCGCACCTGTTCGAGCGCTTCTACCGCGTGGACCCGGCGCGCGGCCGGGAGGGCGGCAGCGGCCTCGGCCTTGCCATCGCCGAGCAAACCGTTCGCGGCCACGGCGGCACGATCTCGGTCGCGAGTCGGGAAGGGGAGGGCTCGACCTTCACGGTGCGGCTGCCCGCGACGCCTGGCGCAGGGGGCGCAAGTTTCCCGCCTGGCGTCAGCGCGCTGTAAGCCTCTGGCGCGCCTCTTGGGGCATCGTACTCGCACGAGAACGGCAGGGCAGCTCATGCGCTTGCGCCTGCCGCACTGTCCGAGCACGAAAGGAGCTCAACATGTCGTTCACGCGATTCCCCCTGCGTCCTCTGGCTTGGCCGCTGGCTCTCTTCCTGGCCGCGGCTTGCGCGTTCGTGGTCTTGCCCGCGGCTCGCGCCTCGGTGCCGGCGGGTCCGCCGGTCTTCACCAACCCGCTCGACATCACGAACACCTACTTCCCGTTCGTCGCCGGCGGCGTGAAGGTCTACCGCGGCAAGTCGGACGGCGCGCGTACTGTCGTCGTGGACCTCTACTCGAACGATACGCGGGTCTTCACCTGGGGCGGCGGGCCGGTCGCCGCGCACGTCCTCAAGGAGACGGAGTTCGAGGACGGCAAGATCGTCGAGATCTCGCAGAACTACTTCGCCCAGGCGGACAATGGCGCCGTGTACTACTTCGGCGAGGTCGTCGACATCTACGACGAGAACGGCCAGGTCGTGGATCACGAGGGGAGCTGGCTCGTTGGCGGTCCGACTCTTCCTTCCGATCCCGCGGGCACGGCGGTCGCGACCGATCCGGCGGTCTACATGCCGGGCAATCCCGAGGTCGGCGACCAGTTCAAGCCCGAGGACCTCTTCCCCGTGGTGGACGAGACGGTCACGGTCCTCTCACTCGACGAGACGGTGAAGACCGAGGCCGGCAAGTTCAAGGATGTCCTCAAGGCCAGGGAGACCAGCCAGCTCGACTCCGGACAGGAGATCAAGTGGTGGGGGAAGGGCGTCGGGGTGGTGAAGACGAAGGCGGACGGCGAGAAGCTCGAGCTGATCGCGTGGATCCTCTGAGCTGCTCCTACTGAAGCGCCTGCAGCGCCGCCTCGAGCACGGGCGCGACCTCCAGGCGCGACATGCAGATCGGGTCCGCGCAGCGGCGCAGCGAGCAGGGCGCGCAGGGCACGGGGTGGCGCACCACGGTGCAGCCGCCGAAGGGCGAGGCGTACACCGCCGGGTCCTTGGGGCCGAAGAGCACCACGGTGCGCGTGCCGAGAGCCGAGGCCAGGAGCAGCGGGCCGCTGTCCGAGCCGATGGCCAGACGGGCGCGCCGCAGCAGCTCGGCGAGTCCGGTGAGACCACGGCAGGGAGCGAAGAGGGCGGCCGCGCCGCCCGCCGCGGCAACGACGCGGCGCGTGATCTCCTCTTCGTCCGGGCCGTGCGCCACCAGCACCCGAGCGGTCGCGCGGTCGCGGAGCTG
>JACQZJ010000078.1:0-26048 GCA_016213895.1 Planctomycetota bacterium | reverse complement strand
AGCGCTTGAAAGAGCCGAACGCGCTGCTGCCAGGGTGGAGGACGACCAGCGGTCCTTGCGCCCCGGGGCTGGCCGCGAGGCGTTCCTCGACCTCAGCGTCCGCGGCCGAGTCGACCGCGAACCTCGGGCGGAGCGCGGGCGAGAGGACGCCGCCCTGCAGGAACGCGCCTTCTGCGACGCCGAGCGGCCTCACCAGGGTCAGGGCGCGCTCCACGCGGTGGCAAGCGGCCGGGAGGGGCACGCGCACGCTCGTGAACCAGTGGGCGCCCTCCCGGCTGCTCCGCGCGTCCGGGCCGATGCGGCGCGCGGCGCGCGCGCGCAAGAGGTGCAGCGCTCCCTTCAGGTTGCCCTGGAAGTCGATGGCCGCCGCATAGCTTTCACGCCGCAGCTCGGTCAAGTGCGCGCCAAGCGCGCGGATTGCGCCGATTCCCGGCCGAGCGAGCGCCTGGCGCGGGAAAACGATCAGCCGGTCGATGCCCTCGACCAGGCGCAGGATGCCGGCGCAGCGGTCCTCGACCACCCAGTCCACGGCCGCGTCCGGGCGCGCCGCGCGCAGGGCGAGAAGCGCGGGCAGCGTCATGACCACGTCGCCGAGGGCGGACAGGCGGATGAAGAGGACACGTTCCGTCATGGGGACATTCTCGCGGCCGGAACGGCCGGCGCCAGCGCTACGATCGCACGCGAGGTCTGCCGATGGCGCTGCGCGCGCTTCCCGACGGGTACTGCGACTACAGCCAGGGGCGAATCCGGCTCGTGGCGCGGGCCGACCTCGCGGAGCTCCTGTGCGCGCAAGGCGCGCTCGCTGGCGCGCCGCCCGAGGAATGGGGCGAGCCGCTCGGCAGGGTCGGCGGGGGGCGCGTTCCGCTGCTCGCGCTCAGCGTCCCGGGCTTCCCGGAGGAACTCCTGGTCAAGCGCGTGCGCCGCGGCGGCTGGCTCGGGCCGCTTCTTCGCGGTGCGACGAGCACGAATCGCGCGTTCGCCGAGATCCTGCTGGTGGAGTCGCTGCGCCGCGCGGGGGTGGCCACGCCGCCGCTCCTCGCCGCCCGGATCACGCGGCGCCTGGGCCTCGAGCAGTGGGTCGGGGTCGAGCTGGTGACGCCGCGCGTGGCGGGCGGCAGGGACCTCGCGAGCTGGCTCGCGGAGGGCGCGCGTCCCGCCGAGCGCAGCCGCGTGCTCGCCGCGGCCGGCAGGGGCGTGGCCGCATTGCACGCCGCCGGCGTCGTCCATCAGGACCTGAACCTGAGGAACCTGCTCGTCGACCCGCGCGGGGACGTTCACCTCCTCGACCTCGGCGCGGCAGGCGCCCGCGCAGCGAGCGCGGCGAAGCGCGCGGCCGAGCTGGCGCGCCTCTACCGCAGCGCCCTCAAGCTCGGTCTCGCGCCGCGGCGCGTGACACGCAGCGACCTCGTGCGCTTTCTCAGGGCCTACCGGCCGGTGGCCTGGAAAGAGGACCTCGCCCGCGCCCGCCGCTCGCTCTGCCGCACCCTCCCGTTCCACCGGCTCTCCTGGTTCTTCCGCGGCGGCTGCCCTATGCTCTGTCAGCGCCTGTTCTGACTGCCCGGCCGGTCGGAGGATACACCTGCTGCTGCGTGCGTTCCTCGAGGGGTGCGCTGCCACGCTGGCTTGGTTCTACGTGCCCGGGGCGCTCAAGTCCTGGGACGCGGCGATCTTCCAGATGGCGTTCGTGGCCGTGGGATGCCTCCTGCCCGAGAGCCGCCGCGCGCTCGACCGGGGAAGACCGTGGCTTCCGACTCTCATCGTGGCCGCCGGGCTTGGCGGCGCGCTGTTCGTGGAATGGCTCCGGCCAGACTGCGTGCGCGAGCTTGCCTTCGCGGTGGCTGCGGCTCTCTCCGCGGTCATTGGCCTGGCCTCGGGCCGGATGGTGCGCGCGACCCTGGTGCGCGGTGCCACGCCCGCCGGCCGGCTGCGCTCCTGGTGCGCAGAGATCGGCGGGGCCGCCATTGCCTTGCCCATCGTCGAGGTCCTGGCGCGGGTCCTCGGGCTGGGGGAGGCGCGATGCGCGATCGGCGCCGGGATCGCTGCCCTGCTCGCGCTGACCCTCCTTGACCGTGGGCAGGGCGCCGGCGAACCGGCCGTTCCCTCCGGCGGCGAAGGACCCGTGCTGGCGCAGCCGTTCGCTCTCACGCTTCTGCTCGGGGCCGCGCTGTCCCTTCTCGCCGGAGGCGTCCAGCACCTCCTCTCTCAGCGAGTCCGCCACATCCACGACGACTCTCTGGTGTACACCTGCTGCTCGTGCCTCGCCCTCGGCGCCCTCGCCGTCCTCTGCGCGGCGCGTCGGCCCGACCGTTCGCTCCGGGGTCTCCCCTGGATCTGCCTCTCCGGCGCGTGCTGGATCGGACTGGTCGCGCTCTGGACGGCGCTCGCGCCGGAGCACGACCTGACCCAGGCGCTCCGCGACCTGCTGCGGCTGAACGTGCTCGAGGGCTATCGCCACGACATCGTGATCTCGCTGGCGCTCCTGGGCGTGCCTTCGTTCGCGCTCGGCCATGCCGTGTCGCTGCTGGCGCTGGCGCGCGGCGATTCCGCGCGGCACGCGGGAGTGCTCCTGCTCGCCATGCTCGCGGCGGTGTGGCTCGGCGCGCTCCTCGAGAAACCACTCCGCCCCGAGTCCGCCGGCTCCGGCGTGTGGTTCCTGTTCGCGACCGGCGCCCTGCTCGCGGCGACCGGCGGGTGCGCTTTCCGCCGGACCTGCCCGCTGGCATGAGCGCGTCGTCGGCTCCCCGCCGCGCTCAGGGGGCGCTCTCGCTTTTCTCCGACCACCACTCGCGCCACTTCTCGATCTCGCCGCCGAAGTACTTCCCCGAGAGCCTCTGCAGGGCGTCGATGAGGTGGGCCTGGACGAAGCGGCGCCGGTCGTCCAGGTCGGTCTTCTCGCGGAACTTGCTGTCCGGCATCTCGGCCTGCAGGCGCTCGAGGCGCGCGATGAGGACGCCGCAGTTGCCGCGGTCGCCGAGCTGGCCGAGGGCGCGCGCCGCGTTCGCCTGCACCAGGAGGTAGTGGTCATCGAGCATCTGAGCGAGACGCCCGGCCGCGCCCTTGTGGCGGATGGCGCCGACCGCGGTGGCGGCGTGATTGCGCACCTTCGGGTCGTCGTCGTAGAGGGCGTTGGGCAGCGCCGCGATCGCGGTCTCGCCCGTCTCCGGCGTGAGGACCGTGGACAGGGCGAGCGCGGCGTTGGCGCGGATGCTCGGGTCAGGCGACGCGAGCAGCTCGAGGAGCGGCCCGACCGGAGTAGACGCGTCGCCGAGCTTCCAGAGCGCGAGCAGGCAGTTCTGGACCACGTAGGGTTCCTCGGCTCCGAGGTGGCGGACCAGGGGGTCGATGGCGCGCGGGTAGAGCCGGGGCCACCTCGCCAGGAAGCGCTCGCGTTGCGCCGGATCCTCCGGCTCCTTGAGCCGGCTGAAGCCGAGGGCGGCGGCCGCGATCCCGCGCTGGTTCGGAGCGCCGCTCTCGAGCACGTCCAGGATCTCGTCGAAGTTCATGTAGACGGTGACCTGCAGCACCTCCTCGAAGCTGTCGGTCAGCTGCTTCTCCTCGGTTCCGACCTGCTCGACCGTGGAGCGGTGCCAGTGCTGCAAGCTGCGGTCGAGGCTGAGAATGAGCTTGGAGCGCCCGGTGGCGTCGAGCGCCACCTGCTCGGAGAGCGCCAACTTGCGCTGGTACTCCATCTCCTGGGGCGTGAGCGGGCGGCCGCCCTCGAGCGGGTCCTCGGCCGTGCCGCTGCAGCCCGCGCCCAGGGCGGCCGCGGCGAGCCAGGGAAGAAAGCGCGCGCTCCGTTGCGTCATGTCGTGCTCCTGGCGAGGAATCCCTCGCGCGAATGGACGATGCGCGGCGCCGGTTCCTTCCCGGGAAAAGGCCGGCCCGCTAGCATTCGCCACACGTCGGTCGGACGGCCATTCCAGCGAGGCAAGAGCGCGGTTTCCATGCCAGCGAGCCCGAACGATCCTTTCCTGAGCGAACCGCAGGCGGTGCACCGCCTGGATGACGAGCAGTGCGGGCTGACCGCGTTCCTCGTCCTGCATGACACGACGCTCGGCCCCGCCTTCGGCGGGATCCGCTTCCGCGCCTACCCGGACGACGAGGCGGCGCGCGAGGACGCGGTCGGTCTGGCGCGGCAGATGACGTGGAAGTGCTCCCTCGCGGGCATGGACGGCGGCGGCGGCAAGGCCGCGGTGCGGGCCGACTGCCTCAAGGACCGGCGCGCCGCCTGCCTCGTGCTCGGCGACTTCATCGAGTCGCTCGGCGGAGCCTTCCGCACCGCCGGCGACCTCGGGGCCACGCGCCGCGACATCGAGATCATCGCCTCGCGCACGCGCTACATCGTCGGCCCGGAGGACCTCTCCGACCTGGGAGACGCGGCGGCGATCGGCCTGGTCGCCGCGATGGAGGCCCTCTGCCCGCGGCTCGGCAAGGAGAGCGTCGCCTCCCTCGAGATCGCGGTGCAGGGCCTCGTCGACATCGGCTTCTCGCTGGCGCGGCGGCTGGTGGAGAAGGGCGCGCGGCCGTACGTGGCCGACCTCGACGACGCGGCGCTCGGCCGCGCGCGCGAGCTCGGCGGCCTGCGCGTGGTCCCGCCGGCCGAGATCGCGCGCCTCGCCGTGGACGTGTTCTCGCCCTGCGCCGTGGGGGGCGTGATCGACGCCCGGCTCGCGCGCGAGCTCAGCGCGCGCGCCGTGGTGGGAGGCGCGAACCGCGTGCTCGCCGACCGGGAGGCGGGCGAGATCCTGTGGCGGCGCCGCATCTGGTACGCCCCGGACTTCCTGGTCAACGCCGGCGCCGTCATCCGCGGCGGGCTGGGGCTCCTGCGCGGAGTCCCGGGCCGCGAGGACGAGATCGCGCGCATCGGCCCGCGCCTGGCGCGGCTCTTCGACGAGGCGGAGCGCCTGGACCTGGAGCCGGAGCGCCTGGCCGTGCGCTGGGCCGTGGAGCGCATCCGGCGCGCGCGCGGCTAGGAGCGCGCGCCGCGCGGCTCGGCCTCGAAGCCGCTCGACACGGCCGCGGCGATCTTCTCGCTCCAGGGGCTCATGATGCGCATCGGCCGCCCGCTCGCGCGGCTGACGCAGACGAGCACGGTGTGGCCGGAGCAGAGCAGCGTCTCCTCGCCCTGACCGTCCGGCCCGGCCGCGCGGTAGATGCGGTACTCGAAGCGCACGCGGATGCCCGCGGCTTCGGTCAGGCGCGTCTCGATGGAGAGCAGGTCGTCGTAGAAGGCGGACTTGTGGAAGCGCGCCCCCATGTCGACCACGGCCAGGACCATGCCGGCGCGCTCCATGGCCGCGTACTCGACGCCGTGGCGGCGCATGAAGTCCGTGCGGCCGAGCTCGAAGTACACGACGTAGTGGGCGTGGTAGACGACGCCCATCTGGTCGGTTTCGCCGTAGCGCACGCGCGCCGTCGTTCTCAGCGAGCCTTCCACGGGGATCCTCCGATCGCGGGAGGTGGAGCGTAGCGCCTGGCGCGCCGCGGGGAACCCCGCGCCCGGGAATCGCCGGGAGGCGGGGAAAAAGAACTAGCTCGCGGCCGCGTCCGGCGTTTGCATGATGCGCCTTTCGGGCCGCGCGCGACCATGACGCCAGAGCACGCCAGAATCTCCCTCGCCCTCTTCCTGGGTTGGCTGGTCCCGGGCCTCGGCCATTACCTCTACGGCCGGCGCGCCAAGGCGCTTTTCTACTTCTCTCTCATTCTGTTCGCCTTCGTCGCCGGCATGGCGCTCGGCGAGTGGCGCGACGTGAACATGGAGAAGTTCAAGCTCTACCTGCTCGCCCAGGTCTGGGCCGGCGGTCCCGCGCTGGCCGCGCTGGCGCTGACGCGCGATCTCCGGATCACCGCGGACCTGCCTTTCCTCGACGCCGGCCTGCTGTTCACGGCCGTCGCCGGCCTCCTGAACGTGGTCGTGCTGGTGGACCTCTACGAGGTGCACCTGAAGGCCAAGGAGAAGCTGGCCGCGGCGGCCGGCGCCGGAGGGCCGCAGCCGTGACCGCCCACGTCCTGCTCTTTGCTCTCATCGCGCTCATCTCTTCCCTGGTCTACCACTCGCTGCGCGTGGACTCGCTCAAGGAAGCGGTGGTGCGCGGTTCCTGGCGCTTCCTGCAGTTCTTCCTGCTGGCGCTCGTCTTCGGCGTCGGTCTGCTCTACTTCACGCGCTGGCTCTGACCGGGCGCGGCGCGCGCCTCACTCGCGGTTGCGGTACAGGCGGCCGGGCAGGCGCTCGACCTTGCCCTCGAGTTCCAGGCGCAGCAGCCGCTCCACCACCTGCGCGAGCGGCAGGCGCGCCGCGGCGGCGATCTCCTCGGCGGCGAGCGGCGTGGAGCCGATCTGCAGGCGGATGCGGGCGTCGGCGTCGTGCCGCGCGGGACGCGCCCGCCGCGGCTCTTCCGCCGCCACCCGGCCCACGCCGACCAGTGGATCGAGCAGGTCGGCCGGCTCGAGGATCGGATGGGCGCCGTCGCGGATCAGGCGGTTGGTTCCGCGCGCCAGCGGGTCCTCCGGGCGGCCGGGCACGGCGCACACGTCGATGCCGCAGTCCAGCGCCGCGCGCGCGGTCGACATGGAGCCCGAGTCCTCGGAAGCCTGCACCACGACGACGCGCGCCGCGAGCGCCGCCACGATGCGGTTGCGCAGCGGGAAATGGAAGGGCTGCGGCGCGGTCCCGAGCGGGTAGGTCGAGAAGAGCGCCCCGCGCGCGGCCACCTGGGCGTGCAGCGCGCGCGTGCACGCCGGATAGACGCGGTCGACGCCGCAGCCGAGGACGGCCACGGGAAAGCCCTCCCCGTCGAGGCAGCCCTGGTGCGCGGCGGCGTCGATGCCGCGCGCCAGGCCGCTGACCACGGGCACGCCGGCGCGCGCCGCGGATTCGCCCAGCATGCGGGCGAAGCGCTCCATGGCGCGCGACGCGGAGCGGGCGCCGACGATGGCGACGCGCGGGCAAGGCGGCGCGGCGAGGCCGCGCCAGTAGAGCAGGGCGGGGCAGAGCGGATTGCCCTCGAGGCCGGCGGGGAAGAGCGGGTCGCCGGGGAAGAGCAGCCTGACGCCGCCGCGCGCCGCGCGCTCCAGTTCGCGCTCCGGCTCGCCGGCGGCGCGCAGCCCCAGCAACCGCTCCGCCACGGCTTCGCGCAGGCCGGCGGCGCGCAGGTCCGCCCGCGCCCCGCGCAGCGCGAGCGCCGGCGGCAGGGGCGGCCGGGCCCAGGGAACGCCCCCGTGGGCCAGGAGGAGCAGCAGGGATGCGCGGCGCGCCTCGTCCACGGCGGAAAGGACGGCGTTCCGCGTCCTGCGTTACGCGCGCGCCAGGCGTTCGACCGCGGCCGCGATGGCCTCGTGCCGGTCGACCTCGACGACCTGCACCGCGCCGAGGCGCAGCGGGAGCGTGAAGCGGATGGCCGCGCCCACGCGCTTCTTGTCGGCGGCGAGGAACGAGCGCACGCGCTCCGCGTCCACGCCCGGGGCGCGCGCGGGCAGGCCGTAGCGCGCGCAGAGCGCGGCGATCTCTTGCGCGAGAGACGGCTCCGCCAGGCCGAGGCGCGCCGCCAGGTCGGCCTCGGCGACCAGGCCGGCGGCCACCTCCGCGCCGTGGCTGAAGGCGGCGTAGCCGGTCGCCGCCTCGAGCGCGTGGCCGAAGGTGTGCCCGAGGTTGAGCGCCAGGCGCGCGCCCTGGTCGCGCTCGTCCGCCGAGCAGATCGCACCCTTCAGGGCGGCGCAGCGCTCGACCAGGGCGTTGACGAGCTCCGCGTCGCGGCGCAGGCGCTCGAGGTCCGTGGCGGCGAGCCGCTGGAACAGGTCGGGAGCGCCGAGGACGCCGTACTTGATCACCTCGGCCAGGCCGTTCCGCCACTCGGCGGCGGGCAGGGTCGTGAGCAGGTCCGGGTCGATGACGACCGCGCGCGGCGCGTGGAAGGCGCCGACCAGGTTCTTGCCCTCGGGCAGATCCACGCCCGTCTTGCCGCCGATCGAGGCGTCGACTTGGGCGAGGAGCGAGGTGGGCGCCGCGATCCAGTCGATGCCGCGCTGGTAGACGGCGGCCGCGAAGCCGGCGAGGTCGCTGACCACGCCGCCGCCGAGCGCGACGAGCAGCGCGCGCCGGTCGAGGCCGGCCGCGGCCATGCGCCGGCAGACTCCCTCGAGGGTGGCGACCGTCTTGGAGGACTCGCCCGGCGCGATGCGGATCGCGCAGGTGCGCCCCGCGAACTCGCCCAGGGCGCGGCGCGCGGCCGCGCCGTGCAGCGGCTCGACGTTCTCGTCGCTGAGCAGGAGGATGCCGGTCGGCGCGCTCCCCCCGAGAGCGGCGATGCGCCCTGCGAGCGCGCAAAGGCCGCCTCGCTCCACGCGCACCGGGTAGGCGCCCGCGCGGCTCTCGACCTCGAACTTCACGGCCGCCTCGAGCTCACGGTCCGGGCGCCGCGTCCGCGGGCGGGGCCGGCAGCGGCTCGGCGCTGTCGCGCGCGCCCAGCGCCCGCTCGAGCGCGAGCCGCCTGCGGCGCAGGAACTCGCGGCGGAACTGCGCCGCCTTGCGGCCGTCGCGGAACACCGCGATGACGAAGAAGGCCATGAGGAAGACGGTGATGCCGGCGATGCCGTAGCCGATCTTGTGGTAAGCGCTGACGTCCGGCATCGCGAACGGCTCGAACCGAACCGGCACGAGCAGCGGGCCGTTCAAGATCTTGCCGCGCATGTTCTCCCAGGCATGGACCTTGACGAACACGCCGGTCAAGTAGACCAGCCTGCCTTCGGCCAGCGTCTCGCGCGGGAACTCGTCGAAGCCGACCCAGCGCACCACGCGGTCTCCGGGAAGGGCGAGGATGCCGTCCTGGAAGAACTGCGTTTCCAGGGGATTCTCCCCGCCCGGGCCGAGCTTGCGCGGCCATTCCAGACCGGGGACGTAGCGCGCCAGGACGCGCACCAGCTTGCCGCGGTAGGCGCCGGGATCGTGCTGCAGGCCGGCGCAGGTCACGTTCTCGGCCGGGAGCGCTTCCTTCTGTTCCGGCGTGAGGGACCGCACGTAGCTGAGAACGTGGTAGAGGAGCTCCTCTTGGAGGTCGACCTGGTCGGTGACGTCGTAGTCGCGCGCCAGGTGGAAGGGGATCTGCGCCAGATCGGTCACGGGCGGCATCTCGAGGAAGGAGCGCACCAGCGAGCGACCGATCAGGTAGATGACGTTGTCGCTGAACTCGCCCGGCCGCGTCTCGAGGCAGAAGAGCTTGAAGAAGAAGCCGCGCAGGCGCACCACCTGGCCGACCTCGACCTGCGGCTCCTGCAGCACGGAGAACGCGTACAGCTGGCCGTCCGGATCGCGCAGCGAGCCGCGGATCTCCTGCCAGAGCTGGCCCTGGACGGCTTCCACGCTCTCGAGCACGCCCTTCACCTCGAACGGCTGGCCGCGAGAGGCCGCCGGAGCGGCCAGGACCTGCTGTGCGTCGATGCGCCGCAGGCCGAGCGCCTCGAGGTCGCCCGGGGTGAGCTTGCGCGCCTCCGCCAGCAAGTGGGAGTAGGGCTCCGGCTCGCGCACCAGCCGGTCGGTGCGGCTCGCGTCCTCTACCGCGGCGAGGCGCTGCGGGTCGACCTTCGCCGAAGGCGCGCGCACCAGCGGGCTGTCGCCCTGGACGACGTACTCGCCCTCGTCGGCCGGCGCCTCCAGCCCGCGCTTCACCACGAGCTGGACGTAGAGCAGCGCGGCCAGGAAGAGCACCGCGGCCAGGGCGAGGACCACCAGCCGGACGCGCTCCGATCCTCCGGCCGGCCCCATGCCCGGGAGGCGGCCACCCATCGGCACCTTCGGGATGATCACGGCTTTGTCAGTCCCTTGCGTCGCATCGGTTCGCTGCTGCCTTCAACGTGCCCCGCCGCGCGCGGTTCGCTCCAGCGCCGCGCGCACCAGCCCGGAAAAGAGGAGCATCTGGCGCGGCTCGCTTTGCAGCTCCTCCGGATGCCACTGTACGCAGACGAGGAAGCGCCCGTCTTGACCCTCGAGCGCCTCGATCACCCCGTCGGCGGCCACGGCCGCCACGACCAGGCCGGCGCCGACCTGGTCGACGCACTGATGGTGGCGCGAGTTCACGGCGAGCGGCTCGGCGCCGATCAGCCGCGCGAGGCGCGTGCCGGGGAGCAGCAGGACGGGGTGGCGCGCCGTGCCCGCGTCGCGTTCCAGGTGAGGGGCCGACAGGCCGGGGTACTTCGTGCGCCGCAGGTCCGGGAGATGCTGGTGCAGCGTGCCGCCGCGGGCCACGTTGACGAGCTGCATGCCGCCGCAGATCGCGAGCACCGGCAGCTCCCGCAGGAGCGCGGCGCGCGCCAGCGCCAGGTCGGAGGCGTCGCGCTCGGCGTCGACGAGCACGGTGCGCGCATGAGGCTCCTGCCCGTAGGCGCGCGGGTGCATGTCGGCGCCGCCGCTGAACACCAGCCCCTCGACCGAATCCAGGACCGTCTCGATCGCCGCCTCGTCGGCCGCGCCGTCTTGCACGAGCGGCGGCACGAGGAGCGCCTGCCCGCCCGCCGCGGAGAGAGCGCGTGCGAAGTCCGGAGCGAGGGTCAGCAGGCGGCCGTCCCCCTGGCTCCTCAGGCCCGACTTGACGTTGCAGTTGACGCCGATCCGCGGAAGCACGCCTGCATACTTAACCAGCGGCATGGAAGAGCGCCAGCCCGCCGTACAATTCCCCCGCGCCCGGGCCGAGGGACCGCGCCCCCGGCCCGCGCCTGGAAGCGCCGCCATGTCCGAGCCGATCCGCACTCGACGCGAGCTCGACGAGCTGCTCCGCGGCTCGACCAACTACGAGAACATGCCGGAGTTCCACGCCGGCCGCGTGCGCACCGACCTGCGGCGCATGCTGGTCTACGTCGAGCGCCTCGCCCATCCGGAGCGCGCGTCGCCGGTCGCGCACGTGACCGGCACCAAGGGCAAGGGCTCGACCGCGGCTTTGGCCGCGCGGCTCCTGCAGGCGCTCGGCGCTCCCGTGGGCCTGCATACGTCGCCCCATCTGGAGCGCCTGGAGGAGCGGGTCGCGGTCGATTTCGAGCCGATCGGGGAGGAGGACCTGCTGGCCGCCGCGAGCGAGGTGGTCGCCGCGCGCGCGGCGGGCCCGGACCCGGGCTTCCCGACCTTCTTCGAGTTCATCACCCTCGTGGCCTTCCTGCACTTCCGGCGCCGCGCGGCCGCCTGCGCCGTGCACGAGGTGGGCATGGGCGGCGCGCTCGACGCGACCAACGTCGTGCAGCCGGAGGCGACGGCGATCACCAACGTCACCCTGGAACACGCCGCCGTGCTGGGCGGCACGGTCGAGGCGATCGCGGCCGAGAAGGCGGGAATCATCAAGCCGGGCGTGCCGGTCGTGACCGGGGTGCGGCCGGGCGACAGCGCCTGGGAGCCGATCGCGGCCGCCGCGGCGCACGCCGGCGCGCCGCTCCTGCGGCTCGGCCAGGACCTGCGCGTGCTGCGCGTGCGGCGCTGCGCGGGCGGCGGCCTGGAGGCGCACGTGCGCACCGCCCGGGCGGACTATCCGGGCCTGCGCCTCGGGCTCTGCGGCGTTCATCAAGCGGACAACCTCGCCCTGGCCATCGGCCTGGTCGAGATCCTGGCCGAGCGGCTAGGCTGCGATTTCGCCGCGCCGACGGCGCGTGCTGCCCTGGCCGGCTTCGCCCTGCCCGGGCGGCTGGAGAAAGCGGGCAGCGAGCCGATCGTCCTGATCGACGGCGCGCACACGCCGGAGTCGCTGCGGCTCGCGGTCGAGGAGACGCGCCTCGCCTTCGCCGCCGCGCGCACGGTCGTGCTCTTCGCGATGGCGGGCGACAAGGACCTGGCCGCGGCGGCCTGCATCCTGGCGCGCGCCGGCCAGGTGGTCACGACCGCGTACGCCAGTCCGCGCGCGGCCGACCCCGGCCGCCTGGAGCAGCTCATCCGCTCCTCCGGCGGCAGCGCGCAGGCGGTCGCGGACCCCGGGGAAGCCCTCGAACGCGCGCTGCACCTGGCGGGAAGGGACGGCCTGGTGCTCGTCGTGGGATCCATGTACCTCGCGGGCTGCGTGCGCGCCGGGCTGCGCGCGCGGCTCGAGCCGGCCGGCGGCGGGCGCAGGAGCAACTGAGATGGAGTTCGTGAAGGACCTGTTTTTGACCGAGTCGTTCCTCGTCAAGGGGTACGTGAAGACGGGAGGGCGGCGGCTGACCACCTTCCTCAACGCGACCGGCGGCCGCTTCATCGAGGTGCACGACGCCACGCTGGTGGGGGTGCAGCAGGGGGACCGCATCGTCACGGCCCGGGCCATGGTGAACCTGGACGAGATCCTGATCGCCCACGAGCTGATCGGGTCGGCGGGCGACGACCTGCTGCGCCGGCTGGCCGAGCCGGCCAAGGACCGGGCCCTGGTCAACCTCTACCTCGGCGGCCGGCTGGCGCTCGAGGTCTCGGGCAAGATGCTGCGCCGTGCGTACAACCGCACTGATCTCGGCGAGCAGCGCTTCCTGGTGGTCACGGACACGGCCATCGAGGGCCTCGCTGGCAAGAAGCCGCGCGAGTTCGCGGTGCTGAAGCGGGCGCCCTACCTCATCGTCAACCGTACGCGCATCGCGTACGTGTTCGACTACTCGCCGTGAAGCCGGCCGGACCGGGCGACGGGGGCGGCGCGCCCTCTTCTCACAGGCCGGCGCGCGCGAAGAGCGCGGCGCGCGCCCGCCGCGCGCGTTCGAGCAGCGCGGGCGCCTCGCAGTAGGCGGGCCGGCCGCCGGCGAAGACGACCTCGCCGTCGAAGAAGACCCGGGCGATGTCCGCCCGCTCCGCCTCGTAGACGATGCGCGCGTGGACGTCGCCGTCCGGGGCCACGTGCGGCCGGTCGAGGTCGATCTCCACCAGGTCGGCGCGCTTCCCCGCCTCGAGGCTGCCGATCTCCTCCGCCATGCCGAGCGCCGCGGCGCCCGCGCGCGTGATCAGTTCGAGCGCGGTGCGGGCCGGCAGCGCGGTCGGGCCGAAGATCGGCTTCTGCAGCAGCGCGGCCAGGCGCGCTTCGCGCAGGGCGTCGAGGCTGTTGTTGCACGGCGCGCCGTCCGCACCGATCGAGACCGGCACGCCGCGCTGCAGGTAGCGCGTGATGGGCGCGGTCCCCGAGCCGAGCTTGAGGTTCGACGAGGGGCAGTGCAGCACGTGGGTGCCGGACCGCGCCAAGAGCTCGTTCTCGGCCTCGTCCAGGTGGATGACGTGGGCCAGGCGGACGCGCGCGCCGCTGAGGCCGGCGCGCTCCAGGAAGGCGAGGTTGCGCTGGCCCGTCGCTTCCTGCACCAGGCGCACCTCCTGGAGCTGCTCGGCGCAGTGGCTGTGGATCAGGAGGTCGTGCTCGCGCGCGGCCGCGGCCACGTCCCGGAGCAGTCCCTCGGAACAGGAGAGCGCGAAGCGCGGGGCGAGACAAGCGCGCAGCCGCGCGCCCGGGCGGTTGGGGAACGCGCGGGCGAGGGCGAGGGACTCCCGCAGCGAGCGCTCGGAGTCCTCGGCGAGGGAAGACGGCACGTGCGCGCCGCCATCCATCATGCACTTGCCGACGACCGCCCGCACGGGCAGGCGCGCCAGGGTCTCGAAGACGGTCTCGGTGTGCCGGACCGTCTCCATCGAGAGGATCGCGGTCGTCCCGCCGGACAAGAGCTCGAGCACCGTGAGCTCGGCGGATGCCTGGAGCGAGGCCGGGTCGTGCGCGGCCTCCAGCGGCCAGATCCTGTGCCTCAACCAGTCGAGCAGGCTGAGGTCGTCGGCAGCCCCGCGGAACAGGGTCTGGCAAGTGTGAACGTGGGATTGGACGAATCCCGGCAGCAGGACGTGTCCCTGGATGTCGATCGTCCGGTCCGCGGGGGGAAGCTCGTTCTCGGCGCCCAGGGCCTCGATGCGGCCGCCGTCCAGGACCATTCCGCCCCGAAACACGTCGAACGTGCGGTTCATCGTGAGCAGAACGGCGTTTTTCAGGAGCGTTCGCATTTCTTCAGGCATGCAAGCATACGTTCGTTCGGCCGGCGGATGTTCTGGCGATGCCGCTCATCCAACGCAGATTCGCAAGAAGCAGGCGGCACGCGACCTGGGACGTCTTGCCGCGCCGTTGCTGCTGAAAGTTCCTTTCAATCCGCGCGGAGATTCGTCTAACTCGTTTCGGAAACGAGCCTGGGACATGAAAAAAACGGCAGGCGAGCTGAAGTTGGTGCGAGTTACAGCCGAAGAGAAAGGCTATACTCCCGTCGCAGCGGACTCTGTTCCGGCCGTGTTGCTTTTGCCCAGCGATCCATCCGGAACGGTGGTCCCTATCTGAAAACCAGATGGTGGGTTCGGCGAAGCTCGGGCTGACCCGAGGCTGGGAGTTATGAGGCGTCGGATGCGTACCGATCGTACCATCCAGATCCTGCGCGGGGTGCCAGCCCCATGATGGATCGCGACGACGCAGTCCATTCGAATGAGACCTCCCTTTCGCTCGGGGGGGCGGAGGTCGAGGGGCGAATCCGCCGCATCGCCAAGGAGACGCGGGACAGGAAGCTCCTGGACATCTTCGAGCAGTTCCAGAAGTCCGGCACTTCCAGCGCGCAGCTCAATACCTGCCTCATGGACGTGTTCCGAGAGCACCGGAACCTGGAGGCGTACTCGCTGCTCTACGAGCTGAACTACAAGGAGTTCCTGCTCGTCATCCTCAAGCGGCTCAGGTTCGTGAACGCCGCTCTCGACCCGAACGACGTGCTGCAGGACGTGTTCGTCTCGATCTTCCGCTATCCCCACAAGTTCCGGGACGAGAAGGAGTTCTCCTTCCGGAACTGGTCTTACTCGATCATCCGCAACACGATCCTGAAGCACCTGCGGGCCGTGAACATCTCCGCCGTCTCGAGCGAGGCGTTCGCGGACACGATCGAGGACGAGCAGCAGCAAAGCCCCCTCGGCGCTCTGGTGAAGGAAGAGAGCCTGGGCGAGTGCGGGTTCCTCTGGCTGCTGTTCCTGGGCAACTACCTGCGGGCCTTCGAGACGCGCCTGAACGAGCGCGAGAAGAAGGCCCTGCTGCTGGTCGAAGTGGAGGGGGTACGCTATCGCGAGGCTTCGGAGGTCTTGGGGATCAAGCTCGAGAACCTCAAGATGGTGATCTGCCGGGCCAGGAAGAAGATCTTCCGTGCCATTTCCGAGATCGCCGGAGGTGAGTCATGAGCGTCGAGCTGCGCTACATGCCCTGCGCGGAGTTCGAGCTCGCCATCCACGGCTACGTGGACAACGAGCTGCCTTCCGCCGACACGAAGGAACTCCTCATCCACCTCGAGCTGTGCGACTCGTGCCGGCACACGGTCGAGGCCATCCGCGGTCAGATCAGGGTCCACCGGGAGTCCCGCGATTTCTCGAAGATGGTCGAGTCCTTCAACAAGAGCACGTTCTTCCAGACGCTGAGCGGCAAGCTCCTCGGGTCGAACCTCGAGCGCGTGGCCGAACTCCTCTACGAGCTGGGGAAGGCCTACTTCGTGGCCGGGAACGACTCCAAGCTGGTGACTTTCCTCCATAAGAAGGCCGTGGCCATCGAGCGCACCAAGGCCGAGGGCAGGCGCCTGGTGCGCGAGTCCGCCACTCTCGCTGGGCAGTCGAACGGGTCCACGAAAAAGACGGCTCAGTCGGTCGAGAAGACCAAGGACCTTTTCCGCGGCCAGAGATCGGGCCGGAACCTGCGCATCGGAGCCCGTTCCGGGCGCGGTGCCCTCGACAACGCTCGGCGCTACCTCGAGGAGTGCCTGATCCTCAGGCCCGACCATGGGCCGGCCCGCCTCTACCTCGGCGTCTACTTCGTGCGCGTCGATCGGCCGGAGGAAGGCATCGCGGAGTATCGTAAACTCCTTTCCAAGAATGGATTGTCGCCGTCTCTGAAGGTCATGGCCCTGCAGGCCCTGGGCAATGCCCACGCCTACCGGCGCGACTACGAGAAGGCAGTCCGTTGCTTCCAGGAGATCGTCGAAGGCGAAACTGTGGACGACGATCCCCGGTTCTTCACCGTGTTCCTGAGCCTGGCGATGTTCCACGCAAAGCTGAAGCGCTTCGACCGCTCCGCCGAGACCTTCGGGGAACTGGTCCGCAGGTTCCCCAAGAAGCTCAAGGAGGCGCGGGAGATCCTCGATCGGGCGGAGGTGTTCCGGAACCTCCTGGCCTCCGAGTCTCGTTTCCGAACCGAGTTGCTGGAGCGTTACCCGGTGCTCTTCGCAGGGTAGAGGCGAGCGGCGCAGACAAGGATGTAAACCCATGTTCCGCGGTTGGAAGAGAGCAGATCCTGGACCGGTGGCGAGAGCGTTCGCGCTCGCGTTCGCCGTGGTCCTGGTGATCGCGCCCTTCTCGTGGGGGGGCGGCGGGGACAATGACAGTCCCTACAACTTGCCCAACAACCCGCGCGATGGCGGGAGCCCGCCTCCTCCAACGTACGGCGGGTCCGAGTCCTGCGTCGTCCTCGCGCAGGTGGCCGTCACCGCCGTGCCGGGCGCGATCGTCAAGTTCAACACCGTCAATGAAAACAAGAGCAGGCTGCAGGTCAGCGATGCACAGCTCGCCTCGAGCGCGCAGCCAGGCTCTTTGCCGGTCCTCGTTCAGGTCCAGGTTCCAGGCGGCGCGACCGCGAACGTCATGGAGATGGACAAGTCCGGGAAGAAGTGGGTCGATCTCCAGGGCAGGTTCAGAGTGGCAGGAGGCGGGCAGCTGCTGCTGACTCCGCCCGGCATGCCGGTCAAGGCCGCGGCCTTCCTGATCATCGGCGTGGTCGCGCGTGAGGGCGGCGCCCTGGCGCACGTGATCGACGTGCAGCCGCTCGATCTGGGCGCGGGCATCGACCTCGTGCAGTTGCGCGATGAACGGCTCGCCGCGTTCCACAAGGTGCCGGGGATCGTGGCCCACGTCGTGATCCTCGGGACGTCCTACAGCACGAACCTGCAGGAGACGATCACCAGCATCGAAGCCGCGGCGGCGTTCCCCGTCCAGCGGGGAGCGGCGATCCTGGTCAAGACCGCGGGCGTCTGATCGAGGCCGATCCCGGGCCAGGCCCGCGAGGCGACACACGAGAACGCACCGGCCAAGCGCGCCGGTGCGTTCCTTTTTCTGCCGGGGGCGCGGCGCTCGATCGACGCGCGCGGGTGCGCGTGCCAGAATGGCGGGACTTGTCGATCGCGCACTGCGCGCGGCGGTGGTGGCCTCTTGGACGCGATCCTCTCCGATCTCAACGATGCACAGCGCGAGGCGGTCCTCCACGCCGGCGGGCCGCTCCTCGTCGTGGCCGGGGCCGGCAGCGGCAAGACGCGCGTGATCACGCGCCGCATCGCCTGGCGCATCTCCCAGGGCCTGGCGCCGTCGCAGGTGCTGGCGATCACCTTCACCAACAAGGCCGCCGGCGAGATGAAGCAGCGCGTCGAGCAGCTGCTCGGCCCCTCGCGCGCCTGGATCTCCACGTTCCATTCCCTCGGGGCGCGCCTCCTGCGCATGGAGGCCGAGGCCGCCGGGCTCGACCGGAACTTCACCATCTTCGACGCCGACGATCAGCTCGTCGTGGTGCGCGCCATCCTGAAGCAGATGAACCTCGGCAAGCGGGAGCAGCGGCCGCGCGACCTCCTGGCCGGCATCTCGCGGCGCAAGACCGAGGGAGAGGAGGCGGGGATCGCGGGCGAACCCGCCGCCGACATCCTGGAGCGCGTGCACGCCGCCTACGAGAAGGCGCTGGCGGAGAGCCAAGCCCTCGACTTCGACGACCTGCTCTGCCGGTCGGTGCAGCTGCTCGATGAGAACGAGGAGGTGCGGCGCCGCTTCGCCTCGCGCTTCCGCGCGCTGCTCATCGACGAGTACCAGGACACCAACCGGCTGCAGTACCGCCTCGCCCGGCTGATCGTGGCCGACCACGACGACATCTGCGCGACCGGCGACCCGGACCAGGCGATCTACCGCTGGCGCGGCGCCGACATCCGCAACATCCTGGAGTTCGAGCGCGACTTCCCGGGCACGCGCGTGGTGAAGCTCGAGGAGAACTACCGTTCCACCAACGGGATCCTGCGGGCCGCGGGGGCGCTGATCGAGCACAACCTGATGCGCGTGGAGCGCGGGCTGCGCTCCTCGCTGGGCGAAGGCGAGCCGGTACGCGTCCTGGCCGCCGGGTCCGAGGTGGAGGAGTCGGCGCGCATCGTCGCGGGCGTCAGGCAGGCGCTGGCGGAGGGAGCGCGCGCCGACGAGATCGCGGTCTTCTACCGCACCAACGCCTGCTCGCGGCCGTTGGAGCAGGCGTTCCGCGACGCCAATCTGCCGTACGTCATCGTCGGCGCGGTCGAGTTCTACGAACGCCGCGAGATCAAGGATCTGATCGCCTTCCTCAGGGTGATCGCGAACCCGCGCAACGCCGTCGACCTGGCGCGCATCATCAACGTCCCGCCGCGCGGCATCGGCCCGCGCACCGTGGCGCGCCTCAAGGAGCAGGCCGAGCAGACGCGGCAGCCGCTGCGCGATCTGGTCCTGGCGGGCGGCGGCGGCGTGCTGCGGGCCGGCGCCGAGCGCGCGCTCGCCGGCTTCGCCGCCGTGCTGCAGCCTCTGCTCGCGCTGCCGCGCGCGCCGGTCCTGCCGCTCCTGGACGAGCTGCTGCGCCTGAGCGCCTACCGCAGCTTCCTCGAGCAAGAGGACGACCCGCTGGTGGAGGATCGCCTGGAGAACATCGCCGAGCTGCGCCGCGCGATCGGCGAATACGACGAGGCGCATCCCGGCGGCACCCTCGAGGACTTCCTCAACGACACCGTGCTGGCGCGCTCGCGCGACCGCGACGAGAGCCAAGCGCCGAGCGTCACCCTGATGACCCTGCACTCGGCGAAGGGCCTGGAGTTCCCGGTCGTGTTCATCGCCGCGCTCGAGGAAGGCATCCTGCCCCATGCGCGCTCGCTGGCCTCCCCCGACGCGCTCGAAGAGGAGCGGCGGCTGCTCTACGTGGGCATGACGCGCGCGCGGCGGCGCCTCTCGCTCTGCTACTCGACGCGCCGCGCCGGCGGCGCGCCCTGGATGTTCGGAGACGCGGGCCCCTCGCGCTTCCTGGCCGAGATCCCGGAGGGGCTCGTGCTGGTGGAAGGCCGCGGGCGCTCGCGTTTCGCGCCGCTCGACGACTTGCCGTGCTACGAACCGGAAAGCGACGGCGCCGAACCGCCTTTTGCGCCGGGCGACCTCGTGGTGCACAGCCAGTTCGGACGGGGCCGCGTCCTGAGAGTGAGCGGCTGCGGGACGTCCGCGAAGGCGACGGTCGACTTCGACCTGTGCGGGCAGAAGAGGCTGATGCTGGAGTACGCCCGCCTGCAGAAGGCGCGCGAGGAGTGCTGAGCGGCGCATGAGCGAGGAGCTGAAGAGACGCTTGGAGGAGCTGCGGCGCCTCGGCGCCGAGATCGCCCGCGATCACGGCGAGGAGGCCGCTGCCGCCGCGCGCGGCGCCCTCGAGGAAGGCCTGCGCGAGACGCCCGCGGCGCGGCCGCAGTACGCCGCCGACGAGGCGCCGCGGGAGCGGGCGCGCTACGCGGGCATCATCGGCGACAGCCCGGCCGTGCTGCGCGTCCTGGCGCTCATCGACCGCGTGGCCGAGGCCAACATCCCGGTCCTGATCCAGGGCGAGTCGGGCACGGGCAAGGAGCTGGTCGCTCAGGCCATCCACGAGAACTCCGCGCGCCGCACGGGTCCTTTCGTCACGGAGAACTGCGCGGCGATCCCCGAGACCCTGCAGGAGAGCGAGCTGTTCGGCTACAAGCGCGGGGCCTTCACCGGGGCGGACCGCGACCGCAAGGGGCTGTTCCAGACCGCCGATCGCGGCACGCTTTTCCTCGACGAGGTCGGGGACATGAGCCCGGCCATGCAGAAGAAGCTCTTGCGCGTCCTCCAGGACGGCGAGATCCGGCCCGTGGGAGGCGCGACCAGCATCCACGTGGACGTGCGTCTGGTGTCGGCCTCGAACCGGCCGCTGCTCGATCTCATCAGCCGCCGGCTCTTCCGCGAGGACCTCTACTTCCGCCTGAACGGCGTGACCATCGAGCTGCCGCCGCTGCGCGCGCGCGCGGTCGACATACCGGCGCTCTGCGACTTCTTCCTGCGCCGTGCCGCCGCGGAGCTGAAGGTGGCCGCGCCCGCCCTGGGGGCGAGCGCACGGGACGCCCTTGCGCAATGCACAGGCGCGCTCCGTCGCTGCCTGCGGAGGAGTCATGTTCGTCCTGGTCATCCATGATCCCGCGCGGGGACTGAGCCGGCAGATCCCGCTGGACGCGGACCGGTGGACCATCGGCTCGGCGGAGGACAACTCCGTCGTCCTGCGGCGCGGCGGCGTCGAGCCCCGGCACTGCGTGCTCGAGCGCATCAAGGACGGCTACAAGCTGGTCGACCTGAACAGCGCGCACGGCACGCTGGTCAACGGCTGCTACATCGCGCAGAAGCGCCTCGATCCGGGCGACCGCATCGAGCTGGGCGGCTGCGTCCTCGTCTTCGAGCGCCTCGCGCGCGCGAGCGCACCGGCGCAGCGGGTGCCGGCCGCGCCAGCAGCGCCGGCCGCGCCAGCGGCCGGCTCCGCCCCCGCGCCTGCTCCTGCCCCGGCCGGCGTTCCCGCCGGGTCCGAACCCGCTTCCGCCGGGTCCGCGCCAGAGCCGGCCGGAGCCGACGCGGCGCAGCTCCCCGGGGGCAGGCGGCGGCGCGAGCGAGGCGCCTTGCGGCTGCTGCGCACCGGGCTCTACACGTCGACGGCGATCGTGGTCGTCGCTGCCCTCGGCTCGCTGATCGCGCGCATCATCCCCGCGCAGCGTGCCGGGACCTACGCCCAGGACCGCATCGACCTGGCCAGGATCCACCTGGAATCGGGCCGGCTGGCGGACGCTTTGAGCGTGCTCGAGGAGCTCAAGCGCGACGAGGATGCCGCGCCGGCGCGCTCCGCGATCGACGCGGAGCTGGGGCGCGTGAACGACGCCCGCATCCGCGCAGCGCAGGGCGAGGCGGCCCTGAACGAGCTGCGCGCCGACACCGAGATGTCCGCTGCGGCAAAGCTCGTGCGGGCGGAGGCGATGCTCGGCACCTACGGCGCCCTGCCGATCGTGGGCACCGCCGTGCAGATGGCCGCGGACGGCTACCGCAAGGTCGCGGACGCTGAAGCGCGCCGCGTGCGGCCGCCGATCGCCGAGGTCGCGGAAATGGGAGACGCCTTCCTGCGCGTGAACAACTTCGTCGGGGCGCGGGGCGTATTCGCCAGCCTGGCCGACAGCAACCTCGCCAGCGACGCCGAGCTGCTCGCCGCGTTCCAGGACGAGGTGGAGGTCGCGGCGCAGGCCGAGGCGGAGAAGCTCCTGGCCCGGGCCGACGAGCGCGCGCGGCAGAACGACGTGCTGGGTGCGGCGATCGTGCTGGACGAGACCGAGCTCGCGGCCTTCCGCGGCACGGCGTCGTACGCGCGGCTCGAGGCACGGGCGCTCGAGCTGGAGGAACTCCTCGCCACCAGCAGCCCGGGCGCCGCGGCGCGCCCGCCGCGCGCCGGCGCGGAAACGACGGAGCCGGCCCCGGCGAGCGACGCGGCGGGCGGCCTGCCGCCCGCGCCTCCGGCCGGCACGAGCCGGCCGCCCGCACCAGAGACCGATCCGGCCGCGGTCCCGGACCTGGAAGAGGCGATCGCCCGCGGGGACCGTTTCTTCCGCGCCGCCGACCTCGAGGGGGCGCTCGCCGCCTACGACGCGGCGAACTCGCCCCGCCTCGATTTCGGCGCGCGCGCGCGCCTGACGCGCCGCATCGAGCGCGCCAACCGCGCGCGCTGGTTCCTGGACGCCCTGCGCAACTGGGTCGAGGCCGGACCCGAGCGCGCCGGCGCCGTGGGGGTGTCCGACCGTTCGGGCGCGATCTCCGGCCGCATCACCGGCGTGGACCGTGAGCGCCTGCTGGTCGAACTCCAGGGCGGCGGCACGGCGTCGCTTCTGCCCGCCGAGCTGAGCGCGGCGTCGGTGAAAGGGCTCGCCCGGCTCGCGGGCCTGCAGCCCCAGGACCAGCTCAACTTCATCTACTACCTCATGATCGACCGCGCGGAGGAGTTGGACGGCGTCATCGACGCGGAGACGGACGCGCTGCTCCTCAAGTGCCTGGCCGATCCCTCGCTCAAGGCCTCGCTCGACGCGGCGATCGCGCTCCTGCGCGGCCTGGCGGATGTCCCCGAGTGGGGCTTCTTCCGGCACGAGGGGCAGTGGCTGACCTTCCGCGAGCGCGAGCTGGCGCGGAACTCCGCGGCCATCGCCGCGGCGCTCGTGCGCCTGGAGAAGGGCGAAGGCGACTATCAAGCCGGCCTGCAGGAGCTGCGCGGCCTGTTGCCCGTGGCCCGGGAGGAGGTCGTGGCGCTGCTCTACACGCGCCGCCTGCGCCTGCTCGCGGAGCTGAAAGAACAGCCGGAGCTGCGCTCCATCGAGCGGCTCTTCGAGACGCGCCGCGAGCTGCAGGCGCGGCGCGAGCACGCGCTCGAGCTGATCTTCGACACCGAGAAGTACTTCTATCCCTACCAGCCGCCCGATGTCCCGCCGGACATGTATCCGGTCTACCTCAAGGTGCAGCAGGAGGTGGATGAGCGCGTGGAGCGGGTGCGCGAGGTCTGGGGCAACGAGTTCGAGGAGGCGCAGGGCGGGGCCACGCTTTCCGGGACGTTCCAGCGCCTGCTGGAGCAGCTGCGCGCGGAACAGGCCATTCTCGCGACCGCCGATCCGGACGGCTTCACGGAGGAGCCGGAGCTCTCCGTCTTCAAGCTGCTGCCACAGGACGCGCGGCGCGTGACGATCCGCAACCTCGCCCAGGACCTGGAGGAGAGGGCGCGCCTCGACCGCGACGCCGCGGTGCTGGCGGCCAACGCCGGCCAGACGGCCGTGGCCACCTCCGGCGAGGCGGAGCAGGTGCACATCACCAACTGCTACCGGCGCATGATGGGCCGCCAGGCAGTGGCCATGAACGACAAGCTGATCCTCGCGGCGCGCGGCCACTGCGCCTGGATGTCGCGCACCGGCAAGTTTAGCCACTTCAACGACGAGGATCCGAGCCTGAGGTCGCCGCACCAGCGCATGGAGGCGCAGGGCTACAGCTCGAGCGGCTCGGGCGAGAACATCGCGATGTGCGGCGGGGCGATGGTGGCCCACGGCTCCTGGCTGCATTCGTCCGGGCACCACCGGAACATCCTGTTCGAGTCGCACGCGGACCTGGGCGTGGGCAACATGGGGGTGTACTGGTGCCAGGACTTCGCCGGCGGCGCCGAGTACAGTGGTAACTTCACGGAGTGAGGTCAGGGCGCCGGCGGCGCGCCGGCCGCCGGCCTCGCAAGCTGGAGGCGCGAGAGGCTGATCCATGGCCAAGCTGATTGTCATCCAGGGCGGTCGCGAGAAGAGCTTCGACCTGATCGATGACTTCGTCTTCGTGGGGAGCGGCGCGGACTGCGCCATCCGCGTCGCGGGAAGCGGCGTGGCCGAGAGGCACTGCCAGATCCTCAAGGTCGAGGGATCCTACCGCTTGATCGACCTCGGGGGCGGCACGAAGGTGGGCGGCCGGCCGGTGCAGCAGCACGAGCTGGCGAGCGGCGACGTGATCCAGGTGGGCGACGCGTCCCTGACGTTCCGCGGCGGCCTGAAGCCGGCTGCCGAGGCGCCCCGTGCGGCCGCGGCCCCGGCGCCCGTTCGCCCGGGAGGCCCTGCGGCCCGCGCGGGAGCGGCGCGGCCGGGCCGGACGGCGCGGCGCGGCGCGCGGCGCGGCGGCGGCGGGAGAGAGGTGGTCGTGACGCAGGAGATGCAGAAGGCGGCCGGCCAGCGCGAGATCCTGAAGCGCCAGAACGTGCGCAAGCCCGGGCTCTCCGGACCGGTCATGCTCGGCATCGCCGGCCTGGTGGTCCTGGTCGTGGCCATCATCGGTTACAAGATCATGACGGGGGTGCCGAGCGGCGACTGGGGGAGGATCTACGCCCAGGCGCTGGACGCGTTCCAGCACTCGAAGCACGAGGAGGCCATCAAGCTGCTCGAGTCGATCCCAGAGGGAGCCCCGAACTACCGCGTCGCGCAGAACAAGCTCGCGGAGATCAAGGCCGGGGTGACCACCGCGGTCGACCTCGAACTGCACCAGCACGGCGAAACCGACTACCAGAACAACATCCTCGGTTTCGTGCAGTCGAAGATCGACAACCCGAAGTACGAGGGAGAGACGGCCTACGTGCGCATCCTCGTCCGGCGCCTGGAGAACTTCCTGGTCGAGTTCAAGGGGCACAAGCGCGAGGCCGAGGTGAAGCGGCTGCTGGGCATCTACAAGGAGCGGGTGCCCGCCACGCCGCCCAACGCGCACGAGACGTGGATCGACGCGGACGTCGAGCGCGCGCGCGAGATGTACGGCCGGGCCTACACCATCGTCAGCTCCTTCCTGGCCAAGAACCCGGGCGTCAACGCCGAGGAGAAGAAGGCCCTGGCGGAGCTGCAGGGGAAGATCGTGCGTTGCGCCAAGGAGTTCTGGCAGTGGCAGAACGAGGCGGCCGAGAAGAACGTCCAGACCGACCACTACGACGACGCCTACTCCAAGTACCTGACCGCGATGCGCCGCCTCGAGGGCCTGCCCGAGATGTACGATGTGGCGAAGAAGAAGGCCGACTTCCTCAAGACGCAGGCCGCGGACAAGATCGTACGCAAGCCCAAATGAGCGCCTGCAGCGGGCCGCGGTCGTTCAGTCGCGGCAGCCCGCGCGCCGATGGTCTGGCGGACGCAGCGCCGGCAAGGGCCGCCGGCGCGAAACGCCAGGCAGGCCATGCCCCGATCGCGACGCCTCATCCTCGTGCTCTGCGCCGCGGCGCTGGCCGTGGCCGCGTTTCTGGTCGGGCTGCCCGAACCGGAACCGGGTCGCGGGCGTCCGAGCGCGCTCCCCGTGCGGCGCGCGCAGCCGCTCCGCGCCTACCTCGATCGTCTCGGGCCATGCGGCGCCGGGGACCTCGGCGGTCACGCTCTCGCCCTGGAACTGCGCCAGCTGCTGGCGGAGCGGAGCGATCTCGGCGGCGCGCTGGTGGATGAAGCGCTGGCTGGCCTGAGCCGCGACCAGCCCGCGCCGGACAGCCTGGTCCGCTCCTGCGCGCTCCTCCTCGAGGCGCGGGGGGCCACGCGCGGCGCGGAGCGGCCGCCCGCGGGAGCGCCGGACCTGCCGCTCCGCGCCATCGGCGCGCTCGGGGAGCGCGGCCTGGACCTGCTCCGCGTCTCGGCGGAAAACTGCGCCCGCTTCCCCGCGGACTTCAGGCAGGCCCTGGCCGAGCTGGTCGGCACGCTGGACGCGCTCGCGGCGGACGCGCGGCTCTGGTTGGCGG
The DNA here is from genome assembly GCA_016213895.1 of Planctomycetota bacterium. Classification (GTDB taxonomy): domain Bacteria; phylum Planctomycetota; class B15-G4; order B15-G4; family JADJEK01; genus JACQZJ01. The sequence continues at coordinate 744 of JACQZJ010000078.1, read as the reverse complement.
CGGGGCACCGGGGCGAGGCGGCCGCCGAGCGCTGGCGCGCGCGGCTCTTCGCTCCCGCGCGCGCGTCCGGCGGTCTGGACGAGGAGGAGGCGGCGCTCATCCAGTCCTGCGACCGCGCGGCCGCCATGCGGGCGCTCGAGGACCTGGCCGAGTGCGTGACACGCACCCTGCCCGTGCTCAAGGCCGCGGCCGGGGCGCCCTTCCTCAGCGAGCTGCGGCTCCTGCCGGACGGCGAGGGCGTGCCGCAGAACCTGGTCCTGGCCAGCGAGTGCGCGGCCGGGCTCGTGCTCATCGGCGGCCCGGGGACCACCGTTCTGCCGCTCAGCGGCACGGCGCTGGCCGTGGACCTCGGCGGGGACGACCGCTGGTGCGGCGGGGTGCCCCTCGCCGGCCTCGAGCTGCTGCGCGAGCCGAGCGTCCGCGTGCTCATCGACCTGGACGGGCGGGACCGCTACGAGGGCGGCGGCTTCACCTGCGGCGCGGCCTGCGGCGGCGCCGCGCTCCTGCTCGACCTGGCCGGGGACGACGTGTACGAGGCGGCTGAGCTGGAGTTCGGCGCGGCCGTCCTCGGGGCCGCGGCGCTCTTCGATCTTGCGGGCCGCGACCAGTACCGCTGCGCGCGCGGCGGCCTCGGCTTCGGCTTCATGGGGCTCGGCATATTGTTCGACGACGAGGACGACGACCGCTACCAGTGTGCTTCTTCGGGCGCCGGCGCCGGCGCCACGGGCGGAGCCGGGGTCCTCG
>JACQZJ010000154.1 GCA_016213895.1 Planctomycetota bacterium | reverse complement strand
GCTGGGCATCGAGCTGTTCCGCGACATCGAGGAGCGCTGGAACAGGGGGCGCTTCGGCAAGGAGTACGAGGAGTGCGACGACTACGACGCCAGGCGCCGCTGGAACAGGAGGCTGGGGCAGGGACGGCAGAAGATCTTCGAGGTGCGCCGCACGCACAACGACGTCACCTTCATCGACAGCTTCATGAACGAGGACTTCTGCGAGGCGCAGAAGCTCTTCGTCTACGGCTTCAACCGCCGCACCGGCCAGTACGAGATCGTCGATCGCGACTGGCGCGTGGTCAAGGCGCAGCTCCTCTACGGCCTGACCAACTGGGGTCAGCCCTTCATCTACGTGGTCGACGGCAACTACCGGAACCGCGGCGAGCTGTACCTCATGCACCGCTGGAACGGAATCGACCTGCAGCTCAACCTGGCCTCCGAGACGCTGAAGAACCTCGCGCTCATCTGGTCGCGCCCGGTGCACCTCGAGACCCTGGTGGAGGGGAAGGGGATGCTCCTGAGCTGCGAGAGCAACGAGGCCGAGGTCACGAGCCAGGAGCTGAGCCCGTCCGAGTGCCAGCAGGCGGTCGGCCAGGGTTAAGAGCCCGTTGAAAAAGTCATCCTGCCTGCGGCGGCGCCTCTCGGCCGATCTCGAGCGTCGCGAGATCCTCGGCGAATCCCCCGATTCGCCTGCGGTCTCGCTCCTTGATCTCGGCCGCGATGCGCTCGCCTCGGCGACGGAGCACTTTTTCAACGGACTCTTAACCCGAACATCCCGCCACCGGTCCGCGCCTGGCCGGCCCTCGTCGCCGATCTCGTCGTCGCTCGTTGTCAGGAACTGCAACGAGTTGACTTCCTCCTCGCGCCTCGATCTCGGCGACGATGGCTCGGCCAGGACATACTGTCCGCCGGCGGGATTCGGCCCGTCAGTTCCGCCGCGTTCTCGGTCCTACGCGTTCTGCTTAATCTCGCGCACTGGTGGCGGGATGTCCGGGTTGAGGCGCGCGCCGCGCGCCGGAGAGTGCGGCCGATGATCCCGCTGCGCGACGAGCACCGCCTGCCGCGCGTCCCCTGGGCCACGCTGCTCATCATCGCGGCCTGCGCCTTCTTCTTCTTCCTCGACCTGGGGGCGGACCCGGTCGAGCGCGCGCGGCACATCCACCGCTTCGGCTTGGTGCCGCGCCTGCAGGCGCGCCTCTTCCAGGAGACCTGGTCGGCGCTGCCCGCGTTCTCGCTCGACGCCTGCGCCGCCCTGGCGGGGCCGTTCTTCACCAGCATCTTCCTGCACGGCGGGATCGAGCACCTGGTCGGCAACGTCTGGTTCCTGCTGGTCTTCGGCCACAACGTCGAGTACCGCTTCGGGCACGCCGGCTTCCTGGCGTTCTTCCTGGCCTGCGGCGCCGCCTCCGGCGTCATTCACGCCGTCCTCAGCCTGGACGATCCGGTGCTGCGCCAGATCGGCTTCCGCCTGGTGGAGATCGAGGGCGGCTCGATGCCGTGCATCGGCGCCTCGGGCGCGATCGCCGGCGTGCTCGGCGCCTACTTCGTCCTCTTCCCGCGCGGGCGCGTGCTCACCTGGTTTCCGCCCTTCTTCGTCTTCCTGCTGCCGGCGGTGGCGTTCCTCGCCATCTGGTTCGTCCTGCAGTACGTCGGCCTGGCCGGGGAAGCGGAGATGTTCACGGGCGTGGCGTACGGCGCCCACGTGGGCGGCTTCCTCGCCGGAATGACGCTCGCCGTCACGGCCATGGCGGTCAGTCCGCGGCGCTTCGCGGCGCGGGGCGTCGCGGCTGTTTGACTGGGAGCCGGAGGGGAGGGGAGGGCGGTGAGCGATCGCGGCCGTTTCCCCGGCCTCCGGGGCCGGATCGCGACTCCCGGTGCATCGCGTGCGCGACGAACGACCAGGGCCTCGTCGCGGCGAAGGCGATGCTGCAGGTTCAGTGACGTGAGGAACGGCGGGCGTGAAGGGGAAACGTCGTCGCTGCCGGCCCCTCCACCGGGGAACCGCCGCTCCGCTCCCCCAGCGCGCCGTCTCGCTGCTCCCGGTCGAGGCGGGCCGCTCAGTGACAACATGCTTGCGGTCGGCGGTCGCGGGCAGGAGCCCGCTCCCGCCCCGGAATGAATGCACCGCGCGGGGCGTCGCGGCTGTTTGACTGGGAGCCGGAGGGGAGGGGAGGGCGGTGAGCGATCGGGGCCGTTTCCCCGGCCTCCGGGAGCGGATGTGCGACTCCCAGTGATCCGCGAGCCGAGACGCGATGTTCAGTCCCTCACGGCGGCGTCCTCAACCAGGGGCTGCCGAAACGACCGTCCCAGTCGGGCAGCGACGCCGGCTCCACCCTTGGATCGCGCGGCAGAGCCGAATCCCCGAGACGCGGCAGCCGCTTCCCGGCTACGCTCTCCCTGATCATGGGCCCGTTCGAACTCGTGCTCTTCGACATGGACGGCGTCATCGCCGACACGGAGCCGCTGCATCTCGAGGCGGCGAACCAGGTGCTCGCGGAGGAAGGCGTGCGCCTCACCGCCGCGGACGGCCGCGAGTTCCTGGGCAGCACCGACGCCGAGCTCTTCGCCGCGCTCAAGCAGCGCCGCGGCTTGCGCCAGCCGGTCGAGCGCCTCGTGGCCGCGAAGACGCGCGCGACGATCGGGCTCATCCGCACCGGCCTGGCGCCGGCGCCCGGCGTCTGCGAGCTGCTCATCCAGCTGAAGATGAGGAGCATCCCGGCGGTGGTGGCTTCCTCGTCCCTGCCCGAGCTGATCGACGCGGTCGTCGACTGCCTCGGCCTCAGGTCGTCGTTCGCGGGGCTCTTTTCCGCCCAGCTCGTCGGCCGCGGCAAGCCCCATCCCGATCTCTTCCTGCTGGCGGCGCAGAGCCTCGGCGTCCCGCCCCGCGACTGCCTGGTGATCGAGGACGCGCCGGCTGGCATCCGCGCGGCGCGCGCGGCCGGCATGGCGGTGGCGGCGGTCAGGACGCGCTTGACCGAGGAGGTCGACCTCTCGGACGCCGACCTGGTGCTCGACTCGCTCCTGCAGTTCGACTACGAGATCCTCGATGGCTGCTGAGTTCCTTCTGCACGGCAAGGGGCGGCGCCGCGGGCAAAGCCGCCATCCCTGGGTGTTCCGCGACCAGGTGGAAGCGGGTGCGGCCAGCGCCGGGGCGATCGTGCGCGTGGTGGACGAGGCGCGCCGCCAGCTCGGCTGGGCCGCCTACTCGCCGCAGTCGAAGATTGCCCTGCGCTTCATCGTGTTCGGCGCGGCCGCGGAGTGCCCCACGGCGGCGAGCTTGAAGGCCGCGTTTCTGGCCGCGCTCGAGCGCCGGCGCGCGCTGCGCGAGCGGAGCGACGCGCTGCGCCTGGTCTCGTCGGAGGCGGACGGCCTTCCCGGCCTGATCGCAGACCAGTACGGCGAGGCCGTGGTGCTGCAGGCGTTGACCCCGTTCGCCGAGGCGCTCCTGCCCGATGTTGTCGCCTGGCTCGAGGAGGCTCTCCAGCCGCGCTCCATCCTGGCGCGCAACGACGCGGCGGTGCGCCGGCTCGAGGGGCTGCCGCTCGAGGTCAAGCACCTGGCCGGCGCCGTCCTTCCCGAGGTCGAGATCCGGGAGGGCGGACTGCGCTTCACCGTGGACCTGCTCCAGGGGCAGAAGACCGGGATGTTCCTGGATCAGCGCGCCAACCGCCTGCGCTTCGGCGAGGTGGTGCGCGCCGGGGACCGGGTGCTGGACGCGTTCGCCTACAGCGGCGGCTTCGCCCTGCACGCCGCGGCGCGCGCGAGCGCCGTCCTCGCGCTCGACGACTCGCAGCGCGCGGTCGATCTGGCCGGCCGGAACGTGGCGCTGAACGGCCTTTGCAACGTGACCCTGGAGAAGGGGAACTCGTTTCAGCGGCTGCGCGCTCTGATCCGCGACAAGGAGATGTTCGACGCGGTCGTCCTCGATCCGCCGGCTTTCGCCAAGACGCAGAGCGAGCTGGAAGGAGCCCTCAGGGGGTACCGCGAGATCAACGTGCGCGCGCTGCGCCTGCTCAGGCCGGGGGGGCTGCTGGCGACCTCCTCCTGCTCGTACCAGATGCCCGAGCCGCTCTTCGAGGAGGTGCTGCGCGGCGCCGCCTCGGACGTGGGGCGGGACGTGCTGGTGATCGAGCGCCGCGGCCAGGACGCGGATCACCCGGTGCTGCTTTCCCTGCCGGAGTCGCGCTACCTGAAGTGCTTCTTCCTGCGCGTGGGCTGAGCGCGGGCGCGGTGAGCCCCGCGCGGCGGCGGGACGGCCGGGCTGCAACGAAGGAGGGCGCCACCCGATGCGGGTCGCGCCCCCTTCGCAGTGCTGGGTTACTGGAGTCTTGCTCGGCCTAGCACCTCTTGCAGGTCTTCCTGGTGGCCTTCTTCTTGGTGGCCTTCTTCTTGGCGACCTTCTTGGTGGCCTTCTTCCGGGCGACCTTCTTCTTGACGGCCATGAGCAATCTCCTTGCGTAAAGGGAAACGAACTGAAGGACCCTTCGTTTTTGTCATCGGCGCCGGAGCCGCGAAACTTGAGCGATTTCGTCCGTTTTCTTGCGGTTGCTCTCCGGACCGGCGGTCCGCTGCCACCTTGACGCCGCACGGGGCGGGCGATAGAAGGACCTGTTTGGAGTCGTTCGCCGCATGCGAACGCGCAACAAGGCGTGCACCCGTAGCTCAACTGGATAGAGCGCCGGCCTACGAAGCCGGAGGCTGAAGGTTCGAGTCCTTCCGGGTGTACCAGTTCGCCGCGCGCGGAGCGCACGATGGCGATCAGCCGTCCTCGCGACGTCGAGGAGGACGAGAGATGCATGGCGCTCGCGCTGCGCGAGGCGCAGCGGGCGCTTGCCGAGGGCGAGGTTCCCGTCGGTGCCGTGATCGTCGCCGCGGGCGCGGTGATCGCGCGGGCGCACAACCAGGTGGTGACGCTGCGCGATCCCACGGCGCACGCCGAGATCCTGGCCGTCACGCAGGCGGCGGCCGCGTTGGAGAACGAGCGGCTCGTGGGCGCGACGCTCTACGTGAGCCTCGAGCCGTGCGCGATGTGCGCGGGCGCGCTGGTGCTGGCTCGCGTGGCGCGCGTGGTGTACGGCGCGGCGGACGCCAAGGCCGGCGCCTGCGGCTCGGTCCTCGACGTGCTGGGTTGCTCCGGGCTGAACCACCACCCGCGGGTCACCGCGGGCGTCATGGCCGGAGCGGCGGCCGCGCTGCTGCGAGAGTTCTTTCGCTCGCGGCGGCGCGGAAGCAAGTGAGACGCATGGCTGCCGGCCGCGCGCCGGCAGCCGTTCGGAGAGGTGCCAGAGTGGTCGAATGGGCCGGTCTCGAAAACCGGTGACTCGCTCTGCGGGTCCGAGGGTTCGAATCCCTCCCTCTCCGCCAGACCGAAGGGTGTGCACGCGGCCGTGCGCCGCGTGCCCGAACCATGATTCGGAGAGGTGTCAGAGCGGTCGAATGAGCACGCTTGGAAAGCGTGTGGGTGGGTTACACCTGCCCCGGGGGTTCAAATCCCCCCCTCTCCGCCAGACAAGCTCCCGGCCGCCGAGGCCGGGGACGATCTTGAGATGCCGTGCAGCCGGGACGCTGGAGGTGTCCTGAACCCGAAATCCTCCAAAACGCGGGGGTGATGCCGCGCCGAGGGCCCTCGACTCTGGGTCGGTGCTCGCCGCTCTGGTGTTGACGAGCGGATCCCGGGCAACGAGGGACTGTGAACCTGGTCAGGCCCTGACGGGAGCAGCCATAAGCAGGCCCCCTCGGGTGCATTCGGGGGCTTCCGCCCCGAGCCAGGGCAGCGAGAACTCCCACGGAAGTGGGCTCGACGCGCGGCGCACGGCTCTCTTTTCGCCTGCCCGCGCCGCGAGACGCGGCGCGGGCACCGGCCCGCCGGGCGCGGATGCGCGACGTGCTTCGTGGTAGTCTGGCGTGCCGGACGCGGAGAGCGCGCGCTCTCGTCCCGCGGCCGGCAGCAGGGCGCCATCGAGCGAAGAGCGGAAGCGCCATGAGCTACCTCGTCCTCGCCCGCAAGTACCGTCCCGGCACCTTCCAGGAAGTGGCCGGCCAGCCGGCGATCGCGCGCACCCTGGAGAACGCGATCAAGCTGGGGCGCATCGCCCACGCCTACCTGTTCGCTGGCCCGCGCGGCGTGGGCAAGACCTCGCTGGCGCGCATCCTGGCCCGCTCCCTCTGCTGCGTGGCGGGGCCGACGCCCGCGCCGTGCGGGACCTGCGACCGCTGCCTCTCGATCCTGCGCGGCAACGACCTCGACGTGGTCGAGATCGACGCGGCCTCGAACCGCGGCATCGACGACATCCGCGCCCTGCGCGAGCGAGCGCGCGTGGCGCCGATGCGGGGCGCCCGCAAGCTGTACATCATCGACGAGGCGCACCAGCTCACCTCGGAGGCGTTCAACGCGCTCTTGAAGATCCTCGAGGAGCCGCCCGCGCACGTCGTCTTCGTGCTGGCCACGACCGAGCCGGAGCGCGTGCCGGACACGATCCGCTCGCGCTGCCAGTTCTTCGAGTTCCGCAGGATCCCCGCCCCGGAAATCGTGGAACGTCTGAAGAGCATCTGCGCGAGCGAGGGGATCGAGGCGGAGGAGGAGGCGCTCGCCGCCATCGCCCGGGCGGCGCGCGGCGGCATGCGCGACGCCCAGTCCCTGCTCGATCAGGTCATCACCTTCGGCGCGGGCAAGGTGGCGGCGGACGGAGTCGTCGCGGTCACCGGCAGCCTCTCGCCGCAGGCGGTGCGCGGGCTGCTGCGCGCGCTCTGCGCGGGCGACATGGCCGCGCTCCTGCGCGCGCTCGACTCTCTGGAGCGCGCCGGCATCGCCATGGAGGGCATCGCGGACGCCCTGCTGGCCGAGGTGCGCGATCTCCTGGTCGCGTGCGCCAGCGGGGGAGACGCCGCGCTCCTGCAAGACGGCGCGGGGCGCGACGAGCTGGTCGAGCTGGCCGCCGGTCTCGACATCGACCGCGTCCTGGCCATGACCAACCTTCTCCTCCAGGCGCGGCGGCGCATGCGGGAGCACGATGAGCCGCGCTTGCCCCTGGAGACGGCCCTGCTGCGCATGGCCCGGCTGCCGGCGACCATGCCGATCGGCGAAGCCCTGGCGCTGCTCCTCGGCGAGCCGGCCCCCGCTGCCCCTGCCACGCCCCGTGCGGCGGCCGAGCCCGCGGCGCGCGCCGCGGCCAGGCCCGCCGCGCCGCCGGCCGCCCCTCCCCTGCGCGAAGACCCGGCCGTGGTGCTGGAGCGGATCGCGGCCGAAGTGCGGGTGAATCACGGCGCGATGGCGGCATTCCTCGGCACGCTGCGGGCGCTGGCGCTCGACGGGGTCAACCTGGATGTCGTTCCGGCGGACGCGGGACCTCGACTCTATAATCTGGATGATCCGAAGCTGCGCCGCGCGGTGGCGGAGGCCTCCTTGAAGCTCTACGGCCAGGCTCTCGTGCTGAGGGCGGGCAGCGGCGCGAAAGCCGGCGGGCAGGAGGCCCCGCCCGCGGCTCCGTCCCGGTCGACCGTCGATCGGGTGCGAAAGTTGTTCGATGGCGAGGTGATTGACTAGCGCGCCGGCGCTGGGAAAGGTCGCGAGCATGGCTGGTCTGGGGGACTTCGCGGGGCTCTTGAAACAAGCCCAAAAAATGCAGAAGGAGATGGCCAGGGTCCAGGAGGCCCTGCGGGAGAGGGTGGTCGAGGGCAGCTCCGGGGGCGGCATGGTCAGCGTCCACGTGAACGGCAACATGGACCTCCTGTCGATCAAGATCAACCCGGAGGTCATCGACCCGAAGGACGCCGAGATGCTCGAGGATCTGGTCCTGGCCGCGGTCAAACAGGGGCTGGAGCGGGCTCGAGAGCTGGGCAAGACCGAGCTGGGCCGGCTGACCGGGGGTCTTTCCCTTCCCGGGATGTTCTGACCCGCTCGACCGGGCGCCAGAGGGCCTTCTGGACGCGTCGCGCTCGCGACTTCCGGATCTCTCGAAGTCCCACCGCAACCTCGCACCCGGAGCGCTATACTCCGTTTGGGTACTGTAGTTGCTAGGGCGGCCGCCCAGCGGAGCGGGCGGTCCGGCGCCGCGAGATCATGGCCTACCCTGAACCTATCCAGAAGCTCATCCTCGAGTTCGGCAAGATGCCGGGCGTGGGCGTGCGCACGGCCGAGCGGCTCGCCTTCCACGTGCTGCGCTCCTCGCCGGAGGACGCCTTCGCCCTCGCCCTCGCCATCCGCGACGTGAAGAAGAGCGTGCGCACCTGTTCCGTGTGCTGCAACGTCGCGGCCGCGGATCCCTGTCCGGTCTGCGCCGATCCGGGCCGCGATCATGCGCTCGTTCTCGTGGTCGAGCAGCCGCATGACCTCGAGAAGTTCGAGGCGACCGGGTTCCGCGGCGTGTATCACGTGCTGGGGGGCGTGGTGAATCCGATCGAGGGCATCGAGCCGGAGCACCTCACGGTCGAACGGCTGAAAAAGAGGGTGGCGGGCGGGGGGGTCAAGGAAGTGATCCTGGGCGTGGACCCGGATTTCGAGGGCGACGGAACGGCCATGTTCCTGCGCGCGCTCCTGCGGAAGAGCGCGGTCAGGGTGACGCGCATCGCGCGCGGCGTCCCGGCCGGGACCTCCATCGAGTACGCCAACGCCTCCGTGCTGGCCGAGGCCATGGCCGGCAGGCAGGAGATGGAGCCGGAGGAGTGAAGCTCGAGCTGTCGCTTTCCCAGCGCCCGGAGATGCAGCTCAGGCTCTCGCCGCAGCTCATCCAGCGCATCGAGATCCTGCAGCTGCCGGCGCAGGAGCTCGTCGAGCTGATCCAGCAGGAGTGCGCCGAGAACGAGACCATCGAGGTGGAGCCGCCGCGCTCGGAAGCGCCGGCGCCGGCAAACGGCAGCGAGAGCGAGAGCGGCGAGACGGAGCTGGCGGAGCAGGTTTCCTCGAACCTGGAGAAGTACACCGGCTACAGCGAGATCCTGCGGCCGCGCGTGCGCCGGGACGGCGAGCGCGACGCCAAGATGGAGGCGATGCTGAACGCCCCCTCGGCGCCGGGCACGCTGCAGGATCACCTGCTCGCCCAGGTCGCCTTCGCCAACCTCGCGGAGCGCACGCGTGCCTGCGTCGAGATCCTGGTCATGCATCTCGACGAGAACGGCTTCCTGCCCGACCCGCTCGAGGAGCTGATCATCCCCTACGACGAGCGCTACACCCTCGAGGAGTTCCGCCAGGCCCACGAGTACCTGCGCATCCTGGATCCGGTGGGCGTCGGGGCGCGCGACATGCGCGAGTGCTTCCTGGCGCAGCTCGATCCCGGGCACCCGCGCCACGACCTTCTCCGCCGCATCATCGGCGAGCACCTCGACGACTGGCGCGACAACCGCCTGCCGAAGATCGCGCGCGCGCTCGCGCTCGACATGGAGCGCCTGAAGGACGCTCTCGACGAGCTGCGCGGCCTGCTCGTGCCTCCTCCGGGCAGGCTTTTCCGCCAGGAGGTCGTGGTCCCGGTGCGCCCCGACATCGTGGTCGAGCGCGGCGACGGCGGCTACGAGGTGCGCCTCGAGGACGACTACTACCCCCAGGTCACGCTCAGCCCCTCCTACGTCGACTTGTACCGCGATCGTTCGCTCGGCCGCAGGATGCGCCGCGACCTGAGGAACAAGATCGAGCGCGCGCGCTTCCTGATCGAGGCGATCGAGCAGCGCAAGAACACGCTCCACCGCGTCGCGCTGGTGATCGTCGAGCACCAGCGCGAGTTCTTCGAGGACGGCTCCCTCCTGCCGCTGAAGATGCGGGACGTCGCGGACACGCTCGGCCTGCATGTCTCCACCGTGAGCCGGGCGATCTCCGACAAGTGGATGCAGACGCCGCGCGGCATCTTCCCGATGAAGCACTTCTTCACCGGCGCGGCGCCGGGCGGACAGGCGGTGGGGCTGGAGTCCCGCGACTCGGTGCGCACCAAGGTGCAGGAGATCATCGACGCCGAGGACAAGCGCCGGCCGCTCTCGGACGAGGACGTCGTGGAGAAGCTGGCGGCCTGCGGCCTGGACATCGCGCGGCGCACGGTCACGAAGTACCGCAAGATGCTGAACATCCCCTCCTCGCGCCAGAGACGTGAGTACTGACGTCGCCGCGGACGGTCGCCGGACCTTCAAGCTGACGCTCGCCTACGACGGCGCCGCGTATCAGGGCTGGCAGCGCCAGCCGGGCCGCGCCACGATCCAGGAGCGCGTGGAGGCGGCGGTCTGCGCGGTCACGGGCGAGCAGGCGGCGGTGCACGCCTCGGGGCGGACGGACGCCGGGGTGCACGCGCTCGGCCAGGTGGCGCACGTGCGGGCGCGCTGGCGCCTGCCGCCCGAGACGCTGCTGCGCGCGCTCAATGCCAACCTGCCGGAGGACGTCGCGGTGCGCCGCGCCGAGGAGGCGCCGGCCGCCTTCCACGCCCGGCGCGACGCGCGGCGCAAGACGTACTTCTACCAGGTGTACGTTGGTCCCGACCGCCATCCCTTCTGGCGCCGCTTCGCCTTGCACCTGCGCCGCCCGCCGGACGTGCGCGCCATGCGCGCCGCCGCCGCCATGTTGACGGGACGGCGCGACTTCCGCTCGTTCGTCGCGCACGCCGGAGCGCGCGAGGACACGGTGCGCACCCTGTACTTCCTCAGGGTGCTGGACGCGCGCTGCGGCCTGCGCATCTTCGCCTGCGCCGACGGCTTCCTGCAGCACATGGTGCGCGCCCTCGCCGGCACGCTGCTCCAGGTCGGCGCCGGCCGCGCGCCGCCCGCCGCGGTGCGGGAGATCCTCGCCGCCAGGGACCGCGGGGCGGCCCCGGCTTCCCTGCCGCCGCACGGGCTCTTTTTGTGGAGGGTCGATTATTGACACCCTGCACCCGTTGCGCTGATATTCGCCGCGGCAGCGCCCCGCGCCGCTGGCCGCGCGAGCGCGCGCGAACGGCGGCGCTGGCCGCATGCGGATCGCTGAATGCGCGGATGGGAGCGTCTCGCTGCGGAGCAGCCGGTGGGCCAACAGGAGTGTCCATTGATGCCGAGGCGCCGCCTCCCCGCGGTCGGAGACGCCGAGGGTGGAAGGCGATGAGCGAGCCTCCGCAGACCCGCGCGCGCTTGTCCATGACTCCCGACCGCGGCTCCCGCACCTCGCTGCGGGGAGCGCCGCCGCTGCGGCCGCTCCCGGGCGCGCGCACTGATTCATCAGGAGTCGTCGTTTGAACATCGAGATCACAGGCCGCCACTTCGAGGTTCCGTCCGCACTCGAGGAGTACGCCCGCGCCAAGGCGGTGAAGGTCGCCAAGTACCTGAAGAAGGACGTGCGCGTCCAGGTCATCCTGGAGCACGAGCACGACAAGTACACGGTGGAGATGATCGTCTCCGGCCATCGCGGCCCGGTCATCGTCGGCCAGGAGCAGGACGACGAGGCGCGCGCCGCGATCGACTTGGCGATCGACAAGATCGAGTACCAGCTGCGCAAGTTCCGCGGCCGCCGCAAGGATCGCAAGGGGCGCAGCATGGCCGGCGAGAAGGCGCCCGCGGGCGAGGCGCCGCCGCCGGCGGGCGAGGACGCCGAGGTGAGCTACGATGACATCATCGACGAGGAGCTGAATCGGTGAACAAGGGCACTGGCGGAGCTTCTTCGTTCTGGAAGCTGTTCGGTGCGAAGACGGTCAGCGTGGACCTCTCTGCCCGGGAGAAGAACGCGGCGATCGCCGAGCTGGTCGACCTGCTGGTCGCGGCGGGCAAGATCGAGCGCAAGCGGCGCGACGCCATCGTCGATGCCTTGGTCTCGCGCGAGCAGCTCGGCAGCACCGGCATCGGCGCCGGAGTGGCGATCCCACACGTCAAGATCGACGAAGTTCCCGAGACGGTCGCCGCGATCGGCGTCGCCCGGGAGGCGGTCGACTACGACTCCGTCGACGGCGAGCCGTGCGACATCTTCCTGCTGCTGCTCTCGCCCATGGCGGAAGCGGAAACGCACCTGGAGATCCTGCGCTGGCTGGCCAAGCTGGTGCGCAACCCGGACTTCTGCAGGTTCCTGCGCGCCGCGAAGAGCGCCAAGGAGGCGCTGAGCCTGCTCAAGGAGATGAGCGGCGGTTGACCTGCGCGCCCGCTTCCCGCCAGTGCCACGCATGATGCGCCAGGTGGTCATCCCGAACCCGCAGGGCCTCCACGCCCGGCCCATCGCCCTCATCATCCAGACCGCGAGCCGCTTCCGCTCGGCCTTCCGCATCGGCTTGGACCAGCAGGAGGTCAACGGCCGCTCGGTGCTCGAGCTCATGACCCTGTGCGCCGGCCGCGGGACCACGCTCACGCTCGCGGCCGAGGGGGAGGACGCCGCCGAGCTGGTCGACGCCGTGGCGGCGGTGATCGAGAACGGGTTCGGGGAGATGTAGCGGGCCGGCCCCGCCCCGGCCTCCGCCGGTCCCGCCCCGGGTGGTGCAAGTCCCGGGACCGCCTCAAGTCGCTCCGTCTCCTCCGCCGATAATAGACGAACTCGCGCCGCAGTCTGCCCGCGGCGCGGTCTACCGAGGACGGAGCGATCATGGCTTTCTTCACCAGGCAAAGAAGCCTCCTCGGGGTGGACATCGGCACCGACTCGATCAAGGCGGTCGAGCTGACCACCCAGGGGGGCGAACCCATTCTCACCGGCTACGGGCAGGTCGCCGTGCCTCAGGGCGCCGACCCGGCCGAAGCCTTGGCGGACCTGCTCAAGGCGTGCGGCTTCCGCAGCAGGCGGGCCGCGACCTCGGTCTCGGGGCGGTCGGTGATCGTCCGCTTCCTGTCCATGGCCGAGGTCCCGGAGTCCAACCTCAGGTCGGCGGTCCGCTTCGAGGCCGACAAGTACATCCCCTTCGACCTGGACGAAGTGGTGACGGACTGCGCCCGCCTGGAGGCCGCCGGGGACAGCTCCGGGGAGATGAAGGTCCTGCTGGTCGCGGCCAAGCGGGACATCATCCAGAACCGGGTTGAGCTGTTGCGGCGCGTCGGCCTGGAGGCGGTGCACGTGGACGTCGACCCGTTCGCCGTGGGCAACGCCTTCGAACTCGTGGCGCGCGCCAACAACGACCCGTCGCTAGGTTCGCGCGTGTCCGCGCTGATCGACGTGGGCGCCTCCAAGACCACGGTCACGGTGGTCAAGGGACACGAGCCGCGCTTCACGCGCGAGGTCTACCTCGGCGGCGAGGACTTCACCGGCGCGGTCGCCAAGCGTCTCGGCGTGGAGGCGGGCGAGGCCGAGCACCTCAAGCGCGCGCCCGGAGAGCGCGCCGAGGAGGTCGCCGGCGCTCTCGCCCACGCCGTGGACGAGCTGGCCAACGAGGTGATGCTTTCGCTCGACTACTACGAGGACCGCCAGGACGGGGAGAAGGTCGAGGACGTCTACCTCTCCGGCGGCGGCTCGCGCACGCCGTTGCTCGAGGAGACGCTCGAGCGCGTGTTCGAGCGCAAGACGGCCACCTGGAGCCCGGTCGCCGGGCTCGCCGTCGACGGCGACGTCGTCGACGCCAACCTGCTCACGGAGAACGCCGCGCAGCTCGCCGTCTCGGTTGGCCTGGCGGCGCGCGTCGTCAAGGAGGGAGCGCCATGATTCGCATCGACCTTCTGCCCCAGGAGTACCGCAAGGCGGAAAGAACCGCCCCGGCGCTCTTCATCGCCACCATCGGCCTGGTGGCGCTGGTCTGCTCGCTGGGGGCGGCGCTGGGCTACGGCTGGTTCGGCGTGGTCGGCGGCGCCCGCGCCGACGTGCAGATGGCCCAGGAGAACATGGAAGGCAAGAAGCCGCAGGCGGAGTACGCCGACAAGCTCGAGAAAGAGAAGAAGGACTACACCGAGCGCATGGACCACATCAAGGAGTTCGGCAACTCCCGCGTGCTGTGGACCAAGAAGATCGACCAGCTCGCCTCCATCATCGATTCCCCGGCCGAATCGGACCGGCACCAGGTCTGGCTGCAGGCGCTTGTCGTGAAGATGGACGACCCGCGCAGCCCGGGCCTCAACATCAAGGGCAAGTCGGCCACCGGCCAGCTGAACAACCTCTCCGCGTTCAACGCGGACCTGCAGGCGACGCCCTTCTTCGTCGAGTTCGAGACCATCACGAACCCGGCGGGGAAGAAGCTCCTGGAGGAGCAGTTCGAGCCCGCCGAGGCTTTCGAGTTCGAGACCGCGCTGGCGCTCAAGGGCCGCGCCGGCGACGCCAAGAAGCCCGCGTCCAAGGCGGCTCCCGCCAAGTAGGCGGAGCGAGGAACGCCCATGCAGATCCAAAGACACGCACTCCTGCTCATCCTCGGCTACGTCGGCGCGCTCGCGGCCAGCGGCGGGGCCGGCTACTACTTCTACGACGAGTTCAAGACGGCCCGCGACGAGGAGGCGAACGTCCGCAAGCAGATCGAGCTGGCGGACATCAAGATCAGGCGCGTCCCGGCCCTCGAGACCGACGTCATCTGCCTGCGCGAGAACCTGTCGGAGCTCGTCAAGATCCTGCCCAACCGCAAGGAAGTGAACGAGTTCGTCAACAAGATCGCCGACTTCGCGGCGGAGTCGGGCGTGCACATCTACTCGCTCAAGGACGAGAAGGACCGCAGCAAGAAGAAGGACGTCTTCGACAAGGTCATCTACAAGCTGTCGATGGACGCCAACCTCGGCCAGTTCCTGGACTTCCTGTCGCTGTGCGAGGGCTGGGAGCGCTTCGCGCGCGTGACGATGGTCGAGATCACGGCTGGGGAGTGGAAGGAGGGCGCCTCGCGCGAGGAAGTGGTGCACAAGATCTCGACCGAGATCGAGACGTACGCCTACCGCGGCAACGACGACACCACCAGCGCCATCAAGATCCTCAACTACGACAAGCGCCGCGAGGCGCTGCAGGACGAGATCGTCTCGCGGCGCGCGGACATCCAGGTGGAGCGCTACGCCTTCGTGCCGAACCCGCTGCGCCGCGACCCGTTCATCGACCCGCGCCGCCGCCTCTCCGACGAAGGGGAGGGCGGCCTGCCCCTGCCGGAGCAGAAGGCCATCGTCGAGGGCATGGTGGAGCGGGCGGCGCGCCTGCAGCAGTTGGCGCGCGACGTCTCCTCGCCGGAGACCAACTTCATCCGGCGCCTGGAGCTGGAGACCGAGATCGACCGCGAGAGCCTCGAGCTCAAGGCGGATCTCGACCAGGTCCTGGCGGTCCATTCCGTCACCGACCTCGCCCTGCGGCGGCGCATCGAGCGCGAGGTCATGCCGTCCCTCAAGGAGCTGCTCGACCGCGACCAGAGCGCCAGCGCGGCGGCCACGGTGCAGGATCTGCGGCGCTTCGCCGAGGACATGGCGACCTTGCTGGACGAGGGGAAGTACGAACTCGTCCTGGACAAGCACGGCATCATCGCCGGCCGCATCGACGCGGGCTCGTTGACCGCCGAGGGCGCGGCCCTCCTGCACGTGATCGAAACGGCGGCCGACCACGCCAAGAAAGCTCTCGAATTTGGAGCGAAGGAAATTCGAATCGGCGGTGTTATCGTGGGCGAGACTGGATCAGTGGTCATCGTCAACGGAAGCGTTCTCCAGGAAGGAGACGCCCTGGAAGACGGCGTGCTGGTCCACAGGATCGCCCCCGATCGTGTTGACTTCGAGTATCGGGGAGTGGTTCTATCTCGATCGCGCTGACGGCGGCGGCGGCTTTCTCTTCGTTTTGCGGCACGTGAAACGTAACGTGTAGTTGGCGTTGCCGTTTCAGCCGGGGCGAAGTGCGCCGGCCTGACTGGCAAGAAGGAGGGTTGCGGATGCGTCACAGCGCCATCCGGCTCGTCTCGCAGGCACTCCCTGCAG
>JACQZJ010000153.1 GCA_016213895.1 Planctomycetota bacterium | reverse complement strand
ACCTACCTGCCACCCGCCCGAATCCTCCAGCCGTGGCCGAGCCAACGCCTGCGCGTTACTTCACCCGAGGCAAGAGCCCGGTGCGGTAGCGCCGCACGCCGGGATCTGTGCGGGGGGTGCGGGGCAACCCGCATCCCTACCGCGACCGGGCCGCTACGGTTCAACGTACTTGTGGTCGGCGCTCGCGGGCCGGAGCCCGCTCCCGCCACGGAATGCATGCACCGCGCGGGGACGCGCGGTGTGGAGAGAGATCGCGGCCGGCGGGACGAGCATCCGCGCCGCGGCTGAGCCGCGGGCGCTCTGCCCGGCGGATCGAGCCGCGGCAGCTGGCGCGGCGCGACGCGCCCGCGCCAGCTGTAGGTCGGCGCTCGCGGGCCGGAGCCCGCTCCTGCCCCGGAATGCATGCACCGCGCGGGGACGCGGGTGGATCCCGGTCGACGCTCCACTGGCCGGTCGCGGAGCCCCAGGCCTGTGGTAGACTTGGTCGTGGAGATCGGTTCCTCGGGCCCTCGCGGGTCCGAGCCTGCTGGAGGAAAGTGATGCGACTCTCTCTCTCTCTCTGCCTTGGGCTCGGGTTCTCTGAGGACTCCATGGCGCAGTCCTCCCAGCCCCTGACGATCACGGACAGCTACGGCATGAGCGCGAACCAGGCGATCGCGTCCGAGACCGGACCGGACCGCCTGTACGCCGGCTTCGGGAGTTCGTTCGCGGTCCTTGACCCGACTCAGGTGCCGCCGGTGCTTGTGGCTGGACTCGCCGACAACCCGGCCCACCTGCTCGGATTCGTCCGTGACATTGACCTGGTGCGTGGCAACAGCATGGACCGCGCCTACGTGGCTGCCGGCCCGCGCGGCCTCGTCAGCTACGACCTTGTGTCCGGGGCGGTGGAGCACGTTTCCGACGATCCGTACAGCGCCTTCGCCGTTGCGGCCCTGGACGTGGAGCACGACGGGACCACGAAGAGGATCGTGTTCGTCGGCACCAACCACGATGACATGAGCGGGTCAGTTTCTGCCTGGACGTGAGCGACCAGATCGACCCGCTCTACGTCACGCTTCTCGTGGGAACGGCCTGCGACGGGGTCAAGCGCTTCGACGTGACCCCGGCCGAGCTGACCTCGCTCAACGTGGACATCTCGAACGACCTGACGACGTCGTGGACCCATCCCACGGCCGGCCCCCTCTTCTGCCGGGATATCCTGGTCCACATCCACAACGCCGGCCCGTCCCAGGTCGCCTACGCCTTCCTCGCAGCACACCACGACGGCGTGTTCCGGCTGCAGCTCAATGCGGCCTCACCTCCTCAGAGCGCCATCACCTTCCCGAACCCTGGTGGAACCTGGCCGATCCTGTGCGGCAACGCAAACGCCAAGGCCGTGGGCGTGCACGAGAACTACCTGGTCATCGGCAGAGGCGACAACTACTACACCGAGCAGCAGCACTACGGCGAGTGTTCGATCCCGGTGGCGTGCAGCGGGGACGAGTACCGGGGCGGGCTGGAAAGTGTCCCGCAGAGCGAGAAGGGAGTCTTCGTCTACAGCTTGACCAGTGGGGCGACCCTTGGCGATACCGCCGGATTCGTGAAGTCCAACACCGGCAAGGGGGTGAAGCAGCTCGCAACGCGAAGCATCACGGCCACGTCGTGCTGGATCGACGTGGCGGCAGACAACTTCGGCTACCTGCGCTACCGGTTCGACGCCGGTCCTCCACCAGCCGTCGTGCAGGACGCGTCCTTCGCTCGTGAACAGGGTGTGCTGATCAACGCCGTGGACGAGGTCTCGATCCACGAGATAGGGGGCCAGCGGGTGCTGTACGCGAGCCTGGAGAACGCTTTGACCGCGCACAACCTGTCGGCCGGAGGCTTGCCCGGGCCATCGTTGCCCGGCGGCGTGATCTATCCGGTGCATGCCGCGGTGCTGGCCGGCGTGACCGAGACGCTGCCGCCGCACCTGGTGACTTCCATGACTTCGGCCGACTTCTTCGACCTCTCGGCGCCGCTTCAGCCGGCGAAATGGGTGAATGGCCCGCTCGACACCGAGGACCGGGCCAACTACTTCGTGGACACGGCGGTCGGAGTCGCGCCTGTCATTCCGCCCGGCGGCGATCTCCCCGCGTGGTTCTACTCGGTGTTCGATTCTGTGAACGACACCGGGGTGGAGTACCCGGTAGCCGGGTTCGAGATCTGGGATCTCGGCGCCCAGGCGCTCGAAGACAGGGACGTGAGTCAGGTGAGCTTGTTCACGAAGGTCACGGACTTCGACATGTCGAGCCCTCTCGGGACGGACACCATCAAGCACTACGGCGGGATCCTCGTGCGTGGCGAGACCGGATTGCAGAACGCCGTGTACGTCGGGTACGGGCCGCGGCCCGGGGCGACGGTGCTGGGCAATCCCATCAACGCCGAAGCAGGCGCCGGGCTCCTCATCTACAAGGTGCGCTACGAGGTCGACCAGAAGGGTGAGTGGCACCCGCTGATCACGCGCACGGACCAGGTATCCGCGCCGCTGTCCGGGCTCTACCCGGGATGCGAGCAGCGCCCGGCGTGGATCTCCTACTCCGCGGCCACGAACTCGATCTACGTGGCGTACGGCTGCCTCGGCGTGGCACGGTTCCCGCTGACCTCGGACTACACCGCCGGCACGCCGAGCGTGCGCGACAGCACGGTCTTCGTGGACGGCCACGCGCTCACGCGTTCAGCGCTCTATGCCATGGACGATGGGGCGAGCGTCTACACCTGCTACCTGGGCGGGGTCCCCTCGATCATCGCCAAGGAACCGGTGAGCGGGTTCGGCACCGGGACGCCCGGGTACTACCACACGCCCATGCAGCCCCTGCATCTCGTGGAAGACACGACGGCCCCCGGGGCGTTCTTCCTGGCGGACGCGCGCGGCGGCATCCACCGTGTGCTCTTCCCCTGAGCGGAGGGCGTCATGCTGGCCTGCATGCTCTCGGCCCTCCTGGCTGCGCCGCTCCTCGCCGGCGGCGCGGCCGCCGCCTCGCTCGGACCTCGGGGCTTCCTGGAGAACGCCGGGCAGTTCGACGAGCGGGCGAGGTACGTGTCCTGGCACGGCTTCGGGACGACGCACCTGTGCGCAGACGGCCTGCGCTTTTCCTGGAAGGACGGCTGGAGCACGTTCCTGACCTTCGAGGGCGCGAGTCCCTGGGTGCGGGTGGAGGCGGAAGGAGAGCACGCCGAGCGCTATCACTTCTTCCGGGGCCAGGATCCGTCCTGCTGGCGCACGGGCGTGCGTGCCTTCGACAAGGTGATCTGGCGGGACCTCTACCCCGGGATCGACGTGTACGCCCGCTGGTCGGCCACGGGCATCGAGTACGACCTGGCTGTGTCGCCGGGCGCGCGGCTCGAGGACGTGGTGGTGCGGGTGGATGGCGTCAAGGAGGTGAAGGACCTCGGTGAAGGGGGATTCGTCCTGGAGACTCCGGCGGGCGTGATCCGGCACGGTCCGCCGGTTTCGGTCCTGATCGAGGAAGGCGGTAGGCGAGGCGTGTGCTCGTCCTTGCGCCGCATCGACGAGCGGCGCTGGGGATTCGTGCTGGGAGGGCAGGTGAGGGCGGGGCGGGTATTCATCGACCCAGTACTGGAGTTCGCGACGCTGCTAGGAGGATTCACGGCCGTGGACCGTGCGCAGGGCACTGACTACGACAGCGACGGGTCAGTGCTCGTGGCGGGATTCACGGGGTCCCCGGACTTCCCTGTGACGGCTGGGGCCTACTGCAGCATCCTCCAAAACGTGGACTCGTACGTCGTCAGGCTCCTCGACGACGGGACGGGAATCGTCTTTGGTACCTTCATCGGAGGCTCGTCCGACGATACGCCGACGGGAATGGCCGTTCATACGGATGGGAGCATCTACCTCGTCGGCGCTGCCGACTCGACCGACTACCCGCTTACCCCCGGGGCGGTGGATACGACGTTCGGCGGTTTCATGGAGGGCTTTGTGACGCGCCTCGCCGCGACCGGGGACGCGCTGGTTTTCAGCACATTCCTAGGCGGCACGAACGAGGGGCTGCGCGACATCGCCGTGGACTCAGCGGGCAATACCTACGTCTGCGGGGACGCAACCAGCTCAGACTACCCGACGACGACTGGCGCCTTCGACGTCGCGTTTGGCGGTCCGGGGGACGCCGTGATCACGGCGATCAACGCGACCGGCACGGCGCTCTTGTGGAGCACGTTCCTCGGCGGCACGACCGGCGCGGAGCAGGCTTTCGGCATCGACCTGGATTCTGCGGGATCGGTGTACGTCTGCGGGTGGCATGGGCAGGGCTCAGGCATCCCAACAAGCGACTTCCCGGTCACCCCGGGCGCCTACCAGACCATGACAGCGGGAGGAGGACAGACGGAGGCGTTCGTGACGAAGTTCGCTCCGGGCGGCGCGTCTCTCGCGTATTCGACGTTTCTTGTAGGATACGCGGCGGACCGGGCGCATGACCTGGCCGTAGACTTCTTCGGACGTGCATCTGTCGTGGGCGAGACGCACTCCTCGGACTTCCCGACTACACCGGGCGCGTTCGACCCAACGTTCAACAGCCTGATCGAGGGTTTCGTCACGAAGTTGGCGCCGGACGGTTCGTCACTGGTGTGGTCGACGTTTCTCGGTGGGAACGGCTACGACCGCGTACGGGCGGTCCACGTCGACGCAGCCGGTTCGGTGGTTGCCGCGTCGGAGGTCTCGTCCACGAACATGGTCACGACAGCGGGGGCCCCGGTTCCATCCTGGCCGCCGGGCTATGTCGCGGGACATCTGGCGAAGATCAGCGCTCAAGGCGCAGCCGTAACCTTCGCCGCAGGCGCACGGTGCGGGCTGTCCGGGCACGGCCGGCGTGCCGGTCCTGGCGGGGAGCGGTTGTCCGCAACCCGGCGAGACCCTGGAGGTGTCGATCACGAACGGCCCTTCGTCGGCGCTTGCCTTCCTGCTCCTCGCTCCGGCTGCGGCAACGACCCCGGTCACGGCCTGGTGCGCGCTGGCGATCGGCCCGATCGTCGCTCCGGTCGTGCCGCTGCCCTTGTCGCCCCTGGGGGAGCTGTCCTTCCTCGCGACGCTGCCGCCGCAAGCGCCCACCGGCGTGATCCACGTGCAGGTGGCCGTTCTGGACAGCGGCGCCGTCGGCGGCGTGGCCGCGAGCAACGCGCTGCGGGTCGAGATCGGCTACTGACCGGGCTCCAGGCAAGTGTGCCGCGCAGGGAAGGACTTCACGCGGAGACGTGGACGGCGAGGAGCGCCGCGGCCGTTTCCCTGGCGTCCGGGGCCGACTGCGCGGCTTCCGGTGCATCGCGTGCGCGACGAACGAGGAGTGGCCCGTCGAGCTGGAAGTCATGAGGGGCAGGCCCCGTCCGTCCGCCGTCGCACGGGCGGACAGTGGACTGCGGCCGAGGTCGTCGAGAGCGCGCCCTCGGCTGGCGCCCGGCGGACGGGATCCGCGCGGACAGAGTCAGGAACTCGCGGGCACGACAAGCAGTTGACAGCAACTGCCAGCAACCGGAAGATCCGTGGCTGGCAACTGGCTGTGATCCATGTTCCCTCCGGCGAGGGCCGGAATCCCGTTCGGAGAGTTCGAATGGACCCAAGTAGGGGATCGGTCCTGACCATCGACGAGCTCGCGGACTACCTCAAGGTCTCGAAGTCCACGCTCTACAAGCTCGCCCGGGAAGGGAGGGTTCCGGGGCAGAAGGTCGGCCGCCACTGGCGCTTCCGGAAGGAGACCATCGATCGCTGGCTGGAGCAGTCCGAAGATCGCCGCGGCGGCCAACCGGAGGGGCAGAGGCGATGATCGAAGTCGAGTTCGATCAGCTTTCCCCCGGCGACGTTTCCCGCGGCCCGTTGCTGCCGGACCCGGCGGACGAGAAGCGCTGGGTGGACGGCGTGCTGGCCCAGAAGAAGGGATTGGGGTTCGGGTAATGGACAGGCTGCCGCCCATCGCCATCCCCGACGACCTGCGCAGGGATCTGGAGCGCATGAACCCCTGGTGGCATGGGGCACCCCCGCCTCCGGCTCCTTTGACGCGGCGCCACATCGTCGCCCAGATTCAGCGACGGCTGGCCTCAAGGATCGCACCGATCATCGCGGTGCGGGGACCGCGCCAGGTCGGGAAGTCCACGGCCCAGCTCCACGTCATCGAGGACCTGCTGGAAGGCGGTACGCCGCCCCGCAACATCTTCCGTGTCCAGTTCGACGACCTGGATTCGGTGGGTCGGTTGGGCCGCGAGCCCCTGCTCCGGCTCGCTGACTGGTACGAGCGGCACGTCCTCGAGGCCAGCGCCAACGAGGTCGCCCGTGCCGGTGGGAAGGTCCACCTTTTTCTTGACGAGGTCCAGAACCTCGACGGCTGGCACGTCCAGCTCAAGTTCCTCGCGGACCACACGGCATTCCAGCTCGTGGTGACCGGAAGCTCCGCGCTACGGATCGAGCTGGGGCGCGACAGCCTGGCTGGCCGGCTCCACACGCTCGAAGTCGGCACCTTGTCTCTGACCGAGATCGCGTGCTTCCGCGGATTCGACCTGGGACCGCCGCTCTTGCCAGACAATCGTCTCGACCGCCTGGGGAGCCGGGACGCGTGGCTCGAGCTGCGGGAGCTTGGAAAGGAGCAGAGCGCGCCGCGCGAGCCGGCGAGCCGGAGATCGACTTCGTGCTGTCCGTCGGCACGGCGAAGATCCCGCTGGAAGTGAAGTACCAGCGGCGCATCGATCCGCCGCGCGACACGGAGGGGCTGCGGACCTTCATCGTCTCTCTCCCTCTTTCGTCGCTGCTGCTCTTGCGCTGAGGCGAGCCGCTTCCCCGCGCGTGCGAAAAGGGTTCGACGCGGCGCGGCGTCAGGGGCAGAATGGTCAGCTTGCCTTGCAGCGGAGGTCGTGACGTGAATCCGAGCGAATCGAAGACCAAGCAGAAGGCCGCGCGCAGCAGCGAGGCGCGCGAGCCCGCCGATTTCCTGTTCCGCATGCCGGCGAAGGAGGCCGACCCGACGATCGCCAGGCTCGCCGAGATCGAGGGCGAGCGCCAGGTGCGGAAGCTCATCCTGATCGCCTCGGAGAGCGCCTGCCCCGACCCGGTGCGCGAGATCCTGGCCGGCAGCTTCAACAACCTCTACGCCGAAGGGTACCCCTCCTGGCGCATGACCGAGGCCGAGAACAGGCGCTGGGCCGACCTGGTCACGCACCTCGCCTACTTCCGGCGCTACTCCGACCTGCGCTACTACCGCGGCTGCGAGTACGCGGACTTCGTCGAAGCCATCGCCCAGAAGCGCGTCAAGGAGCTGTTCGCCACGAGCGCGGTGCCGGCGGAGGAGATCTTCGCCAACGTGCAGCCGCTGTCGGGGGCCGCGGCCAACAACGCGGTCTACCAGGCGCTCGTGCCGCTCGGCAGCACGGTCGTGGGCATGAGCCTGGTCGAGGGCGGGCACTTGACGCACGGCTCCAAGGCCAATCGCTCGGGCAAGAGCTACAACATCGTCTCCTACGGCGTCTCCGCGAAGACCGGGGAGATCGACTACGAGCAGGTGGCGGAGATCGCCCGCGAGCAGCAGCCGCGCATGCTCATCGGCGGCGCCTCGGCCTACCCGTGGCGCATCGACTGGCCGCGCCTGCGCGCCATCTGCGACACGGTCAAGGGCGGCTGCTACCTCTTCGCCGACGTCGCCCACTACGCCGGCCTGATCGTCGGCAAGCAGTACCCGAACCCGGTCGGCCACGCCGACGTGATTACCTTCACCACGCACAAGTCGCTGTGCGGGCCGCGCGGCGCCGTCATCCTGACCACGAATCGGGAACTCGCGCAGCGCGTGAACACCGGCGTCTTCCCCGGCGAGCAAGGAGGCCCGCACGTCGGCAACATCGCCGCCAAGGCGGTCGCCTTCCACCTGGCCGGGACGCGCACCTTCCGCGAGATGATGGAGCGCGTGGTGAAGAACAGCAAGGCGCTCGCCGCCGGCATCGAGAAGCGCGGGGTCAAGATCTGCTACGGCGGCACCGATTCGCACCTCTCCCTGGTGGACCTGAACTCCCTCCCGGCGCGCGGCGCGCACAGGCTCACCGGCGAGATCGCGGGGCGCATCCTCGACCTCGCCGGGATCGTGGTCAACAAGAACACGGTGCGCGGGCGCGGCAAGATCGACCTCGACGTGCTGGAGGAGGCGCGCAGCGGCGTGAACGCGCTGATCGAAAGCCGCCTGGGCCAGCCCGCGCCCGCGAGCGGCTACCCGCACTTCGACGCCTTCGCCGCCCCGGAGCAGGCCGAGGTCAAGCCGGCGCGCGTGCCGGAGCGCGGCTGTGTCGTGGTCGAGGAGCCGGGCCTCGGCATCCTCGAGGTGGAGTCGGAGCGGGCGCACTACTTCATGCAGAGCGCGGGCACGGCCGACGTGTCTTCTCTCGCGCCGGGCGAGATGACCCGGACCTTCCTGCTCGACCGCGCCGGCCGGGCGATCGACGACGTCCTGGTCTTGCGCGCGGCCGAGCGCGTCCCGGGCTGGCGGCGCTACCTGCTGCTGACCAACGCGGCGCGCCACGCGCGCGTGCGCCGCTGGCTGCGTGCGCTCTCGGACGGCTACGTGCTCTTCGACGAGGACGACGTCTTCAAGAAGCTCGAAGGCCCGGTGATGGTGGAGGACTTGTCGATCGCCGAGCCGCACGCCGGCCGCGAGCTGGGCTTCTCGCTGCGCTCCGACTGCCAGGGGAGCGTGCTGCGCGAGGCGCCGCAGGAGCTGTTCTCGGCCCTCGCCCTGTTCGGCCCCGAGGCCCAGCGCTTCCTCGAGCACGCCGCGGGCCAGAAGGTCGCGCTCGCGCCCGGGCAGCACTCCTCCTGCTCGATCGCCGGGGTCGAGACCGTGGTCGCCTGCGAGGAGGAGGGAGCGCTCGTGCTGCTCGCGCCCGCCGCCAGGAAGCGCGAGGTGCTCGGCGCGTTGCGCAGCAGCGACGCCGCGGCCGCCGCGCCGGGGGTGCTCTGGGGCTGGCGCAGGTCGCGCCGCCTGCCCGAGGCGGGCGAGGAGCTCGGCGCCGCCGAGCTGTTCGCGCGCCGCCCGGACCTGTTCGCGCGCGAGAAGGTCTACTTCGCCGGGCAGAAGCACGTGCCCGCGCCCGCTCTCGCGCGCGCGGAATACCGCTACCAGCCGCCGGAGCTGCCGCTGCGCCGCACGCCCTTGTTCGAGGAGCACCTCAAGCTCGGCGACAAGGAGTTCATGGTGCCGTTTGCCGGCTGGCACATGCCGGTCCGCTACGGGCCGATCGCCGACGAGCACCGCGCGGTGCGGGAAGCGGCGGGGCTGTTCGACGTGGCGCACATGGGCGTTCTCGAGGTGCAGGGCGACACCGCACAGCGGTTCCTCGACGCCATCACCACCAACTACGTCGCCTGGCTCTCCGACGGACAGTGCCACTACAGCTACCTGCTCGATCCCGGAGGCCGCTGCATCGACGACATCCTGGTCTACCGCCGCCGCCACGACCGCATCCTGATCGTGGTCAACGCTGCCAACGCCGAGAAGGACGAGGCCTGGATCCGCGCCGCGGCCACGGGCGAGTTCCTGCTCGACCGCGACCGGCGCTGGATCAAGGCGGACGGCCCGCCCGAGATCGTCAACCTCAAGGACGCGTCCGCCGGCGCCGAGCGCCGCGTCGACTTGGCCCTGCAGGGGCCGCGCTCATTCGAGATCCTGGCGGCCGCGGCGGAGAACCCGCGCCTCATGGCGCGTCTCGGCCTGAGGAAGCGCTTCGAGTTCGTCGAGGGGGAGATCAACGGCATGCACGCTCTGATCTCGACCACCGGCTACACCGGCGCGCGCGTCGGCTTCGAGATCCTGGTGCACCCGGACCGCCTCGTCGAACTGTGGCGGCTCCTGCTCGCCAAGGGCGAGCCGTTCGGCCTGCGGCCCACGGGGCTCGGGGCGCGCGATTCGACGCGCATCGAGGCCGGCTTCCCGCTCTGGGGCCACGAGCTGGCCGGGGAGCACGACATCACCCCGGCCGAGGCGGGGTACGGCAGCTCGGTGAAGTTCCACAAGCCGTTCTTCGTCGGCCGCGAGGTCATGCTGCGCCACGAGCACGCGCGCAATCGCCAGGTGGTGCGCTTCGAGATCGAGGGGAAGGGCAAGCGCCTGGTGCGCTCCGGCAATCCGATCGTCGACAGGAGCGGCAAGTACATCGGCGCCGTGACCAGCAACACGCAGATCGAGGAGCGGCAGATCGGTCTGGCGATCGTCGACATCAAGTCAGCGAAGGTCGGCACCGATCTCTACATGTACCGCCTGCCGCCGCAGCTCGATCGCCTGCCCGAGCCGAAGCGGCTCGACCGGCTCGCCGCGGGCGACTCGGTGCTCTTGCCGGATCGCGCCACCGTGATCCGCAGGTTCATGTAGCAGGAAGCGGAGCGCGGCCTCAGGAGCCGGACATGCCGGCGGTCACGGCGAAGCGGAGCGCGTCCTCTCCGCTCATGGCCACCGGCTGGATCGCCGCGCGCGGGACGAGGACCGTGATCCCGCCGATCTGATAGGCGAGCGGCAGGTAGACGGCCACCGTGCCCTCGGCGCCGGTGATCTCCTTGACGTCGTCGCGCGTCAGGAAGCCCAGGATCTGCGCGCTCCCCTCGCCCATGCGCACCAGCACCACCTGCGAGAGGCGCTGCTTCGAGCCGCCGCCGAAGACCGCCATGCTGTCCTTGAGGGCGCCGTAGATGGTCTTCACCACCGGAATGCGGGCGACGATCCGCTCGCCCTTGGCGAAGAACCAGTTGGCCAGGTAGGTCGTCATCAAGGCGCCGACCAGGAAGACGGCGACCAGGCCGGCGACGACGCCCATGCCCGGCACGTAGAGCCCCCCGGGGAGAATCCTCACGAGCAGCGGCGCCAGCAGGCTCTCCGCCTTGGCCCCCAGCCAGTAGAGCAGGTAGATGGTGAGGCCCAACGGCAGGATCGCCGCGAGGCCCTTCAAGCACAGGCGTCCGATGAAGCCCACGGCGTCCTCCTTCCTAGCGCGGGCTTCGCCCGCAACCCAAAAGTGGAGATGGCGTCACTTCGCGAATAGGACGGCGGCAGCCGCTGCTCGAGGACGACGCCATGAAGGACCTTCTATCGCGTTTTGGCTCGCGGATCACCGGGAAGCTCTCGGGATTCGACCGACTCGTGTTTCGTGGCACGCTGATCCCGCTGGTCTGTCCGCGCACGGTGCATCGATTCCGGGGCGGGAGCGGGCTCCGCCCCGCGAGCGCCTACCGCAAGTAGGTTAAACCAGAGCAGGCCTGCCTCGCCGTGAGCATCGAGACGGCGTGCTGAGGGAGCGGAGCAGCGGTTCCCTGGCGCAGGGAGCGGCCGCGACGACGTACCATCTCGCCCGGCGCACCTTCACCACGCTGAGCCGCCTGCGTCGCCTATGCCTCAAGGAGCTTCTGCGCGTTCGTCGCGCACGCGATGCACCGGGAGTCGCGCCAACGCTCCCGAAGGCCGGGGAAACGGCTGCGACCGCTCCGCTCACTACCCTTCCCTTCCCCTCCCTCCGGCTCCCGGCGAGGTGGCGCGCCACCTCGCGTCCGTCACGCCTCGGCCATGTGCGGATAGCGCCACTCGTCCGGCGGCAGGAGGTTCTCCTTGATGGTGCGCACGCTGGTCCAGCGCAAGAGGTTCAGGAGCGAGCCGGCCTTGTCGTTGGTGCCAGACGCCCGGCCGCCGCCGAACGGCTGCTGCCCGACCACGGCGCCGGTCGGCTTGTCGTTGATGTAGAAGTTGCCCGCGGCGTGGCGGAGCGCCGCGGCGATGCGCGCGATCGCGGCGCGGTCCCGGGCGAACACGGCGCCGGTCAGCGCGTACGGTGACGTCGTGTCGCACAGCTCGAGCGCCTCCTCCAGCCGCGCGTCCTCGTAGGGGAAGACCGTGAGCACGGGCGCGAAGATCTCCTCGCACATGGTTTTGGTCCTGGGATCGGCGGTCTCGATGACCGTCGGCTCGATGAAGTAGCCCCTGCTCTTGTCCGCGCCGCCGCCCGCGACGATCGCGCACGAGCGCTCGCGGCGCGCGCCCTCGACGTAGCGGCAGGTGTTGTCGAACGCCGCCTCGTCGATCACCGCGCCCATGAAGGTGTCGAACTCGCTGGGGTCGCCCATCTTGATCCCGGCGATCTCGGCGGCGAGGCGCTCTCTGACCTCGCCCCAGAGCGAGCGCGGCACGTAGGCGCGGCTCGCCGCCGAGCACTTCTGCCCCTGGTACTCGAAGGCGCCGCGCAGCAGGGCGGTGGTGAGCGCGCCCGCGTCCGCCGAGGCGTGGGCGAAGACGAAGTCCTTGCCGCCGGTCTCGCCGACGATGCGCGGGTAGTTGCGGTACCTGCCGAGGTTCTCGCCCACCGTGCGCCACATCAGGTGGAAGGTGTCGGTGGAGCCGGTGAAGTGGATCCCGGCCAGGTCCTCGTGCGGGAGGAGGTGCCGGCCGATGACCCGACCCGGACCGGGCAGGAAGTTGATGACACCGTCCGGCAGCCCCGCCTCCTGCCACATCTTCATCAGCAGGTAGTTGGAGTAGAGCGAGGTGCTCGACGGCTTCCAGATCGAGACGTTGCCCATGATGGCGGGAGCGGTCGGCAGGTTGCCGGCGATCGACGTGAAGTTGAAGGGCGTCACCGCGAGCACGAATCCCTCGAGGTTCCGGTACTCGCAGCGGTTCCACGTGCCCGCCGCGCTGTCCGGCTGCAGCTCCAGGATCTGGCGGGCGAAGGCCACGTTGAAGCGGTAGAAGTCGATCAGCTCGCAGGCGCTGTCGATCTCCGCCTGGAAGGGCGTCTTGCTCTGCCCGAGCATGGTCGCGGCGTTGACGCGCTGGCGCCACGGCCCGGCGAGCAGCTCGGCCATCTTCAGGAACACCGCCGCGCGGTCGTCGAAGCTCATGGCCGACCACTCGGCGAGCGCTCGGCGGCAGGCCAGGATGGCCTGCTCCACGTGCTCTTCCCGCGCCATGTGGGCCCGCGCCAGGACGCGGCGATGGTCGTGCGGCTCGACCACGTCCTTGAGGTCGCCGGTCGCGACCTCCCTGCCGCCGATGAGCAGCGGGATCTCGATGACCTCGGAGCGCAGCGCGCGCAGCGCCGCTTTCAGCTCGGCGCGTTCGGGCGATCCCGGGGCATAGGCCTTGACCGGCTCGTTTCTGGGGACGGGCGGTTTGGTGATGAAGTTGGTCATGACGCGCGTGTCCTCCGTGCTGGCACCCGCGCGACGGCCGGGGCGCGACGCCCTGGCCGCGGCCCGCGGGAGCGAAGCATGATAGGGCCCCGCGCCGGCCAAGGGGAGCCCGCAGGAGGATTCGCGCGGCGGCGCGCCCGAAAGCGGCGGGGAGTCAGCGGCGCCGGCCGATCTCCTGCTCGAGCTGGCGCAGCAGCTCGTCGACGTCGCACGCGGTGTCGTCGACGACGTAGGCGCCGCTGTCGTCCCGGTCCACGTTCGAGATGCCGGGATGGCGGCGCTCGAGCTGGTCGATAACGGCGGTCTGGCGGCGGAACTCGCTGAGCAGCCGGCGGCTCTTCCGCGCCAGCTCGTACTGCGTCAGGGCCTGGCGGATGGTCACCGCCAGCTCGGCGGTGTTGGCCGGCTTGGTGAAGAAGCGGTACACCTCTCCCTCGTTGATCGCCTTGATCGCCGCCTCGGCGCTGGCGTGACCGGTGAGCATGATGCGCACCGTCTGCGGATGACGCTTCCGCACCTCGGCCAGGAACTCGGTGCCGGTCATGCCCGGCATCATCTCGTCGGAGATGACCACCTGGATCTCCTGCTCCTCGAGGACCCTCAGCGCCGCCAGCGGCGACTGGGCGCCGAGCACCTTGTAGGGCTGCTTGCGCAGCGCCTTGGCCAGCGCAGCCGACACGTTCGGCTCGTCATCGACGACCAGCACCTGGTACTGCATTGCTCCCTGCTCCTGCCATGGGTCGTTTCACCAGCTCCGTCTCGCACAGCGAGGCGGAAACGCGCACGCGGACCGGACCCTCCAACGATCCCATGCGCTCGTAGTTCTTGAGGCGTTCGAGCATGCTCTGCGAGACCTCCTGGCCCTTGGCCACGAGGAGCATGTTTCCCGTGTTCCTCAGGTCTTCATCCAGGACCATGCCGACGCGCAGCTCGTCGACCGGCAGGACATGCAGCGTGGAGCCCTGCCCGGGCAGGTCGACGTGCTCGAGTTCGGCGAGGACCTGCGGGTCGTAGAGCCCGGCCTCGCCGCGCAGGGCGACGAGCGCGCCCTCCTTGCCCGTGCCGCGCACGATCAGGTCGTCGAAGGCCAGCGCCGCCGAGAGGATGCGGCTGCCGAGCAGCACCGCGTCTCCCGTTCCCTTCGCCTCTCCGGCGCCGCGATCCGGCCACGGGCCGAACAAGCGCGCGACCATCTCCGCGACGGGTTCGAGGCGCGGGATGTTGACCAGAAGCCGGCGCGCGATGGCGGGATGGCCGCGGTAGATGTCGCGCTGCGCCGCGGGCAGCTCCTCGCCGGCCGCGACCATGTCGATGATCTCCCCGGGAATGGCCACGCAGCCGATCTGGCAGAGGAGCGCGGCCGTCTCGAACATCCAGGGGTTCTCCAGCCCCATGCGCTTGACGATCTGCGCCACGTAGCCGGTGACGCGCGTGGCGCGGCCGAACGCGGCCGGATTGACGATCGCCAGGATGTCGGCCAGCACCTGGATGCTGCCGCGCACCGTCTGCTCGAGCAGGACCTTCTCCGCCTGCTTGAGGCGGTGCTGCTCGAGCGCCTCGTTGAGCACGGACTCGAACAGCTCCTTCTCGCACGGCTTGCTCAGGAAGCGGTAGATGCGCCCCTGGTTGACGGCGTTGACCGCGACGTCCACGTCGGCCTGGCCGGTGAGCATGATGCGGATCGTGTCCGGCCACTGCTCGCGCACCTTGCCGAGGAAGGTGATGCCGTTCATGCCCGGCATCTGGAAGTCCGAGACGACCACGGGGAAGGGGCCCTTCTCGGCGAAGAGCCGGACCGCTTCCTCTCCGCTTTCCGCGATCACCAGGTTGAAGGACTTGCGGTGCTGGCGCATGAGCGCCTGCAGCAGCTCGGGGCTGTCGTCCACCAAGAGGATCGGTTCCGGGTTCGCGGGGTTCATCTTCCGCCTCCCTGCGCGCACGAGGACTCCTGCACGCCGAGCTCCGCCGCGAGGCGCCGCGCCAGGGCGCGCCATTCGGCCAGGGACTCCTCGCCGCGGCCCACGCTTCCCAGGTAGGCGGCGTCGGGCGGCGGCGCGCGCGTGCCGTGCGCAACCTCGCGCGCCAGCGCGTCGGCGACGTGCACCGCGCCGACCACGTCGAACGCGCGGCTGCCGGTCCGGGCGGGCTCCTCGTGGAAGGCCACGGCCTCGATGATCGGGTAGGGAATGCCCCAGATCCCGAGAAGGTAGGCGCCGACCTCGGCGTGCGACGCGCCCAGGGCGGTACGCTCGGCGGCGCAGTGCGGCCGGTCGCGCTCGCCCGCGGCCTCGACCACGGCGCGGTAGGCGTCCGGCGCCTTGACGGCGAAGATCAAGCGGCCCGTGTCGTGGAGCATGGCGGCGGTGTGCGCGTTCTCCGCCGCCTCCTTTCCGGGAAGGAGCCTGCGCGCCAGCGCGGCGGTGAGGGTCGCGTGCTCGATCTCCTCCTCGAAGGAGAACCAGGAAGGCATGCTGCTGCCCTCGAACTGGCGGAAGACCTCGACGGTGAGGACCAGGCTCTTGAGCATGCTCACGCCCAGGTAGCTGATGGCCTGGCGGATGCTCGAAACCGACCGCGGCAGGGCGAAGAAGCTCGAGTTGACCACCTGCAGAATCTTGGCGCAGATGGCGTAGTCTTGCTCGACGACGGTGGCGATGCGCTCGATGGGCACGTCCGGGTCGAGCAGCGCGGTGGTCAGCTCGTGGTACACGCGCGGCGCCGGCGGCAGGGAGTCGATCTGCCCGACGAGGGCGGCGAGGCCGGGCGCGGCGAGCAGGTCCCTGAGGTTGCACGCGCGCGTCACTACTTCCCGCAGCGTCTCCGACTCGCACGGCTTGGTCAAGAACTGGTGCGCTACGTGCACGGTGCGCATGGCCGTGGCCAGGTCGGTGTAGCCGGAGAGCACGATGCGCACCGCGGACGGGTGCCTCCTGCGCACTTCCGCGAGGAGGGCGGCGCCGTCCATTCCCGGCATGCGCATGTCGGAGATGACCACGTCGCAGGGCGCCTTCGCCAACTCCTCGAGGGCGGCCGCGCCTCCCTCGACGAAAGTCATGTTCCACTCGCCGCGCTGCGCGTGCAGCATGCGCTTCAGACCGGAGAGGATGCGCGGCTCGTCGTCCACGAAGAGGATGTTCTTCATGCCGGCACCTCCACCGCGACCCGCTCCGGCGCGTTCTGCGGCAGGCGGATGATGAAGGTCGTTCCCTCGCCCACGGCGCTCTCCACGGCGATCGTTCCCTTGTGCTTCTTGACGATCACGTTGTGCGCGATCGCCAGGCCCTGGCCCGTGCCCTTGCCCACCTCCTTCGTGGTGAAGAAGGGGTCGAAGATCCTGGGCCTCACCTCGTCGGGGATGCCGGTGCCGGTGTCGGCGATGCGCACCTCGACGCAGTCGTCGCCGCGCCGCGTCGAGATCGTGATCTTGCCGCGCTGCGCGGGGTTGCCTTTGGCCTTGTCGGCGATGGCGTGCGACGCGTTCACGATCATGTTGAGGAACACCTGGTTCAGCTCGCCGGCCAAGCACGGCACCGCGGGCAGCTCGGGATCCAGGTCGGTCTCCAGGTCGGCGACGTACTTCCACTCGTTGCGGGACACGGTCGCGGTGGACAGGACCGCGCGGTTGAGGTCGAGGTTCTTCATCTCCGAGCCGCCCATGTGGGAGAAGTCCTTCATCGCGCGCACGATCTCCATGACGCGGCGCACGCCCTCGAGGGATTGCTGGATGGAGGTCGGGATCTCGCTCTTCAGGTAGGCGAGGTCGGCCGCCCCGATGGCCTGGCGCGCCTCCTCCCCCTGCTCGGCGCTGGCGCCGCCCTGGACGACCGCGGCGCTGAGCTGCTCCAGGACGCCGAGCAGCCCGAGGATGTCGCCGAAGGCCTCCTCCAGGAAGCGGACGTTGTCGCCGACGAACTGCGTGGGCGTGTTGATCTCGTGGGCGATGCCCGCGGCGAGCTGGCCGATCGCCTCCAGCTTCTGCGCCTGGCGCAGCTGCTCCTCGAGGGCGCGCTGCTGCGTGACCTCGTGCTTGACGCACACGTAGCCCGCGATCCCGCCCGACTCGTCGCGCACCGGCGAGATCGTGGCCTGCTCTTCGATGATCGAGCCGTCCTTCCTGCGGTTGAAGAAGCTGCCGGTCCAGGTGCGCCCGCTGGAGATCGTGTCCCAGAGTTCACGGTAGAAGCCGGCGTCGTGCCGGCCGCTGCTGAAGATCCTCGGGTTCCGGCCGATGACCTCGCTCGCGGCGAATCCCGTGGCCGCGACCAGGGCGGCGTTGACGTACTGGATGGTCCCTTGGGGGTCGGTGATGAGGATGGCGTCGCCGGCCTGCTCCAGCGCGGTCAGCAGGCGGCGCACCTCCTGCTCCGACTCCCTGCGCTCGGTGATATCGCGCACGATGACGCTGTAGCGCCGGTCCGCGCCGTCTTGCGTCTCGCCGACGCTCATCTCCAGCGGAAACGTGCTTCCGTCGCCGCGCCGCCCGATGCCCTCGAGCGGCCTGCCGCCGGCGCGGCTGGCCGAGCCGAGCAGGATCCTGCGCGTCAAGTCCTGGTCGGCGTCGCGCGGGTCGCCCTCCACGAAGTCGCGCAGGGGCCGGCCGAGCGCGTCGGCCTCCGCGCAGGCGAACATCGTCTGCGCGGCGCGGTTGAAGGAGAGCACGGCGCCGCTGCCGTCGAGCGAGATGATGCCGTTGCTCGCGGTGTCGAGGACTGTCCTGAGCTGGGCCTCGCGGCGCTGGGTCTCGGTCACGGCCGAGGACAGCTCCTGCAGGAGCCTGCGGTTGAGGCTCTCGGCCTTGATGGCGCGGCAGGCGCGACGCAGGGACTGGCGCACGATGTCGGCCTGGCAGGGCTTCTCCAGCAGGTCGTAGGCGCCGAGCTTGAACGCCGAGATCGCCTCCGCCTTGCCGGCCGTGCCCGTGAGGACCAGCGTCACGACGCCGGGGTGCTCTTCCTTCACCACCCTGAGCAGGTCCTCGCCGCTCATCTCGTCCATCATCAAGTCGGTGACGAGGATGTCGGGCGGGTCCTCCTCGAGCGTGCGCAGCGCGGCCTTCGGAGAAACCGTCGTGCTGACGTCGAACTCCCGGCCCAGGGCGGCCTTCATGAGCCGCAGGGTCACGGGGTCGTCGTCCACGATCAGCACGCGCGGATTGGCGTCGGTCACGTGACTCCCGGATCGCAGGCGGCGGGCGCTCGATCCGACCGCCTTCTGCCGCAGGTGCACAAGCTCCCCCTCGCGTCCCGCGCCTTCGCGGTGCTTCTCCGCGCGAGGGAGGATTCGCCCCGTACTTCGGCGTTTTCGGGCCTCGGGATTGACCCCCGCCGCCGTCGATTCGTGGAGACCTCTTGCTGGCGCGCGGCAGGCGAAACGCCGGGCCAGGCAGGATGCTCGCGTGCTAGGATGGGTCCGCGCGCGCAGGGAGGATCGGCATGCTCGCACAGGTCGTGCGTTTGGGGTTGTTGGGGGTGGCCGCGGCGGCCGGGACGGCGGCCGGGCAGGAGGTCGTCTACTCGTTTCAGGGGACCGCGCCGGACGACTGGTTCGGCAAGTGCGTCGCGGGGCCGGGCGACCTCAACGGCGACGGCGTCGCGGACGTGCTCGTGGACACCGCCACCTACCCCTCCACCGTGACCGCGTTCTCCGGAGCGGACGGGTCGATCCTCTACGCCTGGACCAGCCCGTTCTCCTCATACGACGACACGACCATGTGCGGCGCCGGCGACGTGGACGCGGACGGCTTCGCGGACGTGGTGATCCGCGAACTCCAGCACGTCAAGGTCTACTCCGGCAAGAACGGGCTGCTGCTGCACGCGCTCCCAGCGCAAGGTGCAACGGTGGCGGCCGGGGGGGACCTCGACCAGGACGGCTTCGACGACGTGCTCGTCGGCGGAGTGGGAACGGTCACCGCCTTCTCCGGGTACGACGGTTCCGTCCTTCGGGTCCTGCCCGGACTCGGCCTCCCGTACGACAACTTCGGCGTCTCGGTGGCTTCAGCGGGCGACTTCAACGGCGACGGCTGGCTCGACGTCGTGGGAGGGGCGCCGGATGCTGGGGCGCCTCCCTTCGACTACGGGTACGCCGCGGTCCTCTCGGGCAAGGACGCGGCCGTGCTGTTCGTGTGGTTCGGCATGTATCGGCATTTCGGCCTGGCCGTCGCCGGCGTCGGGGACGTGGACGGCGACGGGCGCGACGACGTCGCCGTGAACGAAGTCCCGAGCAGTCAGACGTTCACCTACGTCTTCGCCGGTCTGTCCGCGGCGCCGCTCTTCACCTTCTTCGATCCGGCGCGCCCCAGGCTGGGCGATTCGATCGCCGGCGGCGGCGACGTGGACGGCGACGGCGTTCCAGACGTCCTGCTGGGGGGCTACGGCAACGGCGACTGGCCGGGCGCGGTGCGTGTCCATTCCGGAAAGACAGGCATGCCGATCCTGGAGCGCTTCGGCACGGCCGCGCTGGAGCGTCTCGGGGCCTCGGTGGCGTTCGCCGGCGACCTGGACGGAAACGGCTTGTTCGAGGTCATCGCCGGGGCGCCTGCGGCGTCCGCCGTGCCGCCGGTTCCCGGGCACGCGCTCGTTCTCTCCAACTGCGCTGCGTTCCTGGTGGCCGCGTACGGCGCCGGGTGCCCGGGCGCCGGCGGCTTCATTCCGGCCATCGACCTCGATGGCTGTCCCATGGCGGCCGGGTCCGTGCACTTTCGCCTGACCGGCGGCGCGGGCGGGGCTCCGGCCCTTCTCCTGATCGGCGTGGCTCCCGCGTCTCTTCCCGCGGGCGGCGGCTGCACCCTTCTGCTCCAGCCGGTTCTTGCCGCGCTCCCGCTGGTGCTCGCAGGCTCCCAGCCCGGGGAAGGGGAGGCGCAGCTCGACGCGACGCTGCCGCCGGCGCTCGCGCCGGGCAAGATCACCATGCAGGCGTTCGTGCTCGACGCGGCCTCTCCCATCGGGGCGGCGGCTTCGAACGGGCTCGAGGTGACCGTTCCTTGACGGTAGGCGGAGGACCACTGGCATGTGTGGTGCGACGATCTTCCTGGCGCTTTTCCTGGGGGCTCCGGCTACGTGGACGGTCGACGACGACGGCCCCGCCGACTTCCCCTCGATCGCCTCCGCCGTGTTTCAGGCGCAGACCGGCGACGTCCTCTTGGTCGAGCCGGGAAGCTACGGCCCCTTCGTGGTCGTTGGCAAGCGGCTCTCGATCCTCGGCCCGGCGAGCGGCGCCCGGCCCAAGGTGCTGCAGAAGTCGTACGTTCTCGGCGCGCCGGCCGTGACCATCGCCGGCCTGGAACTCGAGAGCCTGACGGTAGAGGACGTCGTGAGCCGGGCGCTGGTGGATGACTGCGAGGTCACGCAGGGCGACTTCCAGGTCAAGGGATGCGGCGCCTTCCTTCTGTCGCGCACGAAGGTGAGGAGCTACGTAGACGGTGACGCGGGCGTCGAGTTCAACGCGGGCAAGGCGTTCGTCATGCTCTGCGATGTCGAGGGCGGTGCCGGCGAGCAGGGGAGCCCGTTCGGCGGCTTCGGCGGCGACGGCGGGGCTGGCGTTC
This sequence comes from Planctomycetota bacterium, assembly GCA_016213895.1. Taxonomy (GTDB): domain Bacteria; phylum Planctomycetota; class B15-G4; order B15-G4; family JADJEK01; genus JACQZJ01. Next base: position 7,527 of record JACQZJ010000153.1, on the reverse strand, counting down.
TGGTTCGGTCAGGCGGCTTCGTCACGATCGTGGCCAGCACGCTGGTCGGCGGCGACGCGGGAATAGGGACGACCGACGGCCGCGCCGGCGACGGACTGCGTGTCGACAACGGGACCGTCCTGGTGCGTGGGGCGCCGACCGACGCCCTCGAGGGCGGTTTCTACTCCACCTGCTGCGGCGCGACGCCGGGTAAGTCGATCTTCGTGGCGGCGGGTGCGACGGTCGTCTGGAGCGGCGCCTCCCTGCCTTCCGGCATCGGCGGCGCAGGCACGGTGCAGCAGGCACCGGTCGCCGAGCCGTATCTCTATCTCACCGGGAGCGACGTTCCCGGCCAGAGCCGGGTGCTGCGCCTGCTCGGCGCGCCCGGCCTGAGCGGGATCGTGATCGCGTCGCTCTCCTGGAACCCGACCGCCGTGCCGTCCTTCGAGGACCTGCTGTGGCCGAACCCGGCCGCGCCGTGCGCGGTGTGGGCGGCCACCACGCCGAGCAGCGTCGTGATCGCGCTGCCGAGCGCTCTCGGCTTCGAGGGACTCTGCCTGCAGGCGCAGGCCGGATTCCCGGGTGTCGCCAGCACGCTCGTACCCGGAGCGGCCGTCCTGACCAATCCCGCGGCGCTGATCATGCGCTTCTGAGGGCCGCCGCGGACGCGCGCGGGCTCGCCGCGTGGCGGGGATGCTAGGCGGGGTACTCGAACTTGACGAGCACCTCGACCTCGGGGTGCAGGCTGTCGTGGACGGGGCAGGCGTGCGCCGCGTGCTCCAGGATCTGGCGCTCGCGTTCGGCGAAGGAGCGGGGCAGGGAGATCGTCACGTCCAGGCGCCGGATGCGGCGTCCCGGCTTCTCGGCCATCTCCTTGACGACGGTCGCGGTCGTGCCGTCGATGTTCAAGCCACGCTGCTGAGCGGCGATTCCCATGATCGTGATGATGCACGAGCCGAGGGCGGCGGCGACCAGGTCAGTGGGCGAGAAGGCCTCGCCCTTGCCGTGGTTGTCCGCCGGGGCGTCGGTGATGATCACCGAGGAGGACGGTCCGTGGACCGCCTCGGTATGCAGGTCTCCCCGGTAGGCGATGTCGATCCGGACCGACATCAGCTGCGCTTGACCTTGTGGAGGGTGTGCTTGCGCAGGCGCGGGCTGTACTTCTTCAGGCCGGCGCCCGTTCCCTTGAACTTCTCCGGCAGCCCGCCCATCACGCTCATCTGGGTGCGGTAGTTCAGGTCTCCGGTCTCGGTGCACTCGAGCCAGACCCACTCGCGCTTGCCCTTGGATTTCCTGGCCATGAAGGCCTCCAGCATCGTCCGTTTGACGCAGTCGTCGCGAACCGGGCATGTTACGGCGGCCGCGCGCGGCCGTCAAGGCGTGGTCCCGGCTGTTTTCCGGAGTGCGCTCTCGCCAGGCGCCTCGCGCGCGGCAGCGTTGGCGTCCCGGGCCGGGAAGCCGTAGAGTGCCCCCTTTCCCTGGTTCCGCGCGGGCCTCGCCCCGGGTCGTCATGAGCTTCAAGTCGAAGACGGTGCGCATCCCCTCGCTGGGACTGGACTTCGAGGTGCTGGAAGGCGACTCGATCATCGGTCCGGCCATCGAGCGGGGAAGCTGGGCCGAGGACGAGACCTTTCTCTTCCGCAGGCACGTGGCCAAGGGGTCGAAGGTGGTCGACCTCGGGGCGAACGTGGGCTGGTTCGCGGTGCAGGCCATCCTCGCCGGCGCCGAGGTGCACGCGTTCGAGCCCGTCCCGGGCATCGCCGACCTCGCCGAGCGGAACATGCGACGCGCGATGGCGGTCGGCGGCGGCCGCGGGACGCTCCACCGCTGCGCCGCGGGCGCGGCGCGCGGCACGGCGCGCATCGCCATCGGCGCGCGGAATTTCGGCGACAACCGCGTGGTTGAGCGCGACGGCTCCCGGCCGCGCGACATGGGCGACGGCGAGCTGATCGAGATCGAGATCGTGCCGGTGGACGAGCTGGTCCAGGGCCCGGTGCGGTTCTTCAAGATCGACACGCAGGGATCGGAGTGGCACGCCTTCCAGGGCATGCGGCGCGTGCTGGACGCGAGCCCGCGCTGCGCCCTGCTTCTCGAGTTCTGGCCGTATGCGCTGCGCGGCTGCTTGCCCGCGGACTTGCTCGGCTTCCTGGCCGGCCAGGGCTTCACGCTCGGCAAGGCGACCGCCGCGCCGTACAAGATGAAGCCGGAGCGCATCCTGCGCCAGGCCCTCGACCCGCGCCGGGATCCGGTCAAGGGCGGCATGGACCTCTACGGCGTGCGCGGGCTGCCTTTTCACGTCGTCAGCCTGAAGAACCGGCTCAGGGGGCTGGCGCGCCGGCTGCGCGAGGATTGAGAGCGTGGACACCAATCGTCCAGCCGCGCACCGCGCGTCTTCGCGCGGTGCATCCATTCCGGGGCGGGAGCGGGCTCCTGCCCGCGAGCGCCTACCGCAAGTGAGTTGAAACGAAGCGAGCCGCCTCGACCGCGAGCATCGGGGCGGCACGGAGAGGGAGCGGAGCGGCGTTTCCCGAGCGGAGGGGACGGCCGCGCCGCCGTTGCCTTCACACCGCGCGTTCCTTCGCCGCGCAGATCCGCCCGCATCGCCTCCGCCGCCTGCACGCCACCCATCATTCGTCGCGCACACAATGCACCGGAAGGCGCGCACCCGTCCCCGGAGAGCATCGCAAACGACCGCGATCGCTCCTCCCACTCCCCCTCCCCTCCCCGGATTCTCGCTCACGCTCTGAGGCCCGCCGCCTCACGCCAGCACGCTCGCGAGGCGCCGCGCCACCTCCCGGATGACGGGCTCCCTGAGCAGCTCCTCGTGGGCGCAGCGGAAGACGTGGCTTTCCACGCCCTCCAGGGCGCACTCGGACCAGCGGCCCTGCACGTAGCTGACCTGCCCGCGCTGCCCGGAGCGGAACAGGACGACCTTGCCGGGATAGACGGCGGAGCCGTACCGGTTGCGCGCGCGCACGTGGGCGCGGCGCACCTCCTCCTGGCGCCGCGATCCCGGGCTCGCGTCCCCCTCGCCTTCCTCGTGCAGGAGCGCCTGCCATGCCTTGCCGGCTCCTCGCAGCCGGCGCGCGAGCCACGCTCGCGGCCCCGTGCCGCGCGGCGCGGCCACGCCCGGCGGGCGGAGCGTGTCCAGTACGACGAGGCGCGCCACTTCCTCTCCTCGCGCGCAGAGCTGCCGCGCCATCTCGAAGGCCACGAGGCCGCCGAAGCAGCGCCCGCCGATGCGGTAGGGTCCTTGCGCCTGGACCGTCTTCATGCCGCCGATGTAGTGCTGCGCCATCTCCTCGACGCGGGAGTGGGGCTTCTCTCCGTCCGCCAGGCCTCGGTGGCAAAACGCGAAGAAGGGCTGATCCGGCCCGAGGTGCCGGGCCAGCAGGGCGAGGGGGGAGGCGCTGCTCGCGGCAGCTGGCACGCAGAAGAAGGGCGGCAGCGTTCCGCTCCGCCGCAGCGGGACGACGCACGACCCGCTTTCCGCCGCGGCTCCTTCCTCGCCGAGGAGCGCCCGCGCGATCCCGCGCGCGGTCTCGTGCCGGAACAGGATCTCGAGGCTGATCTGACGCCCGAGCGCCTTCTCCATCTCGGCGAGCGCCTCGACCGCGGCGATCGAGTCGCCGCCGAGTTCGAAGAAGCTGTCCTCGACGCCGAGCGGCCGCGCGTCCAGGAAGCGCTCGAAGACCGCGAGCAGGGCGCGCTGCTCCGCGTTCTCGGGCGGCGCCGCGCGCCGCTCGGCCTCGCTGCCGGCCGCGGCGAGCGGCAGGCTCAGGCGGTCGAGCTTGCCGTTTGGCAGGCGCGGCAGCGCGCGCACGCGCAGCACGGCGGCGGGCACCATGAAGGAGGGCAGGAGGCGCAGGAGCTCGGCGCGCAGGTCGCGGGCCGAGAAGGCCGCCGGGTCGGCGGGCACCACGCAGGCGACCAGCTCGGCCGCGCCGTCCTCGCGCAAGCGCGCGCCCACGGCCGCCTCGCGCACCGCGGGGTCGCGGCGGAGCGCCGCCTCGACCTCGGCCGGCTCGACGCGCTGGCCGCGGATCTTGACCTGGGCGTCCTGGCGGCCGAGCAGCTCGAGCAGGCCGTCGGCCCGCCAGCGGCCAATGTCGCCGCTCCGGAACAAGCGCTCGGGCGTGCCCGCGTCCGCGACATGCTCGACGAAGCGCCGCGCCGTGTCCTCGGGCCGCTCGTGGTAGCCGCGCGCGAGGCCGGCGCCGCTCACGCTCACCTCGCCCGGCACGCCGAGCGGCGCGGGCAGGCCCGCCTCGTCGAGGACGCGGATCGTGGTGTTGGCGATCGGCCTGCCCGCGGGCACGCGCGCGCCGGCAACGAGCGTCTCCGGCCGCACCTCGTGGCAGGTCACGTCGGCCGCGACCTCGGACGAGCCGTAGAGGTTGAGGAGCACGCGCCCGGGCACGCGCTCGTGGAAGCGCGCGGCCAGCTCGGAGGGGAGCGCCTCGCCGCTCGAGGTCCACACGCGCAGGTCGGGCAGGCGCGCACCGAGGTCCTCGAACAGCGCGAGCATGCTCGCGAGCAGCGACGGCACGAGGGTGATGCGCGTCACCCGGTGGCGCGCGAGCGCGGCCACGAGCAGGCGTGCGTCGCGCGCCTCCTCCTCGGGGATGACGAGTGCCGGCACGCCCTGCAGCAGCGGCCCGAGGACCTCCCAGACCGAGTCGACGAAGGAGAGGGACGTCTTCAGGCAGCAGACCTCTCCGGGCTGGAGAGGATAGGCGGACCACATCCAACGCAGGCGGTTGACCACGCCGCGCTGCGTGCCGAGCACGCCCTTGGGCCGGCCCGTCGAACCGGAGGTGTGGAGCAAATAGACGGCGGAGTCCAGGCGCGCGGGCGCCGGCGGCGCGGCGGCAGGGGCTTCGCCCGCCAGGGACGGGTCGTCGGCGAAGAGCAGCAGGGCCTGGCCGGCGGGCAGGCGCGAGCAGAGCCCTTCGCGGGTGATGATGGCGCGCACTCCGGCGTCTTCGGCCATCCAGCGCAGGCGCTCCTCCGGGTAGGCGGGGTCGAGCGGCACGAAGCAGCCGCCGGCGGCGAGCACGGCGAGCAGGGCCGCGACTTGGTCGACCGAGCGCTCGAGGAACAGGCCGACGCGGTCCTCGGGCCGCAGCCCCAGCCTGGCGAGGCGCGCGGCGATCCGCAGGCTCTTCCGCTCCAGCTCAGCGTACGTCACGCCCCCGTCGCCGTCGAGGAGCGCGGGCGCCTGCGGCCGCTGGCGCGCCTGCAGCGCGAACAGGGAAGAGAGGCAGTCTTGCGCCAGCGGCAGCGCGGGGCCGCGCTGGAAGCCGTCGAGGAGGGCCATCTCGCGCCGTTCGAGCAGGTTGACGCCTTCCACCGGGCGCGCTGGATCATCGAGCAGGGCGTCGATCGCGTTCAGGTAGTGGCGCGTCGCGCGCTCGCGCTCCGCGGCCGAGAAGAGCTCGGCGGAAAAGTCGCACTGCAGCAGCAGGCCCTGCGAGCGCGTGCCGCGCACCTGCAGGGAGAGGGCCATCGCGTGGTCCGTGCGGAACCACTTGTGGCGCGTCGGCCAGCCGCAGAGCGGGGGGTGGGCCGTGTTGTGGAAGTTGAAGTCGACCTGGAAGACGTGGCCGTGGTGGTTGCCGGGCACGTGCAGGCGGTGGGCGGCGGCGTCCTGCTGCCGCTCGGCGATGCGCTGGAAGAGCGAGAGGAACGTGTCCCGCGGCTCGATCGCGATCTTGAGCGGCAGCACGCACATGAAAAGACCGGCGGTGGCGCGCTCCGCCGCGGAGCGCCGGTTCATGAGCGGCACGCCGACGCTGATCTCGGGGGCGCCGCTGACCTTCCGCAGGAAGAGGGCGAACGCGGCGAGGAGGAGGGTGGCCAGGGCCTGATCGCGGGAGCGCGCGCGCAGGCGCGGATCGGCGGCGAGGGCCTCGAGGCGGCGCGTGCGCGCCCGCCCCAGGCGGCGCAGCTCGCACACCATGTCGATGCCCGCGGGAAAGGGCGCGCGCCCGTAGAGGGACGCGGCCGCGGGCGCGGCCGCCAGCTTCTCCTCCCAGTACTGGCGGTCCGCCAGGGCGGCGCGCGACTCCTCGCGCCGGAGCTGCTCGCGCACGCAGTCCTGGTAGCGGGGCGGCGCGGGCCTGCCCCTCAAGGCGCCCTGGCGCGCCTTCTCGTACAGGTCGCCCATGCGCTGCATGAGGAGCTGGGTGGACCAGCCATCGGACACGATGTGGTGCACGTTCAGGTACCAGGCGCAGCGCCCTGGCGCGAGCCGCAGCAGGGCCGAGTCGAAGCAGCGGGTCGCCGGATCCAGGGGGCGGGCGCGGCGCTCCTTCAGCCACTCCGCCAGGGCCGCGTGCGGGCGCTCGCGCGCCGCGAGGTCGATCAGCTCCAGCTCGGCCGCGGGAGCGGGCAGCACGCGCTGGCGCGGGATGCCTCCCTCCTCGGCGATGACCGTGCGCAGCGCGTCCGTGTCCTCGAGCAGCGCCTGGAACGCGCTCTGGAAGCAGGCCTCGTCGATCGGGCCCGCGGGGGCCGCCGTGTGGACGATGTTGTGCAGCGGCAGGCCCGCGTGCAGGCGCCGCTCGATCCAGATCTGCAGCTGCGAACGCGTCAGGGCGAGGGAGCCCGCGTGCGCCTCCCGCGCCGCGCCGTCCGTGTCAAGCTGGTTCGTTGGCGGGAGTGGCACTCCTCGACCCTCGGGTTGACGAGCGGGCAGAATAGCATGGCGCAGCGCCGCAGCCGCGGGTCGTGAGTTCTCTCCACTTCGCTACCACCCGTCTCCTTCGCGCGTAGCAGGGGGATGCCGCGCAGGAGCTGCGCGGCTTGCTGCACCCGCGGCCGCGGCGTAGCCTGGCGCCGCGTCCGCGCCCGGACTGGAATCCCGCGCCGCGCGAGAGGTCGATCATGAAGCTGATGACGTCGTTTGCCGTCTTGTCCCTGGCGTTTCTGTTCTCACCGAGCGCGCGCGCCGCCGAGCAGCGGCCGCTACTGCGCTTTCCCGACGTGCACGGCGACACCGTCGTCTTCACGTACGGGGAGGACCTGTGGAAGGCGCCGGTCGCCGGGGGCGTGGCCACGCGTCTCACCTTCGACGACGGCCAGGAGCGCTATCCGCACTTCTCGCCTGACGGGTCGCTCATCGCCTTCTCCGGCGACTACGACGGCAACACGGACGTGTACGTCATGGACGCGCACGGCGGAAACGTCACGCGCGTGACCTGGCACCCGCTCGAGGACGCGGTCGTGGGCTGGCACCCGCTGAAGAACAAGATCCTGTTCCGCTCGAGCCGGCAGAGCTGGAGCCGCTTCGAGCGCCTGTTCATGATCTCACCCGATGGCAGCGACCTCGAGGAGCTGCCGCTTGTCGATGGGGCAGCCGCGGAGCTCGAAGTCCACGGGCACGTGGTCGGCGATGGCCGTCGAGGTCGCGAGCGCCTCGATCGTCGCCGGCGTCGCGTAGACGATCGAGGCGAGCTCGGCGACGTCGCGGAAGTTCCGGAGCGCCTGGATCCCGCCCGCGGTCGCGCAGGCGCCGATCGTCACGAGCTTTCGGGCTGCGGCCCG